>CAYNXM010000356.1:0-42172 GCA_964401105.1 uncultured Lyngbya sp. | reverse complement strand
GTTTCTTTTCTAGTTCGTTGTAACGAGCATATATGCGCTTTATTTCTTCCTCAGCTCGTAAATTAGGTTGAGTCCCGAAGTCAGAAATGAGTAACTCTAAGTATAAAATTTCTGCATTTCTATCATGCTGATAACTACTCTGAGAATTCACCAAAAAGAAAATACATCATATCTAGTTTGTTACACAGTCTAACCATTGAGCATTGAATTCATCTTCAGCTTCCCTTAAAGCATCTTTATAGGCTTGATAAGAAGAATACTTGGTAATTTCTTTTGCATCTTCTTCAGCCATATCTATAGTAAAGGAGTAATTATTCAAAGGATAAAAATTATTGTTAGATAAATCAAAGGGTTGAAAGTTTTTAGCAAAATATTGTTCGCGATAATAAGATTTGATTAAATGATCTGAAATGATCTCATTATGAGGTGTTTTTTTCCATGGCTCTTCCATGTGAGTCATAGTTGAAAGTGTAAAAGCATCAAATTTTATATAGTTTTCAACTATAAAATCCACTAATTCTGTTTCAGGTTCTTTGATGTCAATATCATCTAAGTGATTAGGAGCAATTACACCTTTTCCGTATTCTTTATAATAGTCATAAACTGCTTTGTTGACAGGACCGTAACGCCAATGCTCAAAATCTGCCGATACAAGCTCCTGCTCAGCAACTGTTGTCCAAACCTTGATGTAGTAAAGAAGCTTTTGAAGTTTCATCGGCGTAATACCATCAGGACTCTGTTGAGAAAACTGATTTACAACATAGTTTGATAGGGTAATAATATCCATATTCGCCTCCTAACTATAGTTTAGCGTACCTAAGCCTAAAGCGGTCAATTCATGGAAATGGGAAAAATTTACTGCCAAGCAAGACTTGAAACCGCTAAGGATACAGAGATAAACTGCCTTTACTTAGCTAACTAAAGTTAGCAACTGAACGGAAGTATACGTTATTAAAAAGAAAAAGTAAGGTGCGTCTGTCGGACACACCCTACAGGAATTAAATTACAACCATTCTAAAGCTGTTTGACTTCAGAGGATAACTGCGCCACAACGTCCTTGGCACTACCAAATAACATCATGGTTTTATCTTTGTAAAATAGTTCGTTATCTACACCGGAAAAACCCGTATTCAAACTGCGCTTAATCACAATCGTATGTTTGGCACTATCTACAGCCAGAATTGGCATTCCGTAGATCGGACTATTTTTGTCTTCCCGCGCCGCTGGGTTAACAACATCATTTGCCCCAATCACTAACGCTACATCCGTTTGCTCAAATTGAGGGTTGATATCATCCATATCATACAACTGAGAGTAAGGAACGTTCGCTTCTGCCAATAATACGTTCATGTGTCCCGGCATCCGTCCCGCAACGGGGTGAATTGCGTATTTCACATCAACGCCATTGCCTTCGAGTTGATCGACTAATTCTTTAACCGAATGCTGCGCCTGGGCAACTGCCATCCCATAACCGGGAATAATCACCACAGAACGAGCATAACCTAACATCATGGCTCCTTCTTCAGAGTCGATGGAATGAACGGTTTTATCGCCCTGAGAACCGCTTCCTGACGTACCTGTACCGCCTTCACCTGTACCAAAGCCGGCAAACAGAACGTTGGTAATAGAACGGTTCATCGCCTTACACATGATAATGGTAAGAATGATACCCGATGCCCCTACTAACGCCCCAGCAATAATTAACAGGTTGTTCATCACCACGAAACCTGCCGCACTGGCTGCCAAACCAGAGAAGGAGTTTAACAGGGAGATAACAACGGGCATATCGCCGCCGCCAATAGGAATAACGAAGAGTATCCCCAGGATGAGAGAAATTCCGGTAATGGCGAGGAAAACGTTGATGTTGAAGGGGTTAACGCAGATATAAACACTACCAACTACAAAACCAACTAATAATAAAATATTAAAGGGTTGTTGCAGCGGGAAGGTAATCGGAGACCCACTCATCACCCCTTGCAGTTTAGCAAAGGCAATCATCGATCCCGTGAAGGTGACACCGCCAATGAGTACCCCTAATACAGCGGTAATGGTGGTGGGTAAAGGAGGAAGATCGGCAGTGGCTAAATAGCGCCAAAATTCACCAACGGCAACTAATGCTGAAGCTAAACCGCCTAAACCGTTGAATAAACCCACCATTTGGGGCATATCCGTCATTTCAATTTTATAGGCGGCGATCGCACCAATCACTGAACCTATCACGATCCCAACTAAAATCATCTCATAGTTGAGGACTTGCTGTTCGAGCAAAGTGGCGGCAATGGCAATAAACATCCCGACAGAAGCCCAAATATTGCCATTCCGGGCAGTTGCTGGAGATCCTAGCTTTTTTAAACCAAAGAAAAATAGGGTAACAGCCACTAAGTAGCTGAGTTGAATTCCGGTGGGTAAAAACTCGCTCATGCTTTAGCCTCCTTTTTCTTGAACATTTGCAGCATCCGATCTGTGACGAGAAAACCACCGACAACGTTAATCGTCGCCAGTACAATAGCAATTAAGCCGAGAATAACCGTGACATTCCAGTCGCGATCCCCAGCAATAATTAATGCCCCCAATACTGCGATACCGGAAATAGCGTTAGCACCGGACATTAGGGGAGTGTGTAAGGTGGGAGGGACTTTTGTAATCACCTCAAACCCGGCAAATGTTGCCAGGACAAAGACAAATAATGCGGAAATAAGTGTTTCTGTAGTCATGTTGTGCTTTGTTATTTCGTGCAGATGGACGGATTGGATAATTAATCACTTTCTGTAATTAACTAACCCTGTAACTAACTAACCGCTACTCCCAAGGCATCTTTAACCCGTTGAGACCGAATTTCGCCCTCGTGAGTCAGACAAGCGCCGTCGATAATGTTGTCTTCAAAATCCAGTTGAAGTTCACCTTCTTTCGTTGTCATCAATTTCAACAACGCCAATAGGTTTTTGGCGTAGACTTCACTGGCGTGAATGGGCATTGAAGAGGGTAAATTCATCGGGCCAATCATTGTCACCCCTTGCTTAATCACATCTTTACCTGCTTCTGTACCCTCGCAATTCCCCCCTTGAGAGGCGGCTAAATCAACAATCACCGATCCCGGCTTCATTTGACTCACCATTGCTTCAGTCACCAATACAGGCGCTTTTCTACCCGGTACTTGGGCGGTGGTAATCACCACATCAGAAGCAGCAACGTGCTTGGTTAAGACTTCACGGGTATATTGTTTAGCTTTTTCAGAGATTTCTTTGGCGTAACCCCCTTCAGCCACGGTGTCTTCTTCTAACGTGACATCAACAAACCGCGCCCCTAAACTTTGCACCTGTTCTTTGACTTCTGGGCGAATATCAAACGCTTCTACCACAGCCCCTAAGCGTCGGGCGGTTGCAATGGCTTGTAAACCCGCAACGCCTACCCCCATGACTAACACTTTTGCCGGTCTAATGGTGCCTGCAGCAGTCGTTAACATTGGGAAATATTTCGGTAGGGCGCTAGCGGCAATTAACACCGCTTTATATCCCGCGATATTCGCCTGAGAGGACAGTGCGTCCATGCTTTGCGCCCGACTGGTACGGGGGATCATTTCCATACTAAACGCCGTGATTTGGCGTTCTGCCAGCTTCTGGATCAATCCGGGTTCACCTAACGGGTTCAAGAAGCCAATTAAAATACTACCTTGACGCAACCCATCGACTTCCGACTCTTCAATCGGACTCACTTTCAGGACAATATCAGCTTGTTGCCGTAATGCTGCTGCGTCTGTAACAATTTTTGCACCCGCTGCTTCGTAAGCGGCATCAGAGAAAAATGACCTCTCCCCTGCCCCTGCTTCAACTTCAATTTCAATTCCCAGCTTCACAAGACGGGCAACAACATCGGGAATCAAGGCAACCCGGCGTTCATCAACTTGAATTTCTTTTGCGATCGCAATTTTCATTTCATAACCTCTCCTAGTGGTTCAAAACTTGTAGAATACTGAGGATAACAACCTTTATGGTTGAACCTGCCTACTCAAGTTCACTCATTAATGTAGCTGCATCTGCTTTAGGCGAGAAAAACAGCTCGACTTACCCTTGACAAATTTGCAACTCGACATTATAGCCCCACTTATGCCAAAATGATTCCTTAACCGAGCATCTTAGACCGATTTTTCTGAACATATTCTTATTCTTTAACTTGTCTTCATCTCATTGCTGTTTGTCACAGGAGTATTTATGCGTCGTTTGTTTTTAGGAGTCGCCCTGACATCTTCTTTACTACTGGGTTTACCCACTGCAATACTGGCTCAAGGACTGCCTGGGGTTACCCTGTTTGGTGGGCCAGATCAAGCCAATCTGTTAAACTTTTTCTTGCAAAGTGGCCGGGCAGGAGAACGCGATCGCTACAAACTCCGGATTCCAGCGGATAAGCTCAACTTAGCCATTGAACTGATCTCAATTACTTATCCCGATTATTACAAAGGCAAAATTGATCCCGATCGGATTGAAATCCGGATCAAAGGCGATCCAATTACCCTCGATGAGGTGATTGTAGATCAAGAAAACCATTTTGTTGAAATTTACCCGGCCGAACCCATTCCAGCAGGGACTAAAATTGAGGTTGTGTTTTCTAACGTCAAAAATCCTACCTTCGGCGGAATGTATCACTTTAACGCCAATATTCGCACCCCCGGAGATGTTCCCATGCTGCGGTATGTGGGAACTTGGTTATTGAGTATTGATTAGTTGTTAGTCATTGCTGATGGTACTTTTGATCGATTATACTCTCCGATGAAGATACTTTCAGCAATTCTATGTTCAACAAATACTTTAACTCAGTCGGTCAAAATATAATTTATCTTTAACTTTTAACAGTAAAATCATGATATATCCATATATCTGTCAAAAAATCATGACATTGTTACGATAAATTATGAGTACTGATGCGACGAGTTTATGAGGGTTGACAGCTCTAAGTCGGGTTTTGTATGATATGAGGTATGGAGTAAGATTGGCAAGGCTTATGCCTAAAAAATGAAATTGTGGCTGATACCCGCTTCAAACCCTGACTTTTCGTTGGATATGCTGCCTAATTATAGGATTGAAACCCCTTCAAAACTATCGAGAGAACACAAAATTAAAAACTCTACTAAACTATAGGGTTGACAAAAGCAAAAAAATATGCATTTACGCCCGATATTTTAATCTGAAATTATGATTGTGATTTTTTTCGACCGATAAACAGATAATAAGGAACTTTAACTCCAGGTAAAAAAGGAAGAGTTGCCATCCTTTCAGTAAATTGAATACTTTCAAAGCGGTAATGAAGATAGGGAGCGTGTTCAGAAGATAAAAAGACATTATCTTTTCCAAACCAAGCCGGCCAAAAATGACGAGAAAACCCGGACTGGGAAGACCACTGTTTCATAGGATATTTCCGAGCCACATAAAAATCAACCACCCCAATCATTCCACCTGGTTTTAGTAAATGATGTGCATGGTCAATTGCTGCAAACCAATCTGGAATCATGGTTAAAGAATAGGAAAATGTGACAAGATCAACAGCCCGTTCTGGTGGTATAAATTGAGTAACATCAGCTTCAACCGTCTCGACATTAGACCATCCGTTTGCCAAAATTCGATGCTTTGCTATTTCCAACAGCGAAGGACATAAATCAACAATATAGAGCTTTTGAAATTGGCTCAGTTTTTCGTGAATTGACTCTAAATTAGCACCTGTACCTCCGCCTAAATCAAGCCAAATATCTCCTGGATATTGAATTAAGGATTGATACAGCTCTTCTCTGCCTTGCAACAGACGTTTACGAAATGTGTCATAAGCCTGAGCTTGACCTCGATAAAAGCTCTCTAGTCTTTCTTGGTGGTTATTACCCTGAATCGGTTTAACTAAGTGATAGAGTACATTAATATCTTGAATAAAATCACTAAACAATGACACCCTGACCTCCTTAAGGTTTTACTAAATCCGCAATATAAAAACTCCCGTAAGTATGAACACGATCTTTTTGATGTAGCTCCTGTGCTAAATCGTTATCATAGTGAAGTAGATCGGCTAAATGATACTCTCTATCTTGGAAAAAGACAGGGATAGGATCGACATATTCTACTTTAAAACAGGCACTACGGAATAAAATTCGTGACCTTTCCCAAGCCGAATTGACAATCGCTTGCCATTCTCGCTTTAGCTCTGCATATTGGTAATTACTTAACCAATCCATGTGATCTAATAAAACAAAGTGAGAAATCTGAATATCCTGAGTTTCTAAAAAATGAGTCACAGTATCGGTATGAACAGAAATGCGATCGACACATCCATCTTTGAGTAATTGAAAATTCTCCGGCTTCAAATATTCTGGACAACAACTGGGTGTATATTTACCTCTAATAAAAACTTGCCAGAAGTAGTTATCCCAAATCGGAATTTCACTAAACACTTGCCGACAACAATTCTCGACAAAATCAGCCACTCCATATTGAAGATAACGTTCCATTTGTTCTCGTTGTTGACGAGGAACACCAAGCAGCCAAAGCGTTAAATTACTATTCATGAGCTGGTGAATAAATTTTTTCCAAAACTTATCGTGAAGCTGCTCATTGTAATAGATCTGACGTTGCTGCTCTATCGTTTTAGCCTCAAGTAACTCACTCAACTCACCTCGAACTCTTACAATATGATCGATATAAAAATTAATCAGTCGAGCAAATAGACCTGTTGTACCATGAAAGAAAAAAGAGCGCTTACTCGCAAAACATTTAGAGCCATTGCGATCCCAATATTGTTGAGCAAAAGCAGATAAATGAACACGAAGCTGCTGCTGGTAAATCCGATCAAAGTTAGGTAGATGACCTTCTCCAAAAAGCTTAAAAAAGCTAAAATAATCTAGCTCTCGAATTCCAGCTATTTTGAGTTCAAGTAGCGCATTTTGACGAGGGTTGACATCTACTGCATAAATATGTTCTGGTTTGTCCAGAGCGTATTCAAGGGCATTACATCCCCCGGAAGTCAAGACTAAAACTGTATCATTTTTGCTTAGCTTCATGGCGATTCTATCTAACCTAGGGTCTTCCCAGCAAGTCACATAAACTAGGTTATTTCGGTGTACAGAATGAAACCCTGAGTCTAACAAACTATCAATTGTTGGAATCCAACTCATTTTCTACTTAAATTAACGACAATAGCAGAATATACTTACGGCAAAATTAACGTAGGCTCTTGAAAACATTCAAGATTCATCAAATCTTTAGGTGTTTGTGTGGCAGGATTCAGGTTGGAGTCAATAATTCCAGCAATTTGTAAAGCTTCAGAAACCAGTTCAGAACAAAATAAACCTGCTGATTTTTTAGAGAATTGCTTCTTTGTTTCTACATCAAAATACTTGTTTTTTGCTAGCCAAGCACCGACACTCTTAGGACAAGAAAAAGGAGTATGACTGTGATACAGATCCCATAACCATGATTGCATTTGGGTGACTTTATTCGGAGACAATTTGTGCTGGAGTGGAAACCACCATGCCCGTCCATAAGTTTTATACTGCTCGAGCCAATGACTTAACCAATGCACTTGAACTCCTTTCAAGCACTTCTGCTGCTTAAAGTCGGGTACTATCGTATAAGTTGTAGATTCTGCTATCAAGATATCCTCATATTGTTGATTTTGAGATTCAGTATCTAATACAATCACAACGTGACTGTAGGGACTGCGGGTAAACCATCGAATGATTCTAGAATCTAATCCGTTACCAGAAAAAGCAATGACATCGCCCGGAGCTATTTTGGAAAAATATTGCATTCATCAAGTAGGCTATGAGTGATTCAGCTTGATGTTATCGCGTTGCTAGCTTTAATGCAATACTTCGATGATAAAGGTGGCTATCAAATTTTTATTCTTTCTTCTTTATAGCTAGATTTGAGTGAGTTAAAACGATCGCTTTGAGATCAAATCAGACTTTGCATCCAGGGACGGGGTGACGATCGCTAGAGATGAAATAGAGCAATTGAACTACTGAGAAGCCTGTTGAAAGAATCTGTTTCAGGCTATTGAGTATGGGAACGGAGTAGATCGAGTAATTATGTTAAAATTAGAGATTGTGAATTTTCAACAATAAATTGAGGAACAATCATTATGGCTCAACAAACCTTAAAAGGAACCTCTCGAAAAAGAAAAAGAGTATCAGGATTTAGAGTCCGAATGCGAACTCGAACTGGTCAAACTGTGATTCGCGCCCGTCGGAAGAAAGGCAGAGCGCGTTTAGCAGTATAATAATTGGGCTGAACTGGATGAGTCTTCTCATCCGAGCCTATGCATATTTTAAGTTAAACAATAAAAGTCTGGATCTTAAACAATCAGCGCGCTAATGCTACCTACTGTAAACCGACTGCGGCATCATAAAGATTTTAAATCGGTTTATGCTCATGGATTGCACCGCAAAACCGCTCATCTCAGTTTGAGGGGATTACGTTCATCCAGCAAGAGCGAATCAGCGCCAACCCGAATTGGTATCTCAATTAGCCAGAAAGTTAGTAAAAAAGCAGTGATTCGCAACCGCATCAAACGACAAATTCGCTCAGCCCTAAGGCAGATGTTACCTCAACTTTCACCCGGTTGGGATCTGGTAATTATTGTCAAGCCTAGGGCAACGGAGTGCAATTATGCCGAATTTCTGCAAGAATTAGAACAGTTGTTGGTCAAAGCAGAGGTTACATAATGGGCATACGGGAGGAAAACTTTTATGAAGGCGGTCCCCACATTGGTGACTTGATGATCAATCTATTGATTGGTACAACAATTATTGGTTTACCCTTAACGGTTGGGGCGGTAGTCAGAGCGTTGTGGCTGCGCTACCGAATTACGAATCGCCGAATTTGTATCATCGGTGGCTGGATGGGACGCGATCGCACAGATGTGATCTATTCTGAAATTGTTAAAGTCGCAAAAGTTCCCAGAGGTTTGGGTTTTTGGGGAGATTTAGTGGTTACAACTCGCAACGGCAGCCGCTTAGAATTGCGGGCAATGCCGAAATTTCGTGAAATTTATGATTACATCCTCGAGAGATCTTCGACTAAGGCTCAGCAAGCCAGTAGCTCAATTGGAAGTTAGTCGGTTCTATTTCATTCTTGAAATAGCCAGCATCAGCAATATCCTGCCGGGATAAGGTTGTCAACACTGATTAATATAAAAGACTAAAGTAAGCAACTTAACTCAAGACGAATGGACTTTGGTATCGGATTTTTATCCAATAATCTCATGTTGCCGATCCTGGACTTTTTCTACGGGATCGTGCCCAGTTACGGTTTAGCTATTGTAGCACTCACCTTAGTGATTCGCTTTGCCCTATTTCCCTTGAATGCTGGGTCAATCCGTAATATGCGGCGGATGAAAGTGACTCAACCTTTGATGAAAGAGCGCGTTGAGAAAGTTCAACAACTCTACAAAGATGATCCCGTCAAGCAACGGGAAGAAATGAGCAAAGTGTATAAGGAATTGGGAAATCCCCTAGCGGGATGTTTTCCGTTGCTATTACAAATGCCAATTTTGTTTGCTTTGTTTGCCACCTTGCGGGGATCGCCTTTTGCCAATATTAACTACACTGTAGATTTACAAATTTTTCCCCAAGCCCAACTCGAACAAATTCAGCCCCAAGCCTACGCCACTAAAGCGCAAAATATTTATATCACTGATGGGGTTCATGCTTCGGTTGCCGCCTTATTACCGGGAGGAAATCGACTCGTTGAAGGCCAGAGCGCTCAAATCCAATTCCAAAGTGTTGAGGGAGAGTCTCTCAATACATTGCTGAGTCAGTATCCAGACAGCAATTTAAACGTTGACTGGACAGTAATGGAAGGGGAAAATTTAGTCAATATCGATCAGCAAGGTAATGTTGTTGCCCTCGCGCCGGGAAATGTCAAGTTGCAAGGCAAAGTCAAAGGCATTGCCGCTGATAAAGGATTTCTGTTTATCGATGCCCTCGGCCGGGTTGGGGCAATGGATGAAGATGGGACGATTCATTGGGATATTGTCGGGATGATTCTCGGTTTCGGTATTAGCCTGTATCTCAACCAAGTGTTATCGGGTCAAGGAAAAGGCTCCAGTGGTAATCCTCAACAGGATACGATTAACAAAATTACCCCGGTCTTATTCTCTGGGATGTTCTTCTTCTTCCCACTGCCAGCCGGTGTATTGCTGTATATGTTGATCGCTAATATTTTCCAAACGGGTCAAGCCTTTCTTCTGTCTCGCGAACCCCTGCCGGAAAATCTGCAAAAATTGGTGGATGAGTCTGAGGTTAAAGCCAGTAAATCTTCTAAAGATGACAAAGACGGCAAAGGAGGACGAGCGGCATTACCTTTTGAACCGGGCGGACGGTCTAAGAAAAAGGTTTAAGCGCAGAAAACTAAGAAGCCTCATCTTAAGAAGTAGAGACGTTGCATGCAACGTCTGTACGGTAGAGACGTTATATATAACGTCTGTACGGGAGTAAGAAGTAGAAATCAAGGGCGACAATCATCAATTCTACTCATTACTCATTACTCAATTCATACGCTGTTCCCTCGCGCTATATTTACTGAATCAACCATGGACAATCAACAGATAGACCCAGCCATCGCCTGGCTTGAGCAACTGCTGAAGTTAGGTCATCTTTCTTCTAGCGTCAGTCCCACTCAAGAGCCAGATAGCTGCTGGCTAACGATTAACGCAGAAAACTACACTCCTGAGCAAGTGGCGGCCCTCACCGGAGCCAATGGACAAGGACTTGATGGGCTTCAGTATCTGATTAATACTGTGGTGAATTTAGGCAAAGAAGATGAGCAAAAAGTGGCTTACACCGTTGAACTTAATGGTTATCGTGCCCGTCGTTATCGAGAACTGCAAGCCCTGGCTGAAAACGCGGCCAAGCAAGTCCGCCAAACTGGGGTAGAGTTGGAGATTAAATCCCTCTCCTCTGTGGAACGGCGCTTAATTCATAGCTTGCTACAAGATAGCGAAGATATCGAAACCTATAGTCGAGGACAAGACCCAGACCGCCGACTGGTAATCAAAACCAAAAGTTATAGTTCATAATCCGACGATGGCCGTGACTGGCCGATAAGCCTTATGGATGCGATTTACATTCCTCACCTCTTAACAGCACCGCAACGAACCATGGGGTTTGAGTTTGAGGAGTTTTTCTCCAGCTTAGAAACCTTAACCCCCGTTCGCGGTCACTTTCGGGTAACCTATAAGACTACTTTCCTGGAAGTGATGGCAAAAGCAGAAACGATTGTTACTCTTACTTGTCATCGCTGTTTACAGCAATATAATCACCGTTTGTCTGTCAATACTTCCGAGATCATCTGGTTAAGTTTATCGTTGGGGGAAATTGACTCAGACAACCTTTGTGAGGAAGTTTCATTGGAGGATTTAGTGGAAACTGTCTCACCCCAAGGATATTTTGAGCCGGAGGATTGGATTTATCAACAGTTGTGCTTAGCACTTCCCCTCAGACAACTCTGTAGCGGTGATTGTCAGCCCCCCCAAGCGACCCAAAGCGATAAAAATGATGAAATCGTCGACGGGCGCTGGGCAGCTCTGAAAGCCTTAAAACAACAATTTCCAGGATGATTACATTTAATCAGGAATTTGAATTACTGTTGCGATCGCGTTATGCTCTGATCTATATTCCGACTGTGGAAGAAGAGCGGGTTGAATCTGCCATTCAACAATCAGCGAGACATCAAGGCAATCGCGCGGTTTATATTTGGGATTTTGTCGAAGGCTATCAAACGGGTAATCCCAATGATATCGGCTTTGGTCGCCGTAATCCATTACAAGCCTTGGAGTTTGTCGAAAAACTACCGGATACGAGTCCAGGGATTTTTATTTTACGGGATTTTCATCGTTTTTTAGAGGATATTTCTATTTCGCGCAAACTCCGTAACTTAGCCCGGCGTTTGAAGTCTCAACCGAAAAATATTGTGCTGTTATGTCCTCAAATTACGATTCCTGAGGATTTGGGAGAAGTGTTGACGGTGTTAGAATTTCCCCTACCGGAAACATCAGAAATTCGCAGCGAAGTCGAACGCCTGTTAATGGCAACAGGACACCCATTAGAGACTAAATTACTCGATGAGATGGTACGCTCTTTCCAAGGGCTATCAATGGAACGAATTCGCCGGATTTTAGCTAAAGCGGTTGCGACTCACGGGGAACTTCGTTTGGATGATGTGGAATTAATTTTAGAAGAAAAACGTCAAACCATTCGCCAAACTCAAATCCTGGACTTTTATCCCGCCCAGGAAAATATTTCTGATATTGGCGGACTGGATAATCTTAAAGATTGGTTGCTACGGCGAGGTGGTGCGTTTTCAGAGCGGGCGCGACAATATGGGTTACCTTATCCTCGGGGTTTATTATTGGCGGGGATTCAGGGGACGGGTAAATCCCTCACGGCAAAGGCAATTGCTCATCATTGGCATCTTCCCCTGTTGCGCTTAGATGTCGGCCGTTTATTTGGGGGACTGGTGGGAGAATCTGAATCTCGCACCCGCCAGATGATTCAATTGGCTGAAGCTTTAGCCCCTTGTGTGTTGTGGATTGATGAAATTGATAAAGCTTTTGCTGGGGTGGAAGGTAGAGGAGATTCTGGGACCAGTAGTCGGGTATTTGGTACGTTTATTACTTGGTTAGCGGAGAAAACATCCCCAGTATTTGTAGTGGCAACAGCGAATAATATTCAGTCATTGCCGCCAGAAGTGTTGAGAAAGGGTCGATTTGATGAAATCTTTTTTGTGGGTTTACCTAATCAAGATGAACGAAAAGCGATTTTTGAAGTGCATTTATCGAAGCTACGACCTCATAATTTGAAGCAGTATAATTTAGATCGATTGGCTTATGAAACCCCGGATTTTTCGGGGGCAGAAATTGAACAAACCTTAGTTGAGGCAATGCATATTGGCTTTAGCCAAAATCGAGACTTTACGACAGAAGATGTTCTAGAAGCCGCCAGTCAAATTATCCCCCTAGCGCGAACCGCAAAAGAACAAATTCAATTTTTGCAACAATGGGCAGCAGCCGGAAAAGCTCGTTTAGCTTCCCGTAATAGTAATAAGAATTACCCGACTTTATAAGATAATACTTTCATCAAATTATACATCATTATATCGGTAACATCTCTAACATTTTCTATTGCCCATTACCATTACCTACTTACTTGCTTACCTATTGCCTACTTGCCTACTTGCCTTTTCACACTGTTTTTATCACTCGACAAGGATTGCCAACCGCAACCACATTGTCTGGAATATCTTTTGTGACGACACTACCTGCGCCAATCGTGACATTATCGCCAATAGAAACACCCGGACAAATAATAGCACCCCCGCCTATCCATACATTATTACCAATTTTAATAGGGGCTGCCAGTTCTTTACCGGATAATCTGATTTCAGGATTTGTGGGATGATAAGCGGTATAAATTTGCACTTTTGGTGCAATTAAAACATGATCACCGAGATGAACTGTATTACAGTCTAAAATTGTACAATCATAATTAATATATAAATTATCTCCCGCAAAAATATGACAGCCATAATCACAGTAAAATGGTGGTCTGACCACGAAATTTGAGCCCACTTTACCCAATAAATTACGAATTATTTCTTGTTGTAGCTGAACTTTTTCTGGAGGAGAATAGTTAAAATTATCAAGCAATTGACGCGCTTGTAAATGCATTGCTTCCAATTCTGTATCTGTTGCTAAATACAACTCATTTGCTAGCATTTTTTCTCTTTCTGTTTTCTCTGTCATATCTTTTTCTATAGAACCCTGATAAAATCTTCGGATATATAGTATAATCCATCAAAAATGCTAGACTCATCAGATTTAAATAATGTAAAATTATGAAAATTGTTTTTTAATTTTAAAATTTATATCAATGCCTCAAATTTAGATAATTTTTGACTGAGAATTATTTTCAATAAGCAACGAGATTGCGTTAAGGAAAATGTTTGGCGTTAGGAAAATGTTTGGCGTGACGGAGACGGAGACGGAGACGGAAAATGTTTGGGCGCCAGCCCAACCCGTCGTAAAATGTTTGGGCGTGACGGAGACGGAAAATGTTTGGGCGCCAGCCCAACCCGTCGTAAAATGTTTGGCGTGACGGGAAATGTTTGGCGCGCGCGCCAACCCGTCAAGATAGCCAACCCGTCGATAGCCCAACCCGTCGTAAAATGTTTGGGCGCCAGCCCAACCCGTCGTAAAATGTTTACGGGAAATGTTTGGCGCTAGCCAACTTCCCAGAAGGCGCGCGCGCCAACCCGTCGATAGCCAACTTTCCGTGCGTAGCCAACTTTCCGAGTTTTAGGCTTTATGATATTATAATAATCCACTGGGGTGTATGGCAATATCAAATTCTACTGTCCTCAAACCTAGAAAAATCGTAACGGAAAATGTTTGGCGATCGCCAACTTTCCGAGAACCTGCTGAAATTTTCACATCTATCTCATCGTTGCAAATGAATCAATTTTACCCGATCCTCAATCAAGTTTTGTGGGGCAAACTTGACAAAAAAATGATTATATGCATATTAAGGAATTTCAGATAGGAAAATGTTTGGGCATAGCCTAATAAATATTTGAAATACAAAAAATTCAATCTCCTTTATACTCATGAAAAATGTTTGACGGGAAATGCGCGCGCGACAGCCAACTTCCCAAAGGGGCGATCGCGTGGGTAAACATTTCAACAGAGAACCGCTAAGCGGTTCTATAAAAAACTACGGGCTGTACAATCAGGATGGGGCAAGCGAACACCTTGAGGCGTAACCGTTGGTGCCACTTCCGTCAGTACAATTTTACCTTCGGCTGTTCTCACCCAACCTTGTGCCTGACGAGTTGGCTGACGTGGCTTTGTGGGATATCGAACCACGACTGTAGATTTAGAATCCGATTCAGATTCAGTGATAGAAACCTGATTTTCTGCCTCAACCGGGTCTTGTGCTTGGGGTGCAGTTTCCCACTCCACCAGTCCTCGCAACGTCGTTAACGGTTCAGTTGGATTGGGTGGTAACCCTCCCCGTCCGCTAATAACTAAAGAGCTACCAGCGGCAATTTCTGCGTCTGTGGGGCGGCATAAATCTTGGCTGACTAGGGTATTAATATCAATGATTTCACTAGGAAGATTCACAACTTCTTGCCTCAGCTCATTAAACCCATTCAGTTCTACATTACCATCAACTCCAAAAACAGAAGTAGCAGTAATTTGACTGCCCAGATCGCTAAATAATGCCTCTGTATTCAGTTCAATATTTCCCCCTTGACCTTGAACTGCATTGGCACTAATTTGGCTGTCTTCTGCTAAAATTGCTATCTCTGTTTCAATATTAATATTCCCCCCAGTTGCTTCTGTCATCGCATTAGTCGTAATCGAGCTATTATTATTTAATCGTAGTTGTTGGGTATTGAGAGTAATATTCCCTTCTGCTCCGGTTGCGGTTTCGGCGCTAATGATACTATTATTAAGCTCAATAACATTAGCATTAATTTCTAATGAACCGGCTGCACCTTCTCCAAAACTACTGGCGGTAATGGCTGCACCCTCTTTAATTAAAATGCGATCGCTATCAATGGTGAGACTACCCCCATTTCCACTACCAATTGATCCGGGTGGAAAATCGCTGAAATCTTCTACTTCGGTTAAAATACTACTGGGAAAACCACCATCAAATGAAGTCCCAGTTATTTCAATTTCCGGCGCAATCACAGTTAAGTTACCACTATTTCCCACGCCGGATGTTCCTGAACGAATTTGTCCGCCATCAGCCAGGTTAATCCGTTGCGCCTCAATCACAGCATTACCCCCATTACCACTGGCTAAATCACCCACTACAGAAGTCTGAATACCTGTGGGGGGAAAACCATTGACAGACAGACCACTAATATTAATTTCGTTAGCCTGAACCGTTAAATCACCACTATCACCAATTCCAAATGTTCCTGTACCCAGTTGTGCGCTATCTTTTAGTGTAATTCTTTCAGCATCAACGGTGAGGTTGCCACCTTGACCGCTTGCAGTAGGTAAAACAGTCGTTAAGATGCCGCTTGGATATGCACCCCCTAAAAATCGTATAATTTGTTCTTCAATTGGGTTCGTCGGTTCAGCCACACTAACACCGACTGCTTCAATTTCGGTGGCATTGACTTCAATATTTCCCCCTGAACCTGTTCCCACAACCAACGAACTAATGGCGGCACCGTCTTGCAGGTTGATCCGTTCTGCATTGACTGTCAATTTTCCGGCACTTCCAGCCGCTCCTCCTTGAACATTAGTAATCAAGCCACTGGGACTATTGATCCCAACGCCAGTGGCAAAAAGCTCTCTAGTGTTAACGGTTAAATCACCGGATTGAACGGTTTCGGAAGAACTAAACATATTGGTACTGAGTTGTCCGCCATCTCGCAATATTAGGCGTTCGGTATTGACGGTTAAATCACCCCCATTCCCGGTCGCGCCTGGAAATACATCGACCCTCAAACCCGTCGGAATAACAAAATCACCGAGTGTAAGCGCACCACTGGCCTCAATGTCTCTGGCATTAACGAATATATCGCCTGCATCCCCACTCCCAGATGTACTAGCAGTAATTTCTCCGCCGTCTGTTAAGATAATGCGATCGCTTTGGATGGTTAAATTCCCAGCATTGCCACTACCAATGGCTGTGGTTGTCAAAGCGCTAAAATCTTCAACACTGGTCAGAATACTACTGGGAAACAGATCATCACTTGAACGACCGATGAGTTCTATCTCACCAGCAATAACGCTAATATCTCCACTATTTCCCATACCCGATGTGCCAGCCCGAATTTGTCCCCCTGAAGAGAGAGAAAGACGGTCAGTGTTAACTGTTAAATTTCCCCCTTGACCCCTAGCCCCGAAGAAAACGGAGGTAAACACAATACTCGGCAAGGGAAATACATTATTACTGCCAGAAATTTCAATATCATTTGCACGAATGCTGATATCTCCACTATCACCCATACCAATTGTACCGGCTCCAATAATTCCACTTTCTTGCACACGAATGGTTGCAGCCTCAATAGTGATGTCTCCTCCATCTCCACTGGCTCCCGGAAAGACCGTCGTAGATAATCCTGAATTAAACTGATGATTAAAAGCAGATAAAAATGCAGAGAGTGCGGGTTCTTGAACGACTGCTGTGGCGGTCTGACGAATCTCAATATTCTCAGCATTGACATTAACATTTCCCCCCATGCCTGCGCCTCGAACTACGCTGCCGACGGCTGCACCATTAACCAAGGTCAATTGCTGGGTATTAACGTTGATATCTCCACTTCCTCCTGTCGCTTCTGTTCCCACAATACTGCGTAAACCCCCAAAAAATTGATAGTTTTCTGGGTCTGTGGGGAACTCAGGATCGTTGGCTAAACCGCTGGCTGTAATATTGGTAGCATTGACAAGAATATCACCCGCATTACCTTGTCCGAAGGTAACAGTTTCAATCGCAGCATCAGTGATATTTAAAGTTTCAGTATTTACAGTAATACTGCCAATACTTCCTGCTGCATTTGCACCACTATTGACACTAATTAAACTATTATCCAGTTGAATCTCAGAGGCATCAATCCATAAGTTTCCGGCATTCCCACGGCCATTGGTACTGGCTGAGATTTCTGCACCGTCTGTTAGTGTGATGCGATCGCTGTCTATGGTTAAATTCCCGGCATTGCCACTGCCAACCGTACCGGGAATAAATGTAGATATATCTTGTACACTGGTAAAAATACTACTGGGAAAAATGCCATCACCTGATCGACCAGAAAGTTCAATCTCTTTCGCATCGATGATGATATTACCGCTATCCCCCCTACCTGATGTGCCGGCCTGAATGCTTCCTCCATTGCGTAAAGTCACGTATTCGGCTTCTATATTTAAGTCCCCTCCTTTGCCTGTTGCGGTCGCAGAAGTGACACTGGTGGATATATTACTGCGCGGAAAACCTGTGGTTGCGACTCCGCTAACCTCGATATTATCGGCTTGAATATTAAGATTACCGCTATCCCCTGCACCCAAGGTTCCCGCACTCAGGATTGCACCTTCTTGTAGCGTCAGTTGTTGAGTGTTAAGGGTGATATCACCCCCGCTTCCCGTGCCACTTGGAAAGACTAATGTGCTAATTCCACTGGGAATTTGACCTCTCAAAAATTCAATGGTTTGTTGCTGTTGAGGATCTGCGCTACGGGCTGCATCGCCGCCAATCGCTTCAATCACATTTGCATTAATCGTAATATCTCCTGCATTTCCAGTGGAAAAGACATTTGCACCAATTGAACCGCCTGCTGTCAGGCTTAAAATGGGTGTATTGATGATGATATTACCCCCATTGCCCGAACTCCCAGACCCTAAGCTATTAAACAAACCACTGACAAATTCTCCATCTGTAGAAATCCCTTTTGCTTCAATACGTTCGGTGGCATTAATATTGAGATTTCCTCCGTCTGCGCTACCGAAAGTTTCTGCACTGACTCTGCCGCCATCTTGCAGAATTAAACGATCTGTTTCGATGAAAATATTGCCACCGTTACCACTACCAATTGCACCCGGAAATAGATTATCTAGATTTTCAACATCAGCGAGAATACTACTGGGAAATATACCATTATTTGAAGAACCACTAATCTCGATATCTGAAGCACGAATGGTAACATCACCACTATTACCAATACCTGAAGTTCCTGCCCGAACTTGCGCCCCATTTTGTAAACTTAAACGTTGGGTATCAACCGTTAAATCTCCCCCATCTCCAGTGGCAAATTGACTTAATACAGAGGTAATTAAACCACTGATTGGAAAAGCTGTTGCAGCATTATCAATGATATCAATACTATTAGCTTTTACATTGAGATTACCGCTATTGCCAGAACCTACAGTGACTGTACCAATAGTCCCACCGTTTCTGATGCTGAGTTGTTCAGTCTCTACATTCACATTTCCAGTATTGCCTGTTGCAGTGGGTTGTACTAAAGCTAAAATTCCACTCGGAATTCCTCTACTTAAAATTTGAGAAAATAAAACTTGTTGAGAATTAGAAACTTGAAGTAAACCTAGCCCAACAACTTCAATAATTTCAGCATTAACCGTGATATCTCCTCCTTGACCGCTGCCAAAGACGCTGCCTCCTAATTCCCCTCCATCAAAAAGTTTGAGGTGTTCTGTATTAACCGTTAAATTTCCTGCTGTTCCAGAACTTCCAGCCGCAACATCACTAAAAATTCCGCTAATTTCTGTCTGGTTAGGGGATAGTCCTACAACTTCAAGGTTAGCTGCATTAATATTTAAGTTTGTACCGTTACCTGTACCGATTATTGTTGTTCTAATTTGTGATCCATCTCGGACTGTTAAACTTTCAGCATTAACCGTTAAAATTCCGCCTGAGTCACTCCCTAAAGTATTTGATTGAATTAAAGAACCTCCAGTTAAACTAATTTGTCGTCCTTGAAGTTGAACACTACCGCCCCCTTCCCCACTCACATCAATTGAGGCACTATTACTGAGTTGAATATCTTGAAATTGATTAACACCAGAATAATTTAGATCAAAATCTGTAGAATTTAAGTTAATTATTACACTGCTACTTTCGCCAATACTTCCTAGTTCAATTGCTCCTTGTTCTGCCGTTAAAATTCCACCATCAATAATAATATTTCCCCCAATTAATCCTAAAGTTTGTCCAGGTTGAACTTGTAAACCCACACCATCAGCAGTCGATTGATTAACAATTGACCTTTCTCCCGAAAAGCCGGATAAATTACTGTTCCCTGTTCCCTGTTCCCCGTTCCCTAACTCTAACTGATTAATAAATAATGCCGAAGGATTAACAGTTAGCAAAGCATTATTATTGGGTTGAGTGGCACTAAACTCACCATTTCCCCCCAGACGAATGCTATCGGCTGTTGAGGCGAAAAATGACCCCCGCAGGTCTAAACGGGCGTTGGGGCCGAACAGAATGCCATTAGGATTAATTAAAAATAAGTTAGCCTCTCCCAATACTCCTAAGGTTCCGAAGATGTTGCTAGGATTAGTTCCGGTTACGCGAGATAATATATTTTCAATTCCGGTTGGATTTGCAAAGTAAACACTGGTTCCATTTTGAATATTAAATTCTTGAAAACTATGAAATAAATTGCTTCCCCGAATTGCACCGCCTTCAATTTGATTACGTTGGGAATTAATCGGATTGACAATAGACTGTTCTGAACCTAATGTATTGTCTGGAATAATTTGGGCATTTGCCTGTAAATTAACTAAGCTTAAATAGACAAATGGTGATAGTAATATACTTTGAAAAGAGGTGAGTAATAGGGATTTATTCATCATGATCAGATCTCATTTCTGAAAGGCTTTTAAATTTATAGTCAGTAAGCGATCGCTATTTCGTAGAATAAATAAAGCAATTAGTGCCCCTAAAACCGGAACGGCTGCCCAAAATAGATGATTGGGGGGTTGATAAGGATTTAATAATTGTTGATAGGTTGAGAGGACAGAAACAGCGTGCATCCCTAAAAGTGCGCCGTAGGAAAAGGTTTTAAATAATCCAGCAATAAAGGCTAAAACAATTAAGGTTTGAATGATGCCAATAATAACAGAAATACCCGGACTAATTTCAGAAAAGTAAAAGTTTTTAAAAACTCGCTGCGATAATTCCGGCGCTATAATTTTTTCAATTGACCAAACGAGGAAAAAAATACCAATGCTAATTCGGATGATGGCTAGGCTAATGAGGAGTTTACCTTCATCTGTCATGATTTTGACCTAGAAACTCAGTTAAGGTTATTGTACCGGATAAAATGTAAGGTGCGTCATTGACGCACCTTACCTACTCTTTTTATAGCTAAATGCTTTGGCACGAATAGAGTCAATATCTAGGTCAGAATCTACTTTTTCCATATAATCTTTTTGCTGATAAAGTTTTAAAATTGATTCACCGATGGCTTTAGCGAGTAACGGTGGCACTGCATTACCAATTTGTCGCCATTGTTGAGTTAAGCTACCTTTAAAAATAAAATCAGGTGGAAAAGATTGAATAGCTGCTGCTTCTCTGACAGTTAAATAACGATCTTCTGTAGGATGATAATAAGTAGTTCGGCTGGTATTCAAAGTTGGAGAACACAGGTTTCTATCTAAACGTCTCAGTTTCGTTTCGCGAAAGCGTTGTTCTCGAATCTGTTGCCAATCGACATCAAACCATAATTGTTTAGGAAGATAGGCTAACTGATCTTTTTGATAACGAATTCCTTTTCCTTCTGGGATATAGTGAATTCTTTTTCGTTCTAATTCATTCGGAATTTTAGCCGCTTTTAAATCATGATTTAAGACTTTATCCTGACAATGAATTAAATGAGAAAAAGCCCAATTTACAGTTTTGCAGTTAGGTAAATGATTATTTTCTTTCAGTGGATTCTTATATTGAATGTCTGGATAAATATTCGGAATATTAAAGCGATTTCCTAAAAATATCGTTCTTCTCCTAGCTTGGGGAACCCCATAATGGTGGGCTGAGAGAACACGAACATCCATTTTATAACCCAATTCCGTAAAACAATTGAGAATTAAAGATAAAGTCGGCTGATTTTTACGAGATAATAATCCAGTCACATTTTCAAGAATAATAATATTAGGTAAAAAAGCGGCAACCACTCGAACAAATTCAAAGAATAAAAAGTTACGTTGATCTGCGTTATCATTCACACCAATTGTTGAAAACCCTTGACAAGGCGGCCCGCCACAAATTAAATCAACCGTTTGGTTGCCAATAATTTTTTGAATATCTTTTGTAGAAATCTCTTGAATATTGCCTAATATTGTATTAGAATTATGATGATTAGCTTGAAATGTTTCTAGAGATGAGCGGTCTTGATCAATGGCTAAAAGACATTGAAATCCAGCTTGTTCTAGTCCACAGGAAAGTCCACCTGCACCGGAAAATAAGTCAATAAAATTTAAGGTCATGCTGCACAATCAAAGATTAGTTTAGACTAGGGTTGATGTCGTGGTCGGTTTGAGTCTTACACTCTCGTAAATTCCACTCTATGAAGTAAATAAATTTGAATTTAGAGTTAGGTTTTCAGGGGTATATTACTCCTTTTGTAAGACTAAAATATCCTGATAACTATAACCCTGATTCCGTCCACACCACATCCCATAATATTTCCCAATAACACTTAAATTTAACTCTTTTAACCATTGCATAACAGTTGTTTCTGAATGGGCGATCGCATTTTCAGGATCGTCGGGTTCAGCATAATAACTGTCATGGGCTTGATAAATAAAATTCAGTTTACTTTTCCCTGATTCCATTAATTCTTGAGTTTCTTCATTTAGCAGAAAAAATGTACATAAACATCGCCCGCCGGGTTGCAAAACTCTAGCAATTTGTTGCAAATAATTATAAGCGGCAGGTGCATAAATATGAGTAAAAACTGAGGTCAGAAATACAAATGTAAACTGTTCGTTATCGTAGGGAAAGATTAAGTTTTCTGCTTTAAGATTTCCCTCAGGGTTATAATGCTGGCTATAAAGATTTACCCATTTAAAATTAAAGTTGGGATAACGACTATGAATATTATCTTGACTCCAGTCAATCCATTTTTTGACAATATCAAATCCTTCGTAATCAGCCGTTTTATCTAAATAGTAAGTTAGAGAATACGCTATTCTTCCGACACCGCAACCGGCATCTAAAATAATCTCATTCGGCTGTAAATTGGCTTTATTAACAAAATGACCTAAAAAGTCACAGGCGACAAACTTAAAGCTACCCCCAACTCCCACCCGATCTTCTTTTTCTGGGACTGGTAGGGAAGATTCTAATAAATTAAATAAAGTATCACCCGGTTTTCCATTAAAAACAGGAACAAGCCGAATTAAACAATCCTTGTGATATTTTTTTTCTACAGCATCGAGATTGATATAAATATAAAAACGAGCATTTTCTGCATGATCTAATGTGGGGAATAGTTGATAAACATCAGGACTAGGAAGCTTTTTTTCTACTTGAAAGTCTATAATTTCTTGATTTCCTAAAAATAGCTTAAAGCTTTCAACTGCACCTTGGTTAATAGAAGCCACCCACCCTTTTAAACGGATAATATTATTTTCACAGGTAACTTGACCTAAGCATCCTCGCATCTCAACTCGTTCAGTTAGATTCATGGTTGAATAAAAACTATTGACTCTTTTATTTTATCTTACATCAGTATCATCCAGCGGAAGAGTTTTAACGGTAAGATTATTTAACTCAAGCTGTTGAATTTGATGATGATTCGTATCAGCAATATAGAGGGTTGATTCTTTTATACTGAGTCCAGAAGGTTCTGAAAACATCTCTTTGTTTCCAATCACGGTTTTACAAACCCCTGTATTAATATCAACTTGCTTGATTTTATGATTATAAGTATCTGCAACCCAAAGAAAATTATTAGCATATTCAACGCCTAAGCAATGTTGCAATCTTACCTCAAAACCTTGCCCATCTTTATCTCCAAATTTAAACAGTTCTCCACTGCCACAAATGGTTCTTACTTGTGGATTTTCCCCTAAACTCACTCCCCGAATACAACTGGTTTCACTATCGGCAATAAACAGTTCAATTCTATTGGTTGTAATGCCACTGGGTTGAGCAAAAGCCGCTTCTATTGCATCTCCATCGACACAAGATTCTGCACCTCGTCCTGCATAAATTTGAAATAAATTTGTTTCTAAATCAAGTACACCCACTTGATGAGAACCTGCAAGTACAATAAATAATTGATTGCCTACTTTTTCTAGATCCCAAGGTGAGTTTAAAGCCGTTTCTATCCCTTTCTGAGGCTGAGATAAAAGCCGATTCCTTTGTTTTCCGTTTCCCGCAATTGTAGTCACTATTTCTTTATTAAAATCAATTACTCTTATTGCATGATTTTCTGTATCTGCAATATATAAAATCTGCTGTTTTTCATCAAATGTCATTCCTTGCGGTGTAGAAAATTGTGCTTGATTAAATTTACCGTCTTTCAGTCCAGGTGTGCCTATTCCAATAGTTGTTATAATCTTACCTTCTGAGTTAGCAATAACGATACGATGATGTCGGGAGTCAGCAATAAACAGGCGATCGCTTTGTTGATCTGCCAGTACTTTACCCGGAAAAAATAAAGGTTTATTTATCGATTTTTCTTGCTTTTCTAGAATAAAGTTTAAATTTTTAGGCTGAATTGTATTATTGTTTTGATGTTGTTGAATTAGATTACTAATCATTTCATCAATCACTGCTAAGTTTCCTTCTCCAGCTACACTGCCAACATAATAACCTTTTGGATCGATTAGGACTAATGTTGGCCAACCCCGCACTGTATACTGTTGCCAAACATCATAATTTTGATCGATTAATACAGGATGTTCAATATCATAACGTAGAATTGCTTGACGAATGTTTTCAACTTCTTGTTCATGATCAAATTTTGCCGAATGAATCCCAATTACTGTTAAATATTGTTTGTATTTTTTTTCTAAATATTTCAAATCGTGAAGAATATGTAAGCAATTAATACAGCAATACGTCCAAAAGTCAAGTAATAGGATTCGTCCTTTTAGTTCAGATAGAGATAGAGGTTGATCTGTATTTAACCAAGAGTAATGTTGAGGCAGTTCAGGGGCATGAATAGATGGCATAAAAGTAATAATAAACTTTAATATTAAATAGAAGTTAATTGTTTAGCTAAAATCTGATTTAGAAAAAGATTATATCACTATTTGTTATAATAATTATGTTACTCTTTAACGAGGTCTGGCTATAACAGTCAGTGAGTCTGAAACTATGGAATACTATTTTACTGGATTTATTGTTGTATTTTTCTTTGTTTGTTATGGTTATAGCTATGTAATTGTTAAGCTAGCCAAACAACGAGGAGATCAATTTTTACTGTATGGAATGTTAGGCGGTTTATTTGTATTTATGGCATTTTGTGCAGCAGCCGTTCCTTTTTTGCATTGGATGTTTGATTAATTAATTGAAAAAAAATGAGTTATTATGGGTTTGACTCCTGCACTCGAGTTTATTACCAATTGACAGAAATAAATTCTAATAATTCTGTGATATTATTATTACATGGATTTATGGGAAATTGCAATGATTTTCAAGATTGTATTCCTCGACTGTATCAATCATTTCGCTGCTTAACAGTTGATTTACCTGGACATGGAAAAACTCAAGTTTTAGGTGATGAACGCTATTATACAATCTCAACAACGGCTGCTATTTTAATTGGGTTGCTAAATCACTTAAATCTTTCTAAAGTTTATCTATTTGGCTATTCTATGGGAGGCAGATTAGCGCTTTATTTAATGATTCATTATCCTCAATACTTTGAACGAGTGATTTTAGAATCTGCTTCTCCAGGCTTACGAACCACAGAAGAGCGATCGCAACGATTACAAGTAGATTTGAAGCGGGCTAAACAGTTAGAAAATCAAGATTTAAAGCAGTTTTTGATCGATTGGTATAATCAACCCTTATTTCATACATTAAATTGTCATTCAAAGTTTAACGAAATGTTGAATCGTCGGTTACAAAATAATCCGAATGAATTAGCAAAGTCTTTACGGAATATGGGAACAGGAGTGCAGCCTTCTCTCTGGGAGTATTTATCAAAAAATAATATACTACTTCTATTAATGGTGGGAGACTATGACGATAAATTTATTAAAATCAATCAACAGATTGCGGCTTTATCTCAGCAAGCAATTTTAAAAATAATTCCGGATTGCGGTCATAATATTCATGTAGAAAATTCAGAGATTTGGGTAAATACTATTCTGTCGTTTATCGCAATATCTTAGGAATCAATAACCCGAGAGGTACAGAGAATATAGATATATAATTATCATAATTTTTGTATATTTGTAGACAGATGAATTAACAACAAAATAGATAATTTTGTATAATTACATCTATATCCCTCATTCGGTGGTGCAGCAATGGTTTATCAATTTAAGTTTAGTGCCTACAGTCGGCCTTTTCAATATCCACTGAAAACTTATCATGGCACTTGGAATGTTCGTAAGGGTATTCTCTTACGTTTAACTGATGAAACGGGTAAAATAGGTTGGGGAGAAATTGCACCATTAAGTTGGTTTGGTTCAGAAACATTCAAGCAAGCGATTACATTTTGTTATCAGTTACCTTCTAAAATTACGACTAAAAATATTTTAACAATTCCTCATCAATTACCGGCTTGTCAATTCGGTTTTGAGTCAGCTTTAGCTGCTATAAAAAATCAATCGGATGAAATTGAAAATTTAGAGTTTAGCGGACTTTTACCCACGGGAAAACAGGCGTTAAAAACTTGGAAAGTTTTGTATCATCGCGGTTATCGAACATTAAAATGGAAAATTGGGGTGAAACCGATAAAAGAAGAACTAAATATTTTCCAACAGTTAATTGATAAAATGACTCAAACTGTTTCTATTAATTTGGATATTAACCCTATTGTACTGAGGTTAGATGCCAATGGAAGTTTAACTTATGAGATGGCTAAAAAATGGCTGAAAATGTGTGATATTCTTAATTTTCATCTCCGTCATTCTAATTGTGTTAAGATTGAATTCATTGAACAACCTTTACCTATTTCTCAGTTTGAATTAATGGTCAAATTGAGCGATCAGTATTCAACACCGATTGCATTAGATGAATCCGTGGCAACACTTCCACAGCTTCAAGCTTGTTGTCAACAGGGATGGCCAGGACTTTTTGTAATTAAACCCGCAATTATCGGATCGCCTCGAAAGCTACGAAAATTTTGTAAAACTTATCCTTTAGATTTAGTTTTTTCCTCTGCTTTTGAAACCTTAATTGGTCAAACAGCTAGCTTACAATTAGCAGCGGAACTTTCTCGAAAAAATCGGGCTGTCGGTTTTGGAGTTCAACATTGGTTTGAGGAAGATCCTAGTATTTGGTTAGAAAAAGTTAAGCAATTAGTTTAAACTAAATTCTTAAATAATTAAATCATTTAGACAAAGTTGAATATTCGGGAATAAAAAAGATTGAATCAGTTGATGCTGACGATATTGTTGTTGAGTGTATTCTTCTTCCTCAAGCTGAAATACTGTAAAAGTAGGTTGCTTAGGTTTACCAATAAAAGCAATTCCTCCTAATCCTCGATAGTCTACAATCCAATATTCTGGAATCCCTAACAGGGCGTATTCTTCAACTTTTCTAGCATAATCATCTTGCCAATTTGTACTAACTACTTCCACCACAAGCTTAATACTGCTACAATTACAAACAATGGGTTCTCTCTGCCACAAGGGTTCAATTTGTAATTGATTTTTATCCAACACAATGACATCAGGACGAAGGGCAGTTGCTTCAGCCGCAGGCGGTTGAATTAAACAGTTTTTGGGAATCACCCAAGGTTGTTGAGAACGAATAATTTCCATGAAAATATAACCAGAAATTGTCCCAGCAACAGATTCATAGGGGCTTGTAGGTTCCATATCTCGTAATTATCCATCAATCAATTCATAACGTGGATTATCTCCGTATTGTTCAAAGAATTGTTTTAAAGTCATCGGTACACCGGAGTTAAACTCCGGTGCCTGCGATGACCGCCTTCCGCGGTTAAAGATTTAGAAGTAATGAAAGTCATGATTAAAACCTAAAGCTAGAGATTTTTAATGGCTTCAACTAACTGTTCAATTTCTGTTGGTTCGGTTAAATAATGAACACAAGCCCTCACACAATCTGGATCTAAAATTGTTCGGAGGCAAATATTCTGTTTTTGTAAAGCATTCACGACCGCCCCGTGAGACATTCCATTCTCAACCGTAAAGGAAACTAATCCCGCTTCTGGGGGGGTATTTTTTAAACAGTGAATATGAGGAATTTCTGATAACTTTTGCCACAAGATTTGACTTAAATCACAAATCCGTTGATAGCGTTGCGTCGGGTTTCCCCAGTCTTGATGTAACTCTATGGCATGACGTAATCCGGCATATAATGGATAAGCTGAGGTGGCAATTTCATAACGTTGTCCATCCGCTTGAAAGCCTGTGGGTTTTCCGCTTTTGTCTTTAGTAATCCCGCGCCAGCCAATAAAGGTTGGAGACAATTCCGGCATCGCTTCTGGACTGACATATAACCCGCCAATTCCATCTGGGCCGCAGCACCATTTATGCCCGGTAAAGGCATAGAAATCTACGGCTAATTCTGCTAAATTTAAAGGTAATACTCCGACAGATTGCGCCGCATCCACTAACACACGAATGGGTTGATTTTCAGCCGTATGACAGAGGTGCATAATCTGCTTCAGCGGCAAGACTTGACCTGTATTCCAGAGAATATGACTAATCACTACCAAACGAGTGTTAGGCTGTAAATAATCGGCGATCGCAGCCACTGGGTCACCTTGATTTAGAGTATCAAGAATCGGACAAACAGATATTTCTATCTGAAACCGTCGTTGTAATTCTTGAGTCGCCGCAATAATACCCGGATGTTCACAGTCTGAGAGTAAAAGATGATCTCCCGGTTGCCAATCAATTCCCCATAAGGCAATATTACAACCCACCGTAACATCTTCGGTCATCGTAATAGTTCCGGGGGTAACCCCCAATTCCATAGCGATCGCACTGCGAGTCAGATCTTGTTGTTGCTGGACTAAATCATAAGCCGGTTGAGAAAAAGGGCCGAGTTGCTGAATTTGTTGATAAAATTGAATAATTGCATCAATCGATCGCGAAGGCAGCGGCCCTTGTCCGCCATAATTAAAATAGGCTTTATTATTTAAAGCAGGAAATTGTCGTCGATGATGGTCCACTATAGAATTCGTCGTCATGATCTTGCTCCGCTACGGCTTACTCAAATTAAATGCTGATTACTGATACCCAGCTTCTGTTTTACCAACGTTGTCCTCGCAGAGCCTTCTTAGATTATTATGGAGATTTTCAGCAACAACAACCTCCCAGCGATTTTTTACTCAAGTTAACTCAAGATAGTGTAGCCCATCGACGCAGTTTGTTGGCTGAGATCAGTTATCATCGACCTCAATATCCTCGGGGTGACTGGGAAGCTGGGATGAAAGCCACCCTAGAATTAATGAAACAGGGGGTCGATCGGATTTGTCAAGGGGTGCTGCTGTGGCAACCGCGAGATTTACAACAGATTGATATTACCGATCAATTGGGGACGATTACCCTCAAGAGTTGTCCAGATTTACTGGTCAAACAACCCGGTACTTCTCAGTTTGGTGACTGGATGTATGTCCCGGTAGAAATTAAGCTGGGTAAACGCCCTAAACTAGATTATCAGATTGGGGTGACTTTTCATGCTTATATTTTAGGAGCGATTCAAGGGGTTATTCCTGCCAAAGCTGAATTGATTTTACGACAAAAAGGCAGCTATTTTGTTAATTTAAAACAACGTTTGCCTCAAATGCAGCAGATATTATTAGAGTATGTAGAAATCCTAGGGCACCAAGAAGAACCGGAAATTTTCATGGCGCGTCAAAAATGTGGTTTATGTACTTGGTATAATAGCTGTTATGCGATCGCTCAAGCTCAAAATCATTTATCGTTGCTGCCTGGGGTAACACCGAGTCGTTATACTCGCCTCCAAACCCTAAATTTAACCACAGTTGAAACCCTAGCGCAAACATCCCCCCATCAGTTAGAATCTTATCCAGAGTTTGGCGCTGAGGTGGCACAGCAGTTAATTCAGCAAGCACAAGTAACCTGGCAAAATCAGCCGAGTCTGCGGCCAGGAGTTTCCCCTACTGGGTTCAACTTATCCGGATTAAATTTACCCGAAAATGCCCCTATTGAACTTTATTTTGATATTGAAGCGCAACCGGACTTAAACTTAGATTATCTCCACGGAGTCTTAGTCGTTGATTATCGCAATCAAACGGAAACCTTTTATCCCTTTTTAGCAGAAAACCAAGCAGAAGAACAGAGGATTTGGCAGCAATTTTTAGAACTAGTTTGGTCTTATCCCATTTCTCCGATTTATCACTTTTGCGACTACGAAGCCAAAACTGTTAAACGTTTAGCTAACTTATATCAAACCCCCAGTTATTTATGGAAACCGTTACTAAACCGATTTGTAGATATTCATTATCAAGTAACTCAAACCGTGTTTTTACCCGTTGAAAGTTATGCACTAAAATCAATTGCCCGTTGGTTAGGATTTCAATGGCGAGATCCTGAGGCTAATGGCGCTCAATCGGTTTGTTGGTATGAACAATGGTTAAACACTGGCGATCGCTCTCGAATAGACGCAATTATTCAATACAATGAAGATGATTGTCGCGCCACTTATCATGTCAAGAATTGGTTAACTCAGTTTTTACGTCAATCCCAATTTTAACTTTTAAATTTTACTATTTATTTTCACTATAAAGCGATTTTAATTAATGACTTAAATAGGTGTAGGGTGCGTCACTGACGACCCTACAATCTTAAAGATATTGTTGAATCAGTTTAGCCGTTTGCTGTCCTGTTTTTTCCCAGCTAAATTGCGTAGCTCTTTTTAATCCGGCTTGCCGAAGTTGAGAGCATTTAAGGGAATCACCTACTAACAAATCCATCGCTGCTGTTATTTCTGTAATATTTTTAGGATTAATATAAATCACCGCATCGCCGCCAACTTCCGGTAAAGAAGCACAGTTAGAGGTAATAACAGGTGTGCCACAGGCCATCGCTTCCAGGACAGGAAAACCAAATCCTTCCCACAAACTCGGAAATACCAAAGCGATCGCCTGATTAATAATTATTGGTAACTTTTCTGTTGGTACATAATCTAAAAATTTAATATTTTGAGTTAATCCTAATTCTTCAACTTGTGTTTTTAACTGAGGCGTGTAAGTTTGATCTGTGGGGCCGGCAAACCATAATTCATAATTTGAATAATTCGGTAACTGAGCAAAAGCAGTAATTAAACGATGAAGATTTTTATAAGCATCGTGACGACCTAAATAGAGAAAGTAATTTTGTGTCGGTAAATTTAGGAATTTAAACTGATTTTGATCGTATCCTAACGCAATAGGTGTAATTTTATTAGCAGGAAGATTAAAAAACGTGATTAAATCATTAGCTGTTGCTTTGGAGTTGCAGATAATATGTTCAGCTTGAGTTAAAACCTTGGGAATATAATATTTAAAATAAGCAGTTAATCGAGATCCTTTCCGGGGAAATCGTAACGGAATCAGATCGTGAGCCATTACAATAGAACGACATTTTGTATACAGTGGCGCTTCAGGTAATGGGGAAAATAGCAAATTTCCTTTTAATGCTTTATAGAGTAAAGGTAGCTGCAACTGAGTCCATAATAATCGTCGAAAATGTCCTTTCGTTCCTTGCGCTGGTGTCATATTATTGGGAACAGGATAACAATTATATTCAGGCAAAGAATCAGCAATTAACAGAGTTGGATCTAGAAATTGAAGATCAGGTAAAATTTGATTCGCATAAATTGAGATTCCGGTGGGTTCTGGAATCAAAACAGATAAATTAATTAATAATGAATTAGACATGATAAAATATAAAAACCACAAAGACATCTACCCTTTGTGTTGTTTGTGCCTTTGTGGTTCATTGACTCAAGTAGCGTTAACAACAGAATCCGTAACAAACTGGTTTATTTTAGTTTAAGAAAACTGAGCCATTTTCGGGAATATTAAGGGATTTTGTGTCTTTATCAAAGTCACTGGTGGCCTGAAATCTCACCTCTAAAACACCGGGTTCAGTTGATTTGGGAAATACTAATAATAGTCCACTATCTTGACGTTGATAAGTTAAGTTTAAAGGCAGAGTTAATCCTACTAATTCAGTTTGAGACTGTTGTCCTAAAGTCCGTTCTCGTGTTCCTCCCACCACTTGATAATTAATCAATGTATTTGTGGGGTTAATCAGTCTGAGGGTAACTCTACCGTTAACAGGGGAAACTCTAGCACTAGGGAGGGGAAATCGGTCGGGTTCGGCGGGGGGATGAGTCTTAGATGCAGGGGGGGTTGTACGGGGTTCTTTTTTGACAGGCTTACCCCGTGAGTCTTCGTTTTGGACGGGTTTTCCTCTTCTTTCTGGGGGAGGGCCTCCGGCAGATGCAACGACTGCTAAGCTGAGGATTAAACTGCTAGATAATAAACATCCTACTGTCCAATTGATATTTTTAAGCTGAATCGATCCCATCATAAATAGTCCTCTTAAATTGAGAAATCTTCAGCCATGATTGCAGATGTTACTCCGTTTAGCTACCCCAACCCTCAAAAATACCCAAAGAAGAAGTCTCCGCTACTCTCGGATATCAATTCGGAGAGGAACGAAGACCAGATGATTTAACAAACTATATATTAGCTTTAAGGAATGCTGAATTAGACGGATTGGGTATCCCCTTGGTTGTTACGAAAACACCAACCTAAAATTGTTGCAACCAAAGTAAATTTCAGCAATTCTAAACCAAAGTAACTGAGATGCAGTTGGTTCATGCCTGCGGGAACTTCTGTGGTGGTGTCAAACAGATTGAGATTGAGACTTAATCCACTCATTTGAGGGGTTAAACCGTAAGTATAGATTAAGGCAATTCCAAGTAATACAGCCGACAGACTAATCAAAGTCCGAATTCGATTACTAAAGCCTTCCGGTAATGTGCTTCCTAAAGCAATTAAACTGGTGAGTCCGATGGCTGCACAGAGAATTTCTAGATGATTAAAAATGGAGAACATCGACGACCCCATGGCAGCAAATCCAGCTTGATTCATCATCCCTGCCGATGAAAGACTGGGCATAATCACTAAATCTATAATTAAGCTGCCGCTCATCCAGAATCCTAGAACAACGAGAATGATAGCCATCCAACGAGAAGGATGGGATTCTTTTTGAGATAATGTAGTCATGATAGGTATGTATAATTACTCAACACTTGACTGTGTCTTATGTTTACATTGTAACTGATTTGACTCTCAGGAATATGAAGTATTTTTAAAGTTTTAGTGGAGTTTAAATCTTATCAATTTGTTACTTAAATTGGTAGTTTTACCTATTGACTTCTAATGAGTCATTGGACTGATTGATGATGGCATCTGCAAAATTATCCTAATTTTTGTTAAGATTACTGGACAAAATTACAGGATATAGAACGCAATGGGGAACGTGAAAGCGGTTATCTTACTTTCAGGCGGCTTAGATTCGTCCACAGTATTGTATCAAGCCAAAGCCGATGGCTGTGACTGCTATGCCTTATCATTTGATTATCAACAGCGTCATCGTCGTGAATTAGAGTCTGCCCAACAGATAGCCGAAATTGCTGGGGTAATGGAACATCAGGTGGTGCGTTTTGATCTAACATTGTGGGGAGGATCGGCTTTAACCGACGATCGGATTGATTTACCGGCGGATCGATCCCTCTCAGAAATGGCCGATCAAATTCCAGTGACTTATGTTCCGGCTCGTAATACAATCTTTTTAAGTTTTGCCTTGGCCTATGCCGAATCAATCCAAGCTAGCCGGGTTTATATTGGAGTCAATGCCTTAGATTATTCCGGTTATCCTGACTGTCGTTTAGATTATATTGAAGCGATGGGGGAAGTATTTCGACTGGGAACAAAACAAGGACGAGAAGGGGAGGCGATCGCAATTTATACCCCATTAATTGATCTGAAAAAAACCGATATTATTCAACTGGGAAATCAATTAGGTGTTCCCTGGGAAAACACTTGGTCTTGTTATGCTGGGGAAGAAAAAGCTTGTGGTGTATGTGACTCTTGTCGCTTACGGTTAGCCGCTTTTGAAGCCTTAAATTTAAGCGATCCACTACCTTATCACTATTGATAACAAATTTATTGTTGTTTACCCATGCGATCGCTTTTCTAATCGTTTAATTCTCTCCTGTTCGGTGCGATCAATAATAAGTTTAAGTTGATACTGAGTCAATCTGATGAAATTTGTGATTTGTATCAATAACCTACATTATCCAGCTTCTTTGGAAGTTCGGAAAATCTATCAAGTAATTCCCGATCATTCTGCCAATCTGCATAATATAATTCGAGTTATTGATGAATCTGGAGAAGATTATTTATATCCTGAAAGTAATTTCATGGCTGTTGAACTTTCCAAGGCTATTATAGATGCGATACAGCCTGCCGCCGAGCTGCGCGATCGCAACGATTAACTAACGGACTTGGGTATCTAATAAAATCTTCATAAGCCCCAAAATGAATCAGGTAAAGGCCGATAAAAATCATCATTCATTACCATTGAACCCGGATATAATCCCGGCTGAGGAATCATTGAAGGTTTAGTAGATAAGGAAACACCATAACCAGTATAAGGTCGTTTGTAGGGCGGATGTAAACCCAATACAATATCTTCTGGGGGAATTCCTCGATTAACAAATTCCTCAGCAATATTAACTTCAGTCAGATTGCGTTGAATCCAAATTTTGTTATCTTTTATATCAAGATGAATAAAACAATGATAAACCCGCTTCAGTCCTTGCCATCCAATCTCTAATAACTGATAGTGATTGTGTTCTCCATCAAAAATTAGTTGACATTCTATATCCGGCTCACTGCTTTCTCCTGCACTTTGTTCGGTTAGGAATTGGCGGATACATTGGCGATAGCATTCTAATTTATCCATCTTTCAATTCTCTCCTGTTCGGGATTATAAACAATAAGTTTCAGTTGATACTGCTTGAGTTGGAACATTGAAGTAAAATTTGCTACTACAACTAAACGCGCAGGTGTTATCATTAAGTTATTTCTGTAATTATATTGGAAAAATGAGTCAGCCGATCACAATTCCGCAAGCCTCAGAAGAACTAATCGATTTTATTGCATCAGGAGCAACACCTCAGAAAATTATTTCTTTTCAAGCTTCTCAACAAATTAAAGAAAGAGTTGCAGATTTGATTGAACGAGAAAAAACAACAGGCTTATCAATAGAAGAAAAATCAGAGTTAGAGCAATTTTTACAACTGGAACATCTGATGAGATTAATCAAAGCCAGAGCATACCAATATCTTGAAAAACAGTCGTAACTTGTAAAATGTCCCGATCTTATATTAGTGAGAAATTACGACAACAGGTAGTGAATCGTGCAGACTTCTTATGTGAATATTGCCTAATTTATGAAGGTGATACTTTCTTAGGGTGTCAAGTTGATCATATCATTAGTCTTAAGCATGGAGGAACAACGGAGGCTAATAATCTGGCTTTTGCTTGTACATATTGCAATCGGAATAAAGGGAGTGACTTGGGTTCTATTTCTCAGCAAATACGTGAATTAGTGAGGTTTTTCAATCCCAGAATTGATAGATGGAGTGAGCATTTTCAGCTTCAAGGGGCGAGAGTTGAGCCGAAAACACCGATAGGAGAAGTCACAGCAAAGATTTTAGGTTTTAATGATCCTGATCGGATTTTAGAGCGACAATCATTAATTAATGTGGGTCGATATCCCACCACCGCAGCCCAAAAGAGAATCAATATCTCTCCAGAATAAAACTTCCTGCGCCCAATTTGCATAAGTTCCCCAACACCCGAGATATATTGGAGTAAGTGGTTATGTCGGTGAGGAAATCCGATTCATGCGTCTCCCCAAACAGTGGCTATCTATTCTCAGTGTTAACAGCATCTTTCTCTTCAACTTGGGTTTTCCCCTATTAACCCTACCTACAACCCTTCATCGCGGGGAAGTTATTGCCCAAACTGACCCCAATGCAGAAGCAGAAAGATTACATAGACAGGGACGTAAACTGTTTCAACAAGGAACAGCAGAATCTTTAAAACAGGCAATTCCAGTTTATGAAAAAGCATTACAACTGTATCAGCAAGCCGAAAGCCTGACAGGACAAGCTGTTAGTTCGTTGGGACTGGGTAGAATTCATGACTTGTTAGGAGACAAACAACAGGCACTGGAATACTACAACCAATCCCTTTCTCTATTTCAAAAGGTGGGGCTTAAAGCTGGCGTTGCTTCCATTCTCAACAATATTGGCCGAATCTACAATGATTTAGGAGAAAAACAGCAAGCCCTGGAATATTACAACCAATCTCTGCCTCTATCACAACAATTGGGAGATATTGCAGCAGAAGCCACCACTCTCAACAGTATTAGCCGTGTTTACAATGATTTAGGAGACAAACAACAGGCGCTTGATTACTACAACCAATCCCTGCCTCTATCACAACAATTGGGAGATATTGCAGCAGAAGCCACTACTCTCCACAATATTGGCGCTGTCTACAATGATTTAGGAGAAAAACAGCAAGCCCTGGAATATTACAACCAATCTCTGCCTCTATCACAACAATTGGGAGATAAAAGAGAGGAAGCTGTTACTCTCACCAGTATTGGCCGTATCTACGATGCTTTAGGAGACAAACAAAAGGCACTGGAATACTTCAACCAATCCCTGCCTCTATCACAACAGATGGGGGATAAATCAATGGAAGCTATAACTCTCAACAATATTGGCCGAATCTATAATGATTTAGGAGAAAAACAGCAAGCCCTGGAATATTACAACCAATCTCTGCCTCTATCACAACAATTGAGAGATATTGCAGGAGAAGCCACCACTCTCAAAAATATTGGCCGAATCTATAATGATTTAGGAGAAAAGCAGCAAGCCCTGGAATACTACAACCAATCCCTGCCTTTATCGCGACAGGTGGGGGATAAAGAACAAGAAGCCGCCATTCTCCACAATATTGGCCGTATCTACAATGATTTAGGAGAAAAACAGCAAGCCCTGGAATACTATAATCAATCCCTGCCTCTATCGCGACAGGTGAAGTATAAACCAGGAGAAGCCACTACTCTCACAAGTATTGGCGTTGTCTACAATGATTTAGGAGAAAAACAACAAGCCCTCGATTACTACAACCAATCCCTGCCTCTATCGCGACAATTGGGAGATATTGCAGGTGAAGCCACCACTCTCACCAATATTGGCGCTGTCTACGATGCTTTGGGAGAAAAACAACAAGCCCTCGATTACTACAACCAATCCCTGCTTCTATCGCGACAGGTGGGGTATAAAACTGGCGTTGCCGCCACTCTCCACAATATTGGCTGGGTCTACAATACTTTAGGAGAAAAACAAAAGGCGCTGGAATACTACAACCAATCTCTGCCTCTATCGCGACAGGTGGGTAATATAGCTGGCGTTGCCGCCACTCTCACCAATATTGGCTTGGTCTACGATGATTTAGGAGATCAACAAAAGGCGCTGGAATACTACAACCAATCTCTGTCTCTAAGACAACAGGTGGAGGATAAAGTAGGCGTTGCCAATACTCTCCACAATATTGGTGCTGTCTACAATACTTTAGGAGAAAAACAAAAGGCGCTGGAATACTACAACCAATCTCTGCCTCTATCGCGACAGGTCGGTAATAAAGCTGGCGTTGCTACCACTCTCTTTAATTTTGCCTCCCTCAAACGCAGTCAAGCTAACCTCACCGAAGCTTTAACAGATATAGAATCAGCAATTAATATTATTGAAGAACTCCGGACTAAAATTATTAGTCAAGACTTGCGAACAACTTACTTTTCCACTGTTTATGGCTATTATGAATTTTATATTGATTTATTAATGGAGTTGCACGAACAAAACCCCAATCAAGGGTATGATACCAAGGCGTTACACGCTAGTGAACGGGGTCGGGCGAGAAGTTTATTAGATATTTTGGCAGAGTCGGGGGCGAATATTAAAGAAGGAGTTGACCCGCAATTGTTGGCAGAAGAACAGAAGTTATTGCAACGACTGAATGCCTTAGACCAATCTCGACAACTCAATCCAGGGGAAATAGATATTGAGGAATTAAAGCAGGAAATAGAAACGGTTCGGCGGCAGTTACAAAACCTAGAAGTTGAAATTAAACGCAATAGCCCTCAATATGCCAATTTACAATATCCTGAACCGTTAACGGCTGAGGATATTCAGCAACAAGTTTTAGATGATGAGACGGTATTGTTAGTCTATTCGTTGGGAGAGGAACGTAGTTTTTTGTGGTTGGTGAGTTCAACGGAAATCAAAAGTTATCAACTGCCGAAACGTGAGGAAATTGAACAGTTATCTCAATCGTTTTTAGCGGAAATTGAGTCAAAGGCTGTCGTACCACCATCGGGAGAAGAATTAAGTCAAGTATTATTATCTCCTGTTATTAATCAGTTAGGAGATAAACGGTTAGTGATTGTTGGCGATGGTATTTTACAAACCGTTCCCTTTGCAGCGTTACCAATTCCTGACTCTCTAAATTCTCGTCCTCTGAATGCCCCCAAACCCCCAATAATGGGGGCTTTGATAGATGGGGACTTTGAAAAGGTTAATTCCTTCCAAATTTCACAAGTTAATGAAAACTTGAAAACAATTAGTTCCCCCCAAACTTGGGGGGCTAGGGGGGCTATTATACCTAAGTCAATGACTTCTCGCCCCCTAAATCCCCCAATAATGGGGGACTTTGAATTAATAAGTGAAACGTTGCAAACTCAAACTAAAGGAGACTTAAAAACACTTAATTCCCCCCAAACTTGGGGGGCTAGGGGGGCTAAACTTATCTCAACGGAAGGCGAGGGGAGTCTCTCAGAAGTCAGAAGTCAAAATTCTTCCCCACTTTTAGGGGGGAGTGAGGGGGGTTTCTCAGAAGTCACAAGTCACAAGTCAGAAGTTAGAAGTCAGAATGCTTCCCCACTTTTAGGGGGGAGTGAGGGGGGTCAAAAGATGAATTCTTCCCTCCTTTCAGGGGGGACTGAGGGGGGTTACACACCCTTAATTGTTCAACATGAAATTATCACTTTGCCTTCCGCTTCTAGCCTCGCAATTCTCAGAGAACAAGTTCAAGGACGTACTCCCGCCCCGAAAAAAGTTGCCGTTATTGCTGACCCGGTTTTTGAAGAAAATGACCCTCGTTTTCAAGCAGATTATCAAGCTAAAACAGAAACAAATAATATTAATCTACTTGCGTTAAGACAATCCATTGATAATTTTCTGGGTAAAAACTTTGGTCGTTTAGGTCATACTCGCAATGAAGCGATCGCTATTTTAGCCTTAGTTCCGGATGATTTAGAACAATTATCCTTAGATTTCAATGCCAACCGTAAAACGGCGACAGATACTAACTTAAGTCAATATCAAATTGTTCATTTTGCAACTCATGGATTGTTGAATGAAACTCAACCGGAATTATCAGGATTAGTCTTTTCTCTCTACGATCAACAAGGAACAGATAAACCAGGATTTTTACAATTGAATGATATTTTTAATTTAACTCTATCGGCTGACTTGGTTGTATTAAGTGCCTGTGAAACGGGAATTGGTCAGGAAATTCGGGGCGAAGGATTAGTCAGTTTAACCCGAGGATTTATGTATGCTGGGGCAGAACGACTGGTGGTCAGTTTGTGGGCAGTTGCTGACAGTTCAACTTCTAAATTCATGCAAGATTATTATGGCAAAATATTAGAAACTGGTTCAAATCCTGGGACAGCGATGCGAGAAACTCAGTTAGAAATGCTAGAATCTAATCAATATAATGCCCCTTATTTCTGGGCAGCGTTCGTATTTCAGGGAGAATGGAAACGGGGAATAGGCAATAGGCAATAGGCAATAGGCAATAGGGGGAATAAATGCTGATTATATTCTAGTAATTCTGGGTAGAGACGTTATATATAACGTCTCTACAATGTGTAGATGACGACTTGTGACCTGCTATATATTACAATCAAGAAAACACTTAATATTACTCTCATATAAAATAACAAAAAATGTCTTTAATTTCTCGTCGCCGTTTTATTGAATTCACAGGTGCAACCCTAGCCACTCTCGGACTGGATTCTTTAAAGTTACGTTCTCAATTCGATCGATATGGTAAAGTATTAGCCCAGGATACACCGCGAAAATTGGCTTTATTAGTTGGGATTAATTAATATAAAAATGATCCATTGGATGGCTGCGTAAATGATGTCAAAATGCAAGAAATGTTACTGATTCATCGCTTCGGGTTTAATCCGAAAGATATTATAACGCTAACTGATAAACAAGCAACTCGCCAAGGTATTTTAGATGCATTTGAAAACCATTTAATTAACCAAGCAAAACCGGGTGATGTGGCTGTTTTTCATTATTCTGGACATGGTTCTCGTGTTTTAGATCCCGATCCCATTCCGCTTAAAAGTCCGATTGTTGATGGTGTGGGTTTGAATGGAACATTAGTTCCGGTTGATAGTTCTTATCCTTTGGATTATCTCAAAACAGGGGGTGTGGTAAATGATATTATGGGGCATACTTTATTTCTACTAATGTCTGCAATACAAACTGAAAATTTTACGGCTATTCTTGATAGTTGTTTTTCGGGTTTAACCACCAGAGATTATAAAGTTCGTTCCCGAGAAGGCGGAAAAAATATTAAAATTTCTCCTCAAGAAAAAGTGGAACAGGAAAAGTGGCTTTCTCGTTTGGATCTGTCTAAAGAAGCGTTTATTGAAGCCTATCAAACGGGTGTTGCTAAAGGTGTGGTTTTAGCCTCTGCCAAACCCAATCAATTAGCAAAGGATGTGAAGCTGCTAGATTTTTATGTCGGAATTTTTAGCTATTTATTAACTCAATATCTCTGGCAAAATGCAGGAACTCCAGAACGTGCGATCGCCTACACAAATGAACAAATTCCCCGACAGTTAAAGCAACAGCCAATGTATGAAGCTAAAATTAATAGTAATAATGCAAATCAACCGATGTATTTTATTCAAAATCCGAGTTCGGTTGCTAATGCAGTGGTGATGGAAACAGAAAGAAGTCAAGCTAAAATATGGCTGGGAGGATTAACAGTTCAACAAAAAGCAGCGTTAAAGTCAGGAACTATTTTTAATGGGGTTAATTCTCAATCCAATGGGTTAGGAAAAGCAATTATTCAGTCTCGTAACGGTTTAACCGCAACAGCACAAATTGAAGGTAATCTTGAACCGGGAACGTTATTATCTCTATAACTCAGACTTGAGAATTTCTGGTTTTGATTCTAACAATAAATAAGCCTGTTTCGCAGCCGCTTGTTCTGCCCGTTTAATAGAACGTCCTTTACCTTCACCCAGTTGATGCCCTTGAAACCAAACTTGAGCATGAAACCGTTCATCATGATTGGTTAATCCCACTTCCTGTACTTGATATTCCGGTAAGGCTTTATAATAATTTTGTGTCCATTCTTGTAACGCTGCTTTATAATTTTGACGAGCAGGATCGCTAATAATCTCTGTAGCCCGTTGTCGGAAATGAGGATCGAGCCAAGGCCGAATTAATGCTAAGGTATGAGTGCCTAAATAGAGCGCAGCCAGGATCGCTTCAAAACTATCAGCTACAGTCGATTCTAACGCAATGGAATCACGACGCAAACTATCGGCAATCAATAAATAGCGGTCAAACCCATAAGAATTGGCAATTTCAGCTAAAACGCGATCGCTAACCAGCACAGATCGAACCGCCGCAAAATCTCCCACTGGCAATTCGGGATAAACTTCATACAACAACTCAGAAGCCGTTAACCGCACCACAGCATCCCCAATAAATTCTAATTGTTCATAGTTGGCTTTGCTATCAATTGTTGGGTGCGTTAGAGCCAGATCTAACAAATGCCACTGAATGGGTTTTGTATCAATGATACCCAACCGTTCAATCAGTTGCTGTAGTTGTTGCTGTCGCCTCGGATAGCCAATAGACATTGGGTTAGAAAATTTAAAAAAGCCTTTGAGTGAAAGAGAGAGCCAGACATAAGCCGGATTCTGTTATCCTCTCTACAACAGAGAAGATGGCCGTTATCTATCTGGGATGGTTGTTACCAAACACCTCATGCGGTACCTCCATAAACGGAACCGGTAAAAGACCAACCGTTGTTCCTCCGACCTTGCTCCCAACCGGGGTTTACCGAGCCAGTACCTCTCGATACTGCTGGTGCGCTCTTACCACACCTTTGCACCCTTACCTGTGAAGGAGTACAGGATCTTGCACCTATTCCCCATGCCATCGGCGGTATGTTTCTGTGGCACTCTCCTCGCGATCGCTCGCACTGGGCGTTATCCAGCAAGTCTGGTCTTTCGGGAGTCCGGACTTTCCTCAGACTCAGCATGAGTCCGCAACAGCCTGCGCTGACTCTCTCTACTGTTTATATAGCGC
>CAYNXM010000355.1:0-9413 GCA_964401105.1 uncultured Lyngbya sp. | reverse complement strand
ATTACCCAATTCCAAAGTTTCTGAAAAGTCTAGATTAGTGAGTTTCAACATTAAACTTAGTCTTAATTCATTACCTCTGGATTAGATTTTTTTCAGCTTCTTCTTTGTTGCCATTTTGCCGATTTAATTTGGACAATTTTCTCCTTTCTGTGATGCTAGGGAGCCTAGAGAGGATAAACCTTGTTTTGCTGGCTAAATTGGCTGCTGGCGGGCTAGAGAATCAAGAACTATTTCAGGTTAATAGTAGAGACATTTCAGACAACATCTCTACTCATTTAAATATGCTACATCAGTTAATCACTCCCCAATAAACAAGCTAATAAAGCTTTTTGTGCGTGCATTCGATTTTCTGCCTGATCCCAAACTCGAGACTGTTTTCCTTCGATGACTTCATCGGTAATTTCTTCATCTCTATGGGCAGGTAAACAATGTAATATAATTGCATCAGATGATGCTTTGTTTACGAGTTCTTGATTGACTTGATAGGGTTGAAAAATCTTAATCCGGGTGGCTGATTCTTCTTCCTGTCCCATGCTTGTCCAAACATCTGTATAAATCACATTTGTACCTTTAATTGCCTCTGTTGGAGCATCGGTGACTGTGACTTCCGTTTTATTGTTAGCGATCGCAATGGCTTGTTCAACGATATCGGTATCGGGTTGATACTCTTTAGGAGTCGCAATTCTCACATTCACTCCCATCATGGCACAGCCTAATAATAAAGAATGCGCCATATTATTTGCACCATCGCCAAAGTAAGTTAAAGTTAATCCTGAAAAGCGATTAAAACATTCATATACTGTCATTAAATCGGCTAAAACTTGACAAGGATGCTCTCGATCTGTTAAAGCATTAATTACTGGAATTTCTGCATAATTGGCAAAGGTTTTTAAATCTTTTTGTTCAAAGGTGCGAATTGCCATGATATCCAGATACCGATCTAAAACCCTGGCTGTATCCTGTAAAGGTTCCCCTCGACTCACCTGAGTCACACTGGGGTTAAGATCAATCACTTGTCCGCCTAACTGATACATTGCCACGGTAAAACTAACGCGGGTACGAGTAGAAGCCTTAGAAAACATCAACCCCAATACTTTATTGCGTTGTAGCTTTATCATTCCCGACTTAAGTTGACTTGCCAGTTGTAGCAAACTTTGCAATTCTTCTACAGTCAGATCTGCTAAACTCAGAAAATCTCGTCCAATTAATGATTCCATCTGTGCCCTCGATCGTAATTTCAATCAGTCGCCGAAATTGGCTTGCTGAATAAAATAACATTATTCTTCATTTGTTCTCAGTTGTTTGTCATTTATTCTGGACAAATTCAATCGTCAGAAGCAAACACAGGTCTCTGAGAGTCTATGAGTATGATTTAATTTGAGTAATGGCTTGGTCAATCAACTGACAACCGGCTTCAACGCTTTCGACTCGGGCTAACTGGTTGCGTAATTCATTCGCCCCACTAAAGCCTTTCACGTACCAAGTCATGTGTTTGCGAGATTGATAAATTCCCCGTTGTCCTTTGTATTCCCACAAGCCTTTGAGGTGTTCTTTGGCACATTCTAAGCGTTCAATAGTGGTGGGTATTTGTTTGTAATTACCGGTTTTTAAGAAGTGGTCAATTTCCCCTACTAAAAATGGATATCCTAATGTTCCCCGCGAACACATTACCCCGTCTGCCCCTGTTGCGGCTAAACAGTTCACTGCATCTTCAACTGAAAAGATATCACCATTGGCAATGACTGGAATAGATACAACTTGTTTGACTTTACCAATCCATTCCCAGTTTGCTTTGCCATTATACCCCTGAGCGCGTGTACGGCCGTGAATGGTGATCATTTGCGCCCCAGCTTTTTCCATGCGTTGGGCAAAGTCTAATATTGTAATTTCGTTATCATCCCAACCAATACGGGTTTTGACGGTTACTGGAATATCGATTGCTTCTGCTATCGCGCTGACGAGTCTTTCGGCGACTTCGGGTTGTCGTAGCAAGGAAGATCCACCGCCATTTTTGGTGATTTTATTCACCGGACAGCCCATATTAATATCTACTGTATCAGCTCCTTCTCTGACTGCCATGCGGGCGGCTGCGGCTAAAAAATCAGGACGACAGTCAAATAGTTGAATACTGATGGGGCGTTCCTGGTCTTCCACTTCCATAATTTTAGGCAATTCCCGCACATGACACACCTGAGAAGCATGAACCATTTCGGTATACATCATTGACTCGGCTGCATAACAACGTACTAAGCGCCGAAAGACTAAGTCTGTGACACCGGATAGAGGAGACTGCAAGACACGGCTTTTGACCTCAACGTTGCCTATTTTGAGGGGTGTGGCTAAGCGTTGTTGCAGTTGAGGGGGAAACAGGGGCATTTTAAATAGAGTTTCAATTTTTATCAGGGATTATAGCTGAAGCTAAGATGAATAAAAAATCAAGCGTATATTCATGTTACATCCTAAAGATTTACATCCCTGATGTCAATCATAGCAGATTGCCACCTCATCTATCAAGAAAAAATCAAGAAAAAATTTGGTGTTTTTTGTTTCCAAATTGAATTGATTGAATCTTAATGATAGAGGTGGCAGAGGCGGCAAAGGAGATCAATTGAGCGATCGCTGCCCAGCAAAAATATACTGGCGTAATTGACTGGGGTGCTGAGGCTATAATGAATAAAAAGTCAAGCGTAGATTCAGGTTAGCCCTCCAAGATTTCCATCCCTGATGCCAATCATAGCAGATTGCCACCCCATAATCAAGAAAAAATTTGGTGTTTTTTTTGTTTCAATTTTGATTAATTGAATCTTAATGATAGAGGTGGCAGAGGTAGCAAAGGAGATGAATTGAGTAATCAATCCTCGGCAAAAATATAGCGGCGTAATTCACTCGGATCGGGTTCTGGACTGGATTGAGCAAATTCAACGGAATCGTCTACTAGGTCCTGAATCTTTTGATCGATGGCTTTTAATTCCTCTGAATCAGCGAGTTGATGTTCAGTTAAATAAGCGGCTAACTTTTTAATCGGATCGCGGGCAAACCAGTAATCTTTTTCATCTTTATCGCGTAATTCATCAGGATCGGCTAGGGAATGACCCCGGAAACGATAGGTTAATGCTTCAATTAACGTTGGCCCTTCTCCAGATCTGGCGCGGGCGACGGCTTCTTGGGCTAAGGTATGAACCGCTAAGATATCCATGCCATCGACTTCATGCCCTGGCATCCCAAACGCCGGCCCTTTCTTATAAATTTCAGGGTCAGAGGTTGCCCGTTCATGGGACATCCCAATTGCCCATTTATTGTTCTCAACGACAAAGATAATCGGCAGTTTCCATAATGTAGCCATATTGAGGCATTCATAAAACTGACCATTGTTACAAGCCCCATCCCCAAAGAAACAGGCGGTGACTTCTTGGGGGCGATCGTCTCCCATGACTTCTTGGCGATATCGGGCTTGAAATGCTGCCCCTGTCGCCACGGGAATTCCTTCGGCTACAAAGGCAAATCCCCCTAGTAAGCGGTGTTTTGAGGAGAACATATGCATCGATCCCCCCCGACCCTTGGAGCAACCGGTTTCTTTACCAAATAATTCCGCCATCACTTCCCGCGCTGGCACCCCAGCACTGAGGGCATGAACGTGATCGCGATAAGTACTACAAACATAGTCTCTTGAAGCATCTAAGGCTTTAATAATACCGGAGGAAACGGCTTCTTGACCGTTGTAGAGGTGGACAAAACCAAACATTTTGCCGCGATAATACATCTCCGCACACTTGTCTTCAAACAAGCGCCCCAAGACCATATCTTCATAGAGAATCAAGCCCTCTTCTGGAGTGAGGGAAACTGTATCAGCCTGAAAACTAGGTAATGTACGTTCTTGAACCATCGTTATTGTTGTACTTTTTAAGCAAGTCAGTAGAACTATTTTGACACGAGGCTATCCTAACTACGCGATTAATCCAGATTCTGGTACACTAATGGGGTGTCACCCGTGATGGTAATCCTTGTGTCTGAACAGCTCCTCAGGATGACAATTAACGTTGCCGAGGCAGAAGTTAACTTTCAGATCAAACCGTAAGTGTTAAAGGAAATACTCCGATTGGTGACAAACTTCGCTACTATAGCTACATCATTCGCTCACCGATAGGGAAAGTGGCTCGTGCGTATTCCACTCGACTACTACAGAATTTTAGGCTTACCGATTCAGGCCACTGCTGACCAACTTAAGCAAGCCCGAAGCGATCGCGCATCTTCGCTTCCTAGACGGGAGTATTCTGAAGTAGCGATCGACGCCAGAAAACAACTCATTGATGAGGCGTATACCGTTTTGTCTGATTTCGATCAGCGCAAAGCTTATGATATGGGATTTCTGGCAAAAACTTATGACCCTGAGTCTGAACTAAAAGCTCAAGGCTTAGACGAAAACCCGTCCAAAGTTTCTTGGAATCTCGATAAAGATTCTGATTCGCCAACCCCGAGCATTGAGATTGAAGATTCTCAATTTGTGGGTGCGCTACTGATTTTTCAGGAATTAGGGGAATATGAACAATTAATTCAACTGGCTCAACCCTACCTGAGTAATGGTAGCATGGGCATCAAGGATGGTCGCTTTGGCGATCCGGAGCTAATTTTACCGGATATTGTATTGACGGTAGCCCTGGCTTATTTAGAACTGGGACGGGAACAATGGCAACAGGGACATTATGAGAAAGCGGCTGAATCGCTTGAAGCCGGACAAGACTTGCTATTACGAGAAAATCTATTCCCCAGCTTACGGGGTCAGATGCAAACAGACCTGTATAAGCTGCGTCCCTATCGAGTATTAGAATTACTACAACAGCCAGCAGACAAAACCCCTCAACGCCGCAGAGGTCTACAACTGTTTCGGGAAATGCTGCATGAGCGGGGTGGAATTGATGGTCAAGGGGATGACCAGTCTGGTTTGAGTGTGGAAGATTTCCTGCGCTTTGTCCAACAACTGCGTCGTTATTTAACCAGTAACGAGCAACAGGCGATTTTTGAAGTTGAAGCCCGTCGCCCCTCTGCGGTTGCGACTTATTTAACCGTTTATACCCTGCTGGCCCAAGGATTTGCTAAGGCACAACCGGCACTGGTTCGTAAGGCTAAACTGATGTTAATGCAGTTGGGTCGGCGACAGGATGTTCATCTGGAAAAGGCGGTTTGTGCTTTATTATTGGGACAAACAGAAGAGGCGAACCGAGCCTTAGAACTGTCTCAAGAACGGGAACCCATTGCCTTTATTCGAGAACATTCCCAAGACTCCCCTGACTTACTCCCCGGACTCTGTCTGTATGCAGAGCGGTGGTTACAGGATGAAGTCTTTCCCCATTTTCTCGATTTAGCCAGTCAAACGGTTTCTCTGAAAGATTACTTTGCTAAACCTGGGGTGCAATCTTATTTAGAAGCCTTACCTTCAGAAATGGAAGGGTCTAATGAATGGGTTGTGGTGCAGCCCCGACGAACGACAACCCCTGCACTTACCCCCTCGGCAACGGCGCAACAGTCGGAGCCATCTACTGCGGATGCAACTCCTGGGGCATCTGCTGGGGCAACAGTGGCGGGTCTCGGCACCGCAGCGGTGGGCAGTTCGATGTTAAGCCAATCTGAGGCAGGCAATGGGTTAACAGAACGAATTCAATCCCGCATTGCTAAGGCTCGGTCGGCTTCGACGGAAGCCCAAATTCCTTCAACCACCCTACAAACTCCGGTTGTCACCCCTTCTGGGGAATCTTATTCAACTTCGGTCACCTCTCCAGAACTTCCTCCCAATACTGTTAACTCGTCCACCTACGAAGGAGCCGGTAGCCCGGAACCGGGAGCCGGGATGGAAATGAAACGATCGCGTCGAAATTCTAATCAGTGGGACACGGGCAAAATTCTGCGATTAATTTTAGTCGGTGCCATTGGTTTACTGGCGTTGTGGCTGCTATGGTTCATCTTGTCTCAAATTTTTGGCTGGTTTGCCCGTGCCTTAAATTTAGGCGGGTCTACCCCTCGCTTAACGGGTGAACAGCCTATGGTTCAAATTGCTCAACCTCCCTTGGAAATTCCCACAACAGCAGCCAATACTCCCTTAACGGGTGAGTTAACCCCAGAAGTGGCGCAGCAAGTGATTAATAAGTGGTTATCGATTAAATCAGATGCTCTTGGGCCAAACCATCAAATTGACCTGATCTCACAAATCTTAGTTAATCCTTCTTTGAGGGAATGGACGGAGTTAGCTCAAACTATTGAAGCGGATAATTCTTATCGATTGTATCAGCATAGTGTTGAGATTGAATTGGTTGAGATTGATAGTCAAAATCCGGCACGAGCAACTGTAACGGCTGAAGTTCGAGAAGCGGCTCGATATTATGAAAATGGAGAACAGATTGATACGAAAGATGAACAGTTATTGATTGATTATCAACTGGTTCGTCAGGATAATCAATGGCAAATTGAGGAGTGGATAGTCAATTAGAGTCATAGTCACTTTTGCTAAGTAGAGATGTTACAGATAACGTCTCTACTATCAATCTTACAACCCGCATCGAATTAAACGGGCTAAGAAATAATTAGTCATTTTTGAGCCAAAAGGAGAATTCCACCATTGAGACGGATGACAGCCGACAGGGGCGTTTAAGCTATAGTCTAACTGGTCACATTTTAGCCATCTTTTGTCATCTCTCCATCCCACTTGTTTCCCCCATTTTTCAACTACTGTTTGATTTTGTTCCAGGGTTGCTTCTAAGTCTCCTCCTATTTTTTTATAGATTTGTAATTGAACACTAAAGCCAAATCTTTCTTGACTATATTTCAACCATAAATTATCAATCACTCGCAAAGCACCACAAGGAAAGTTCTGAATTTCTTCAGGGGTTAATTCTTCTAAGCGTTTATGTCCGGCAATTGTAATAATGAGTTGAATTGTTTCAATATCCGCATCAAACCAACGTTCTTCTGTTAAATATTTTCGCAGTTTATTATAACGTTGAACATCAGTCACGAGGGATATATCGGATTCAACTGCATTCATTCTCTCTGCAAAAGATAAGACTTGATCTAATTGATTTTCCAATTGCTCAACTCGTTTTAAAAGCTGATGAATTTGAACAGAATCGTCTGAGTTTTCAATATCCTGTGAATTTACCATAATTACGATTAAGAATGTAGGGATGTTGACATCAGTCAAACGTTAATTGAAAGTTTATAGTTTAATTACCTAAGAGTTTCACTAAACCAATTCCTCCAAAGTATAAACCTAAAATAGCACCCCCCAATAAACTCTGAGTTAAGGGATCGGTGGAAGGGGTTAAAACAGCGCCGACTACAGCCGCCCCTACTACAATATATCGCCATCCTGACAGCATTTGTTGAGAAGAAACAATTTTCATAGTTCCCAATAATGCTTGAATCACAGGGATTTGAAAGGCTAAGGCTGTACTAAATAGTAGTAGTAAAACAAACTCAAAATATAGCTCAATTGACCATAACTGTTCGACGACATCTGCGCCATAACTGACGAAAAAGTTTAATGCGGCTGGGATTAAAACAAAATAAGCAAAGAATAACCCCGTTATAAATAAGAGAGTTGAACCCAGGAAAATAGGCCCTAGTAGTCGTCGTTCTTTGCGAGTTAATCCGGGCAAAACAAACAGAGCAATTTGATATAAAATAAATGGACTAGCTAACAATAAACCACTATATCCGGCTACTTTTAAAGAAACAAAAAAGTATTCTCCGGGAGCCAGTTGTAAAAACTTGACTCCTTGGGCTGGAACTTCTAAAATTTGAACAATGGGTCGGACAACGAGGAAACATCCTACAATCCCTAAGCCGACAGCGATTAATGAGTAAAAAATCCGTTGGCGCAATTCTTCAAGGTGGTCAAATAAAGACATTTCAACCTCATCGGGTATTTCATTGAGAAATTCGTCCTCAGATGAGTTATTGTCAGCAATTGGTTTTATCGTATTCTCAACTTCTGTTGCAGTGGATGCAGAGGAGTTTGAACCATTTTCAGGGTTCTCCGAATTGGAAGAAGGTGTCATATCTTAGTCTTTTTAGATGGAATTAAATGCCAGTTGACAGAGGAATGTTCTCGCCAACCCTAATCAAGATATGAACTATTGTATCGTTACTGGTTCAGAGTCGGGAGGATAGGGGTTGAAGACAGGCTCATCCTGTTTGAGACTGCCCATAGGTCAACTCAGTTGGTTAAGGTATGATTGTCAGTCGGTTAAGGTTTGACACTCCCCACGAATGAATTCGGGGGATTCTTGGTTCACAAAGTCTTTGACTCTATCGACTCTCCATCACCTGACAGGATTTCTCCAACCAAGCTAGAGGGTGAATCTCCCCAAGCGTAAGTTCCGGTGTGCCCCACCGTACTGAGTGCTTTCTTCAGAATATTGATGGCTGCATTAACATCTCTATCTTCGGTGAATCCACAGTGTGGACAAACATGGGTTCGAGTTGATAGAGATTTCTGCACTTTCTCACCACAGTTAGAACAGTTTTGAGAAGTATTGTGTGGCGGTACTGCAATCGTAGCTTTACCGTACTTCGACCCAAAATATTCTAGCCAATGACGAAAAGTTGACCATCCGGCATCTGAAATAGATTTAGCTAGATGTCGATTTCTTACCAGGTTCTTCACACTTAAGTCTTCATAGGCGACCAAATCGTTAGATTGGATTACGCAGTATGCAAGCCTTTTGCAATACTCTATACGTTGCCTACTTACTCTCAAATGCGCTCTTGCATATCGATTTCGAGCCTTGTGGTAGTTTTTTGATTGCGGCCGGGCACTCTTAACGTACTTTTTGGACTTCTTGCGGTTGGCTCTATTTAACTGCTGTTGAGAAGTTCTGTAGAACTGAGGGCAAGGTTCTGTATTTCCTAAACTATCAGCATAGAAATATTTCAAACCTAAATCTAAACCAACTGCTTTGTGAGTGGGTTCAGACTCAATTTGAACATCTACACTAATTGCAAACTGGACATAATACCCATCTGCACGACGGACTAACCTTACCCGTTTAATTTGTTTAAGGTCGTAATAGTTCAGATCATAAGTTCCCTTGAGTTTAAGAGTCCCGATACCTTTCTTATCAGTAAATGTTACCGATTTACAGGTAGGTGAAAGTTTCCACCCACTGTGCTTGTACTCCACAGAGCGGGAATATTTTTTGAACTTTGGGTAGCCCTTCTTGCCCTTTACCCTCTTCTTACAGTTGTAAAAAAATCGAGCGATCCCTGACCACGCACGTTCAGCCGCCGCTTGTCGAGCCGTTGAATTAAGTTCGTTAGCAAACGGGAATTCTTTTGCCAGTATCTTGCAATATTTATTCAGATCGTATTTGGTGATAGATTTCTCCTGTTGATTGTCGATCCAAAGACGCAAGCATTTATTC
>CAYNXM010000354.1:0-9825 GCA_964401105.1 uncultured Lyngbya sp. | reverse complement strand
AGATGGCACAGCCACTCTCAGCGGCACTCCAGGTAATGGTGAAGTGGGAGACCATATTGTGGAGTTACAGGTCGAAGATGGGGCAGGTGAGATTAGTCTGCAAAGCTTTACCCTTGAGGTGAAGACCACTAATGATCTTCCTGCCGAGCCAGAACAACCTGCCGAAAAAGATGATGAACTGGCTCAGAAAGTCTTCGGTAAGGTATTCAATAGCTACATTGAGGAGGCAGAGGTCTTCTTTGATGCTAACCTTGATGGCATTCGAGATGTCAATGAACCCTTCAGTCTGACAGAAGCAGATGGTAGCTATGAGTTTTCCATCAGTTTGCCAGAATACGATCTAAACCAAAACGGTACAATTGACCCTACAGAAGGCTTGATTGTAGCACAGGATCAATCCCTCTTAACTGCCATGACAGCGCTTCCGGGGTATGAAGTCGTGACACCACTGACGACACTGGTTGCAGAATTGTCTGTCCTCACGGAAATTGAGTCAGAAGTTACAGAACTTCAAGTGAAATCTGCCCTGGGATTGCCTGAAGAGATTAACCTTGGAACTTTCAATTATCTTGAAGCGATAGCCAACGGTGATGCTAATGGACTCAAAGTTTATGCCGCCGCTGTTCAGGTTCACAATACCATTGTTTCGATTACCAAATTACTTGAAGGTGTAGCGCCAGATACTTCAGTTTCCATTGCTAAGCTGGCTTCTGTTGCCATCGGTGATTATGCGATCGCGGCTCAACTGCAGGAGGGTCAATCCTTTGACCTCAGCCAACCTGAGACCTTACAAATTATCCTAGAGTCTACCCTCGATGCGGCTAGCAATGAGGACGCAAGCATCAATCCAGAACAACTCTCTGAGGTGAGCGCAATTGCGGTTCAAGTCATCACAGCCAGTAACCAACAAATTCAGGAGGTAGCTAATAGTGAGGGAGAATTAACTGAAGTTGCCACGAATATTGCTCGAATTCAAAAGGTGGCATTGGATGATGTGGCAGAAAGTTTATCTCAACTGGCAGCCGGAACTAAGACGGTTGAGGAATTTGCCGCAGAAACAACCCCTGAAGTCATTCAAGCGAAAGTTGCTGAAACGGTTGTCAGTGACCCTACTGTCGTTCCAGAAGTGATTGGAGGTGAGACAGATCAAGACATCGTTGAAGATACAGAAGATACTTCAGATCAAGACATTGTTGAAGATTCTGCTTCAGATCAAGACATCGTTGAAGACACAGAAGATACTTCAGATCAAGACATCGTTGAAGATTCTGCTTCAGATCAAAACATCGTTGAAGATACAGAAGATGCAATAGACAATGTAACAGATTCTAACAATACGGGGTCTGTTAACCTGGAATTTATCGGTTCTGCGATCGCTTCAGGGTCTGGTAGTTCTTCTAACAGCAGCGGTTTTGACCCCAGTGACTCTATCCCTAAAATCATTAGTCCGGCTCAACCTGAAATGGTAGAAATAATCACTGGTATCACTGAAGCTACTGTTGAGTCTGACAGGGTGATAGGTAATGGTGTTGAGCCGATGTATCTCTTTGATGGTGATGATATCTTGATGGCAAACAACGAGGACAACTGGGTTAACGGCAATATTGGCAACGACATGATCGATGTTGGCGCAGGAAATGATACCGTTTATGGGGGTAAAGATAATGATACCGTTTTCGGTTCTGCTGGAAATGACTGGACGAATGGGAACATTGGTAATGACTTCCTCGATTGTGGTGAAGGCATGGATACTGTATATGGCGGTGAGGACAGCGATACCCTGCAAGGCAATACTGGAGATGACTGGTTAAGCGGTAACAAAGGCGCTGACTTTCTTGATGGTGGCGCAGGTATAGATATTTTATACGGGGGTAAAGATGGGGATACCTTACAAGGCGGTTTCCAGAATGATGAACTGTTTGGAAATATCGGTGATGATTTAATGGAGGGTAATGAAGGCAATGACAACCTTTATGGTGGTCAAGGCAATGATATCCTGTCGGGTAATGACGGCAATGATATTCTCAACGGTGACCTCGGTAATGACCTGCTAGACGGGAATACAGGCAATGATATTCTCAATGGCGCAGAAGGCAACGATACCCTTGATGGTGGTGAGGGAGACGACCAACTGATTGGGGAGGTCGGTAATGATATCCTGTTCGGTGCAGCAGGTGATGATACCCTAACGGGTGGTGCGGGACAAGATCAGTTTATTTTGACTGCGGGTTCAGGTTCCAATTTGATTACAGACTTCACTGATGGGGAAGATGTGATTGTTCTCGAAGCAGGTTTAACCTTTGAACAGTTAACTATTACTCAAGATAATGGTTCAACCGTCATTCTACTCAACTCAGAGGTTTTGGCTACCCTTCAGGGAGTTGAGATTAGCCTAATTACAGCCAACGATTTCAACACTACTACGTTCTAAAGTTTCTCCCAATTTTATCACGGTAGAGCCTACCTAAAAGTAGGCTCCACTTTTTTTGTTATAGCAGTGAGCGCTCTTGGCGTTTACACATTAGGTGCTGGGTGCGTCCGACAGACGCACCCTACAATCTGAATCATTTGTAAATATATTATCGACGGGTTGGCGCGCGCGCCAAACATTTTACGACGGGTTGGCTGTTTTGACGGGTTGGCTGTCTTGACGGGTTGGCTGTCTTGACGGGTTGGCTGTCTTTACGGGTTGGGCTATCGCCCAAACATTTCCCGTCACGCCAAACATTTTCCGTCACGCCAAACATTTCCCGTCACGCCAAACATTTCCCGTCTCGCCAAACATTTTACGACGGGTTGGCTGTCGCCAAACATTTTCCGTCTCCGTCTCCGTCTCCGTCAACGAGCAGCGCTATAACTCCAAAACTATTAGAGAAATGATTGAATTTAACGGATGATTTAGACTGAATGAGGTATAGCTAAAGATTTAGGATTTGCAGTACGCTTACCTTTCATGACCATCCGAATGCCTCCCAACGGAGATAAGGTGACACCCCGACGTGCTGCTTTGACTGGGCGTTTTTCAGCCAGTTGCAGTTCATAGTTACGGAGAATGGTTGCTAAGACTAACTTCATTTCAAACTGAGCCAGTGCCAGACCAATACATTGACGAACTCCACCACCAAAGGGTAAATATTCATAAGGGGAAAACTTACGAGTTAAGAACCGTTCTGGCATGAATTTTTCGGGTTCGGGATAAATCTCAGGTTGACGATGAGCCAGGTAAATACAACCCACTACACTGGTATCGGGTTTAATGGAATATCCCATAATGGTTGTTGGTTGTTTTGCCAAGCGAGGAAACGTCAACATTCCCACCGGATAAATACGTAAGGTTTCCTGACACACGGCTGTTAAATAAGGTAATTTAAAAATGGTCATCGGGTCAGCATCGGCATCAGTGCTATCAAGTTCTTGGATTAACTTCTGATAGATTTCCGGTTGTTGATGCACCCAATACAATGACCAAGCTAAAGCGGTTGCTGTGGTTTCATGACCGGCAAACAGCAATGTGAGTAATTCATCGCGCAACTCAATATCACTCATGGGTTGACCCTCTTCATCTCGGGCCGCCATCATTAAACTCAGAATATCCTGGCGGTTTTCATCTGGCTGTTGACGGCGTTGTTCAATCTCGGCAAACAATAACTGGTCAATTTGCTGTCGATGCCGCAAAAACTGTCCCCAAGGACTCCAAGCCCCTAAATCTTGTTGTAAAGCGGGGAAAAATAGTAAACTCGAACTGAGGGGTGAACTCGTTACTGATAATAAAGAAGTTAATAATGCCTTTAACTGTTGAAAGCGATCGCCTTCATACATTCCGAAAACAGCTTGTAAAATCACCATTAATGAGATTTCCTGCATCCCATCTCGGGCAATAAAAGGCTGCCCAAGTTGCCAATGACTACTGATTTGTTGGGTAATTTGAATAATCAGTTGACCATAATTCAACATTCGTTCGCCATGAAAAGGAGGCATCAACAGCTTTCTTTGTCGTCGATGTTCTTGATTATCTAATAAGATGAGAGACTTTTCCCCCAGTAGAGGTTTCAGAAGACCATTCTCCCGACCTGGCGCTTCAAACTCTTTAGTATCACGGGTGAGTAATTCTTGAATTCCTTGGGGATGACAGACAAAAACTAAATCATGGTTTTTTGTGCCAACACCAGTATAGAAAATGTCTCCATATCGCTGGAAACAAGTATCCATATAGTTTAAAGGATTAGCCACCCATTGAATTTCTTGAACTAAGTGATGGGTTTTTGGGCCGTTTATTTGTTTCATCTTTAATAACTTCAATTGAGAATTTAATGGTGTAAGATCAAGCAATCTTAGAGGGTTAGCTTATCTGGAGCGCTATAGACTAGAGATATCATTCATTGATTCAATTTTGCATAGGTTTGACGGTTATGGTCGAGATTGTTATCCTGATTATAGTATTTACAAAATCTATATTTCAGTTAAACGAACTATGAGCAAGCCGTTTCAATAAATTAGTCCTCTTGAGTTTCGCCTATGACCTGAGTTAATCAGGCTTTCGGTGAAAAATAGTAGAATTCTTTAGTGTTTGTTACAACTATTAATAACTTTTCATCTCTATTTTAACAAAATCAATTCTTTAAATGGTATAAAATTCCCCTGACATCGACTTAAAACAGAATTGTCCCTCAAATAAGCGACTAACAAAATACTAATACTGCTGCTAATCTATTTATTATACCAACATTTTTTATTGACTCAAGACCTATGTCTGACACAATTCACGAACATCTCATCTATATTCATGGGGTATCACAAGATAATAATCTCGATCACAAGACAATATATGACAATCTCCATCAGGGAGTAGAAACTGTAAAAACCCAGTTTCCTAACCGACTGGCTTGGGAGAAAGCAGACCGCTGTGATGTGGAGTGGGGATGGAATTATGATGCTCATTCTTCCCCGGAGGCAAATCGCTTATTAGCAGAAGCTCAAGATCAATTTGCAGACCGTATTTTACCACAGATAAAAGAGGCTGATGATTTAACCCTAAATCCTCTTCGCTTTGTTCTATTCACGGTGAGAAACCTGATGATTAGAGGATTCTCTGATATGTTTTACTATGCTTCTCGAGATGGTAAAAGTAGTATTCGTGCAACAGTTGCCTCTCAAATTATGCAATGTATTAATCAACCTTTAGAAAAAGGAGAACCGATTTCTCTTACCCTTTTAGGACATAGTGCCGGGTCTGTGGTTGCTTTTGACTTTCTATTTTATTTATTTGCACCTGAGGATATCCTTAAAAAGCATGAGTTTATTGAAACCAAATATGAAAATATTGACGATAGTACTTTAAAAGATTTTGAAAAACTTCGTCAGCTTGCGGTAGATAAAAAGCTGAGAATTCGTCGCTTAATTACCTTTGGTTCTCCTATATCAATGTTAGCATTTCGGAGTAATGCAGTATTGGATATTCTGGCAAATGGAAATCAATTAAATCCCAGTAATTATGGCTTAGATCAAAATCATCAAATATTTGGAAATCCGCTGACAGGGCCGCGTTGGGTCAACTTCTGGGATCAGGATGATTTTATTTCCTGGCCCGTCAAACCACTGATGCAAAATACTTCTACTATTCAAGATATTTATACAGATGTAGGAGATCGTGTAGCGACAGCCCATAATAAATATTGGAGTAGTAAAGTAGTACATGAAGAAATTGCAGCACATTGGTAAAAGGATTAATACACAAAAAATCCTAATATAGCAATCAGGAGTGAGTTATAAATAATATAGTCCCTAATCTCCAAAATTGGGGACTTAAATTGAGTTATATTTCACACATTAAATCAGATTGCTATATGATTTTGATATAATATCCGGCTGGTTAATGATCTGTAAAGATTGGTATACAAAGTCTCTAGATGCCAATTTATACGCAAGAAGGACAACTTCTTTCTCATCTTAAATTCAGTTACTGGAATTGATGCTAAACAACTATTGGCCTTCCGTATTCACAACAATTCTATTCGGTTGATATCCGCCATCAACAGTAATTTTATTTTCTTGTATTCCTCGGTTTAATTCAGTTTATTTGGAGTTGGATTTATAGCATTTAAACCACCACAATTCTAAGCCAATTAATCCTAAGCCAACGACTGTGACAATTCCCTTAAGTCCTAAGGGTTGTTCAACTCGCTGAAATTGCGTATTTCTTTCTAACTCAGATTCTATAGATGAAGCCGACAGCGCTATTTTGACCTGACATAGCAGGCTAAAACTGACTAAACTACTAATCAATAATATCCTCAACATGGCTTTTCCTTGATTAAACAGATTTCGGTTTAAAATTTCGTAAACGTAAGGCATTGGTTACTACAGAAACTGAACTCAATGCCATTGCTGCCCCGGCAATAATGGGGTTGAGTAACCAACCCAAAAACGGAAATAAAATTCCGGCTGCAATGGGAATTCCGGCAATATTATAAATAAAGGCAAAAAACAGATTTTGTTTAATATTACTCATTGTCGCTTGAGACAGTTCAATGGCTGTGATAATTCCTTGTAAATCTCCTGAAATTAAGGTAATATCACTAGCAGCGATCGCCACATCGGTTCCTGTACCAATGGCGATCCCTAAATCAGCCTGGGCTAAAGCTGGCGCATCGTTAATTCCATCTCCTACCATCGCCACTGTTTTATCCTCGGCTTGTAACTGACGAATGGTTGCAGCTTTTTGATCGGGACGGACTTCTGCCAATACCCGTTTAATTCCCACTTCCTTAGCGATAGACTCGGCGGTAGAACGGTTATCCCCCGTTAACATTACCACTTCTAACCCCATGCGTTGCAGTCGCCGGACGACCTCAGCCGAAGAAGGTTTCAAGGCATCGGAAATCCCCATAATCCCTTCTGCTTCCCCATCGACGGCAATCCAAATCACTGTTTTCCCCAGATATTCTAACCGCTGTGCCTGAGTTTGTAAGGCTTCTGTGTTGATGGCTAACTCTTCTAGCCAGCGTTGTGTGCCAATCTGCATCTCACGGTCTGAAACAGTTCCCTGGACACCACTGCCGACAACGGCCTCAAATTCCTCGGCATCGGTGAGTTCTACTTCCTGAGATTGAGTATATTGTACCACAGCTTCAGCCAGAGGATGCTCAGAATTGCGTTCAATACTCGCCGCTAACCGTAATAGTTTTAATTCATTTTCATCTTGTGTCCCCCGCAAGGTGACAAAATCCGTTACCGTGGGTTTTCCTTGTGTTAAAGTTCCGGTTTTATCTAATACAATGGTTTTGATTTTATGGGCAAGTTCTAAGCTATCTGCCCCCTTAATTAATACTCCATATTCTGCCCCTTTTCCGGTTCCCACCATGACTGATGTGGGTGTTGCTAAACCCAAGGCACAAGGACAAGCAATAATTAATACGCCAACGGTTGTAATTAGGGCTAAGGTTAAATTTCCCATGAAATTAAACCAAATAATAAAAGTAAGAATTGCAATAGCGATGACAACTGGAACAAACCAACCTGTTACCTGGTCTGCGAGTCGTTGAATGGGGGCTTTTGAACTTTGGGCTTCCTGAACTAACTGCACAATTTGGGCTAAAACTGTATCTTTTCCAACCCGAGTTGTACGGAATTTAAACCGACCCGTTTGATTGATTGTTGCCCCGATGACTTCATCGCCTATTTGTTTTTTAACCGGAACACTTTCACCCGTCACCATCGACTCATCAATAGTTGAATTACCCTCAATAATTTCTCCATCAATCGGGATTTTTTCACCGGGACGAACTAAAACAATATCGCCAATTTGTACAGTTTCAATCGGAATATCGATTTCTTTCTGATCCCGAATTACTCTAGCGGTTTTAGCTTGCAACCCCATTAATTTATGAATTGCTTCTGAGGTTTGCTTCTTAGCACGATTTTCTAATAATCTTCCTAATAAAATTAGGGTAATTACAACGACTGCCGCTTCATAATATACCTGTGGTGTTAAGCCTTGACGTAGTAAGAAGCTGGGAAAAATTGTAATAAATAGCGAATAGAAATAAGCCACACTGGTTCCTAAGGCAATTAAGGTATCCATCGTGGCGCTATGCTGTTTAAAGGCTTTCCAAGCGTTTATATAAAATTGCCGACCACACCAAAATTGAATCGGTGTTGCTAATACTAACTGTAGCCAAAAGTTATGCAGCCACATCGGAATCAATGGTATATTTAATCCCGTCATCATGGGGATTGAACCAATCACTAATATGGCGCTGATAATGCCACCAATAATCACTTTTCGCCGTAGTTGCTGGTTCTCAGTGATATCTTCTGGCTTCTCTGAGGGTGATTTTTCATTATTGGGGATAAACGCACCATAACCTACTTTTTCTACTGCATTTTGAACATTTTCTATACTGGTTTGTTGAGGATTATATTGAAATGTTGCTTGTTCTGTGGCAAAATTAACCGTGCATTCTTCTACTCCTGAAACTCGATTAATTACTTTTTCAACAGTATTGGCGCAGGATGCACAACTCATTCCAGTTATTGTGAAAATTGCCTTTTTCATTACTAATAAGAATAAGAATTAAATACTGAGATTTGGTTATTCTTAAATCCAATCACATCAAAAGATTCTTTACGGTTTCCCATTTCCATTCCCGGCGTTCCAACTGGCATTCCAGGAACCGCAATTCCAGAAATATTAGTTTTTTTAGCAATCAATTTTTCGACATCTTCAACCGGAACGTGTCCTTCTACTAAATAACCATTAATTTCTGCGGTATGACAAGAGGTTAACTGTTGCGGTAAATTGTGTTTTTGTCGAATAGCCTGAATTTCGGCTTCTGGTTTAACCACATCGGTGACATTAAAATTATGCTGTTGAAGATGTTCCACCCAGCCTTCACAACAACCACAAGTCGGAGTCCGATAAACTGTGATATTTAAATCATTTGCAGCCAATTGAGTTGAGGATGAATTTGAGGTTTGAGTACTATTTGAAAATAGGTTAATATCAGTTAGGGTGAAATAAGTAACTCCAGCAACCAAAGCGATGCCAGCAATTAAAGAGGGTATCCAATAATTAGAGAATTGTTTAGACATATTTTTTGACCTCGTTTGAATTAATTTTACTCATAACAATGTAAGGCATACAAACCCTCATGGTTATGGAGTTCTGGTTTAGTTCCTTCATGACAATACACTTCAACTTCATCTGCTGAATTCATCATGTGTAACTCATATTTTTTCTCACTACCAGCCTCTACTGTTTTTAACTCTGGAGAAACCGCAGCAGAAGTGAAGATTAAGTCAGAAGAGTCAGGAAATGCATAAGTGATAATGGCAGAAGAGATCACTATAATAAAAAATGCTGCCACACTTCCAATAATGAATAATAGGGTTTGAGACAATTTCATCATTTGACCGTTTGAACTTTTCTCTATTTTAAACCCTCCAGTTTACTAGAGAGTCAAGCCTTTATTTCTAAATTTGCCATCATTCCCAAATCTTCGTGGTCCAGAATATGACAGTGATAAACGGTTTTACCAATAAAATCTCGAAACGCCATCCGAATGGTAACCGTTTCCCCCGGTTTAACTAACGCTACATCCTTCCAGGCGAGATAGGGTTCTGGCTTGCCATTACGGCTAATAATCTGAAATGGGTTACCATGAACATGAAATGGATGATCCATCATCCCAGTATTGACTAATTCCCAATCTTCAACGGTATTCAACTGTACAGCCGTGTCGATGCGTTCAGACTGATAGGATTGACTATTCAATAAAAATACCATCCCTTGACCTCTTATCATGCCATGATTCATCTGAAAACGGC
>CAYNXM010000353.1:0-3001 GCA_964401105.1 uncultured Lyngbya sp. | reverse complement strand
GCAAGAGACAAAATTCTAAGAGTTCGATGATCAGACTCGGAGTGGGAAAGGCTTGCAGATTATGCAAAGTCCAAAGACTATACTCTTACGGAGGTGATCCGTGATTATATTAAACGGTTGCCCCGAAATTCATCCCGTCAGCATAGCTGAGGGTCTTCTTTCGGTATTAAGATAAAATAACATGAAAGATTTTCACCCATTAAAACCCGGCGATCGCGTGCGCGTAATTACTCCCAGTGGGGCGTTACGAGAATCAGATCGGTTTGAAAAAGGCGTTGAAATTTGGCGATCGCGGGGGTATCAAGTGGAACTATCTCCTGGTTACGATCGTCGTTGGGGTTATTTAGCTGGATCGGATCAACATCGTCGTCAGCAACTGGCGGCGGCTTTAAATGATCCTGACTGTCGTGGCATTCTTTGCAGTCGGGGTGGATATGGGGCAACTCGGTTATTAGAAGGATGCCTTCCTCACCTCCAACTCTCCCCTAAATTTCTAATTGGTTTTTCAGATATTACAGCATTACTCTGGGGTTTAAATCAATCCTACCCCTGCATTTTAGGCGTTCACGGCCCTGTTTTAACCACTTTAGCCCAGGAACCAGACTGGTCAATTCAACGCTTGTTTGACTGGGTTGAAGGTCGTCCCATATCGGCTTTGAAAGGGACAGGCTGGGGGGGTGGAACCGTTCAAGGTCGTTTATTTCCTGGAAACTTAACCGTCGCCACTTGTTTACTGGGGACAATATATCAACCCCATTTCACAGATGTGATTTTAGCGTTTGAAGATGTGAATGAAGAACCTTATCGGGTGGATCGGATGTTAACGCAATGGCGGATGATGGGGGCATTTCAGGGGGTTCGAGGCATCGCATTAGGACGATTTAGTCAGTGGGATAAAAATATCAATCCTAATAGCTTTAAAATCGAAGAAGTACTGCGCGATCGCTTAGGAGATTTAAACATTCCTATCGTCTCTGATTTACCCTTTGGTCATGATGGCTGTAATGCCGTATTACCTGTGGGAATTGAGGTGCAGTTAGATGGAGATTTCGGTCAATTAAGCTTCACTCAATGGTAAGATAATTTCGACTCGTGTTCCTTGATTGCGGCCGGCACTACTCAGTTCAATATGACCCCCCATTAACTCCACTAAATGCTTTGAAATCACTAACCCGAGTCCAGTACTACCTAATGGATAAGCCTCACATTCATTTTCCACTTTATAGGCTTGAAACAGTTGTTGTTGCATTTGGGGATCAATACCAATGCCTGTATCTTCAATTGTGACCACTGCCATTGATGTCTTTTCCAACTTTGTGGGAATTAAAACCGATTTAATTTCGGTCATAATTTTAATCTCCCCTCGATCGGTAAATTTGATCGCATTACCAATCACATTGATAAAGACTTGCTTCAGTTTCATTGCATCTGCTTTCACTCTCAACGGTTGAGGAAAGTTCTGCCGTTCTAATTCTAAGCCCTTTTGTCGTAAGTTGGATAACTGAAGATATGTAGCAGCCGATAGACAAGCATTCAAATCAATCACCTTAATCTCTAAAGAAACACAACCCGATTCAATTCTTGCTAAATCCAGCACTTGATTGACTAAACTCAGCAGATGCATCGAAGACTGATAAGCTTGTTGCAGTAACTCAACTTCCTCATTGCGATCGTCATACAACTCATCCATCAAAAGCTGTAGGGAACCGATAATCCCATTCATCGGTGTTCGGATTTCATGAGAGGTGTGGCGCAAAAACTCATCTTTGCGACGGCTAATTTCTTGTAAGGTGGTGTTTTGGACTTCGATCAGAGAACATTGTTCTATTTGAGATTTCAATTGCTGTTGAAGTTCTGCTTTCTCTTGCTGCCATCGCTGGTAGGACTGTTTGAGTAATAATTCTGACTTCAACTGTTGTTGTCGAAACTGATATTGTTTAATAAAACAAGTAATAGCAATTCCTAAGCTGCCAATGACAGTTAAGTGGTTCACTCCAGCTAAAACTGAGGGGGTCAAGGGTATATATCCAATCAATATAATGACCCAAAACAAGCCGATCAGAGAAATGGCAAAAATCAAAAAGCCTTGCCACTGCTGCTTTCTAAGTTTAAAGTCTTTTTCCATCGGTATTCTGCACCCATTTCGCAATTGAGAATCCATAGGTTAGCGATTACAGATCTACCTTTTCTATTCTATGTGAGATTATCTTTTTGGTTACAGATTGAATCGTTAAATACTCTAAAGACTTCAATTGCTTTATTCATATTAGCATCTTGATCTCAGATGATACCGATAAAGACTCAATTCGACTTCGATTTATATATAACTTCTGTATGAAACAAAAGAAGAATCAAAAGTGACTTATCGGGATCTCAATTTCAGATATTAAGTTGTTGAATACAACGAGTGTTATAAATTATGAATCAGCATCGAGATTAACTTTTCGAGTTGCACAAAAATCAGGACAGTCAATGGCTTGTTCGGATAAAGCGATCGAGGGCTGCACAGGGCATTTTAAATGATAATCTTTTGTAAAGAAAGTACAATGGGCACAAGGGATTTGATGCATCCGCTGAGCACGACATACAGTGTCTGTGACCGCAGCAACGATATTCCACAATAGTAAAATCACTAAACCCCATGCTAAAACAAAACAGAGAGGAACTGAAATCGGCTGTATGGCGTGAATGAGGAAATAAAGTAGTTGAAACACAGTTAAATCAACAACGTATATTTTGGCTTTCAGTCACCCAGACTGAATATTCCCTACATTATACAGACTTGAGAGCCACCCTCAACAAACCTTAACTTGATTAAAAAGCTGGCGAATGGACTTGAACCATCAACCGATCGGGAAGTGTAAATTGTTCTTTTCTGCTGTGTCTTCAATCCTTTAATCCGGCACCTTCCTCCCTCTGCGTTCACAACAGCGTGAGTGAAGGTGATTTGCGATCGCTCAGCAGAGATATTTTCTTTCTCCAGGGCGATCGCCGAGCTCGG
>CAYNXM010000352.1:0-5212 GCA_964401105.1 uncultured Lyngbya sp. | reverse complement strand
TCTGCTGAGACTTAAGTGTTTTGATTTTAGCTTAATTCTAATATTGTTCCCGCTCTTCTCTCCAAAGTTGAGACAACGAAAACAAATATTCTGACAGTCAGAGGACACAACTCGGATGGTTTCTAAACAACAGGTGATTTAATAAGGTTAATGCTGAGAGATCTTTTCCATTTGTATAGTTTTGTAAATAATCTGAACCAATTTGGATAATCTGCACAGAAATGACCTGATAGTAATTAGAGGATGTAGTTCTGATCAATCATTGAATGTATGAACGAGCAACAGCTTCAGATGAACGAGCAACAGCTTCAAGCGTTAGCTTTGCAAGCCCAACAATATCCAATAGGGACTACGGCTAGACGGATTACTTTATCAAAACTAATTGATATTATTTACCGTTCAGGCAAACTCATTCGTCCCTGTAAAGGTCAATTTCGAGGAGTTTATGAAGAGATTTATCAAGAAGCCTTACAAAATTTATTTTTATATATCTGTAAAAATCTTGAGAAGTACGACCCAGAATGGGCAGACTTTATCACTTGGGTAAATATGTTATTAAATAAACGCTTTTTTAAAGAAGCAATTCCTAAAGTTATTGGTAAAGCCAATGAAATTAATGTAGAAAGCTCTGTCTTAGAAAACCTACCAGATTTGGCACTGAAGGAGAGAGAATATCAAGATGATTACATCAATAATTATGAAAAAATTAGACGATATATAGAACTCGATCAAAAAGGAATCTTTAGACAAGCACATATTAGAAAACATCCCCATGCCAATTTTAGAGAAATAGCAATGAAAAGATTGTCGGGTATTTCTTGGAATGAAATTTCAGAGGAGTTTAATATTCCCATTCCTACCTTGAGTAATTTTTTTCAACGAAATTTAGAAAAGTTTCGGGATGAATTGAGAGATTTGTGTGATTGAAAACTTAAACTAGATTCAGAAAATTATCATGAATATAACTAGCCTTTCTACATTTACCAGCCCCATATCAACAGTGACTCGTAGGCGAGCAGAACAATGGTCAAAACAGCAAGCAACTCCTGAAAAAAGCCAACAGGTTTTTCTGAATATTTTAGCGGTTTCTTTCGTAAGCTTTTATCTAGAATGTATGGGATTTGAAACAGACTTAGAAGCCAGTGATAGTTGGAATCCTGTCGAACAAACGCTGATGGATGTAGCTGATTTAGTGATTAAAAACTTAGGAAAATTAGAATGTCGTCCGGTGTTAGAAAATACAGAGATTGTTTATATTCCACCGGAAGTACAATCGAACCGCATTGGTTATATCGTGGTACAAATCAGTGAGTCTTTACAGTCAGCTAAATTATTAGGATTTGTTCAAGAAGTCTTAACCGATGAGTTGCCAATCAACCAACTTCAACCGATAGAAATTTTTCTGAATTATCTAGAAAGACTAGAAGTACAAAATACTCAATCTTCTAATCAAAATATTGTCAACTTAACAAGATGGTTGGAAGATATTTTTGAATCCGGTTGGGAAACGATTGAATCTATCTTTTTAACAGAACCCGCTTGGCAGTTTAGAAGTGCTGAAAAAGCTCGGGCAAAGTTAATTAATTTTGGGAATACAGTAAATAATTCATCAGTCAGGATCGTTGTCAAGGTTAGTCCCGATGAAAAAAACTCCGATGAAAAAAAGATTATTGTCGAGTTACATCCAGTTCACGATCAAAAATACTTACCTTCTGGTCTTCAGATTATAATTTTAGATGAAGCGGAAACGGCTGTGATGGAAGCCAAAGCGAAGACTGAAAACAAAAAAATTGAATTGGAGTTTAGTGCTGCTGTTGGAGATAATTTTAGTATTAAAGTAGCCTTGGGAGATGTTAGCGTTACCGAGAATTTCATGCTATAAATTCACTTTTCATCTTTGTTGGGTTGAGACAGAAAGTAGATATTGTAGGGTGCGTCACTGACGCACCTGACGCACCCTGACGCACCCCACATTTCTAAAGAAAGTAGTAGATTGGGTTGAGCAGCCAGAGAAACCCAACAGCTTAGTACAGTACTGAAAGTAGCACACCGGGCGTGTGTCACTTCGGACTGATTCAGACATAATGTAAGTATTCTGTTACAGAATCACAACTCCAAGATCTACTATCTACTCAATTTTGGTATTTCCTATGACCAAATTGGTGGCTTTAAAGCTGGATGGCGACTTACAGCAGGGTGTCCGGGTAACGCTTTCAATTGCCGATGAAGGGGTTAGTCCTTATAAAGAAATCACGGGTAATCTACCTGCCATTACCCAACTACAAACCACAATTGACCAGTGGCGGTCAAATTACCGAAGTTTGGGGAGTTCGACTCGCGCTCTTAAAGCCGTAAAAGTAAGCTATGATGGTTTAATTGCCCAGAGGCACAAAGACTGTAACAATACCGCTAAAACGTTACAAACACGACTGAATAATTGGTTGCGTTCAGAGTCTTTTCGCCCTATTCGTGAGACTTGGTTAAAAGAATTACAAGAACAAGATTCAATACGGGTGTTAATTCGGACATCAAGTCAGCAGTTACGACAAATTCCCTGGCATCTTTGGGATTTAGTAGAAGAATATCCCCATGCCACCGTTGCTTTGAGTGCAACTAACTATCAAAAACTGATAACAGCAAAAACGCCAACCTACAGAGACCAAGTTAGAATTCTGGCAATTTTAGGTAATAGTAGTGGGATTGATATTGAAACAGACCGCAACTTACTCAACCGTTTACCCGATGCTGATGTTACTTTTCTCGTACAACCTCAACGTCACGAAATTAGCGACCAATTGTGGGAACAACCTTGGGATATTCTGTTTTTTGCCGGTCATAGCCAAACGGTGGCAGAGAAAGGACGAATTTATATTAATCAACATCAACAATACCTAACCATTGACGATCTTAGATATGGCTTAAGTATTGCCACTCGCAACGGCTTGGCGATCGCAATTTTTAATTCTTGTGAGGGTTTGGGGTTAGCCTCTGAGTTAGAAGCATTAAATATTCCTCAAATTATTGTGATGCGCGAACAAGTGCCAGACGTTGTGGCACAGATATTTTTAAAGTATTTTTTAGTGGCTTTTGCTGTGAGTGGCAAGTCCTTCTATCAAGCCGCAAAAGAAGCCAGATTAAAATTGCATGGTTTAGAAGATCAATATCCCTGTGCCTCTTGGCTGCCAGTGATTTGTCAAAACGCCGCAACAACGCCACCCCTTTGGTTAGACTTAGGTCGCCGGAAGACCGAAATGTGTCCCTATCGGGGCTTATCTGCCTTCAGCGAAAAAGATGCACCCTTCTTTTTTGGCCGAGAGAATGTCACCGAGGAGTTACTCAAGAAAGTCCATACTCAAACTTTAGTGCCGGTCATAGGTGCCAGTGGCAGTGGTAAATCAAGTTTGGTGTTTGCCGGTCTAGTCAAACGTTTGCGGGATACGGGAGATTGGCAGATTGTTCACTTTCGTCCCGGTTCAAGACCCTTATTTAATCTGGCTACAGCCCTTGTTTCCCATCAACAAACTGACCCCAGTCGGACGGAAGGTGTAAGCGAAATTAGAAACCTAACCACCCACCTACACACCTGTGAGAATAGCCTGTGGGATGTGGTAGATGATATTCTGTTTGTTGAACCCAATCAGCGTTTTTTGCTCGTTGCTGACCAATTTGAAGAACTCTACACCCTTTGTAGAGATACACAAGAACGCCAAGCTTTTTTAGATAGATTAATAGAAGCCATTCACAACTGTGGCAATTTCACGTTTGTATTAACGCTGAGGGCAGACTTTCTGGGACAGGCATTGTCTTATCGTCCCTTTGCCGATGCCTTGCAATATGCCGACTTGAAACTCGCCCCGATGACAAAGGCTGAATTACAAGCGGCTATCGAAAAACCAGCGGCATTGTTAGGAGTCACCATTGAAGAAAGACTAACAGAACGAATTATTTCTGCCGTCAGTGCCGAACCCGGAGATTTACCGTTATTAGAGTTTGCTTTAACGCAACTGTGGGAAAAACAGCAAGATGCCCAGTTAACCCATACAGCTTATGATGAAATTGGCGGGGTAGAAGCAGCATTAGCCTGTTATGCCGATCGAGTCTATCGTCAACTGAACTTTGAGCAACAAGAAAGGGTGCAGCGAATATTTATTCAACTGGTACAGCCAGGAGAAGGAACAGAAGATACTCGTCGTGTTGCCACTCGCCTTGAGGTGGGTGAGGAGAATTGGGCTTTGGTGACTCGTTTGGCGGATGCTCGGTTAGTGGTAAGCGGATACGATGAGAAAACGGGTTCAGAAACTATAGAAATCGTCCATGAAGCCCTAATTCGTCGTTGGGAAAAACTACAACAGTGGATGCAACTTGACCGAGATTTTCGATCTTGGCAAGAACAGTTACGGGCAGCGATGCGGACTTGGGAGAGTAGCAATTGTGACGAGGGGGCATTGTTGCGAGGAAAACCCCTTTGTGATGCTGAATATTGGCAAGACAAACGTTTTTTAGAATTGAGTTGTTATGAGAAGGGTTTTATTGGGTTAAGTCAGAAACTAAAAGAGCAAGAAAGCAAAAAACAAAAGCGCAGACGACAGTTAACAATTTGGGGACTTTCTAGTGGCTTAGCGATCGCCTTGAGTTTAGCCGGAGTAGCCCTATGGCAATGGCAAAAGGCAGCCCTGGAAGAAATTAAAGCATTAAATGCCACAACAGAGGCACAGTTTACCTCAAAGCAGGAATTTGATGCTCTGGTCACCAGTTTAAAAGCATTAAAAAAACTCAGTCAGATCAGTCCTTTAGCTGTTATCTTTGACAATAAAGCCCGTATTCAACAGGAAACGAGTGATTTATTGCAAGAAGCCGTTTATAAAGTTAAAGAACGCAACCGATGGATAGGACATGAAGACGAAATCACAGATGTTAGCTTTAGTCCAGATGGTCAAATCATTGCCACTGCCAGTGGAGACCAAACCGTTAAACTTTGGAGTTTATCCGGAAAGCAGATTACAACCCTTAAGGGACATACAGGTTTAGTTCATAATGTTCGTTTTAGTGCTGACCCAAAAATTATTGCGACTGCTAGTTGGGATAATACAGTTAAACTTTGGACAATCTCAGGTCAACTGATTACAACTCTGGATGCTCATCAAGCTTCAGTTTATAGTGTTAGTTTTAGTCCAAATAACCAAAGCATTGCAACGGCTGATTCTGATGGAAA
>CAYNXM010000351.1:0-18979 GCA_964401105.1 uncultured Lyngbya sp. | reverse complement strand
TAAGGCATCCCAACGTAACTGTTTGGGTAAATCTAATTTAAAGTTAATAGTTGCCCCTTTCTCACCACTGATACAACATTCTGCTAGAGTCATCCCTAACCCGCCTTCAGCGCAATCATGGGCAGATTGAATCCAGCTTTGTTGAATTCCTTGCCGACAAACAGCCTGTATTTTTTGTTCCAAATCATAATCAATACGAGGCGGTTGACCTGCTACAGTATTATGAATAGTTGCTAAATATTCAGACGCACCTAAACTTAAATCAGCAGTTTCTGTCTGTTCAAAATCTGCAATTCCCAGCAGATAAATTATATCCCCTGTATTTTTCCAGCCTTGAGTACAACGGCGGCTAATATCCTCAATTAACCCCACCATGCCCACAACAGGCGTGGGATAAATCGCCTGGGGATTTCCCTCACTATCTAACGTTTCGTTGTACAAAGACACATTCCCCCCTGTAACAGGTGTAGAAAACGCCTCACAAGCCTCTGCTAAACCGCGACAAGCCTCTGCCAGTTGCCAATATCCCACGGGTTTTTCTGGACTACCAAAATTGAGGTTATCCGTCACCGCCACAGGTTCAGCCCCCACACAGCTTAAATTCCGCGCTGCTTCAGCTACCACTGCTTTCGCCCCTTCAAACGGATTGAGATAAACATAACGGGCATTACAATCAACAGTAGCAGCCACCCCTTTACGCCCCCCTTGCTTGCCCCCTACAACCGGACGTAAACGAATCACAGCAGCATCCGCATCCCCTGGTAAAACGAGAGTATTGTTCTGAACTTGATGGTCATATTGACGATAAACCCAGCGCTTAGAAGCGAGACTCGGAGTATCCAATAGGGTTAACAAAATCTGATTCCAAGTTTGAAAGTCATTGGTTAAAGGAACTCCAGAAGCAGTACAAGGGGGCAATAAATCTGATGTCCATTCCCAGGCCTTTTGGGCATATTCCGGGGGTTCGGTTAAAAGTTCTCGTTTGTAAATAGGAGTATTATCCGCTAAAGCAGTGGCGGGAATTTCAGCCGCTATTTCCCCTTTAAATAAGATTCTGACAATCTTTTCCTCAATCACCGTCCCCGCTACAACCGCTTGTAATCCCCAACGATGAAAAATTTCAATTAACTCCGCTTCCCGGCCCTTCTGGGCTACAAATAACATCCGTTCCTGAGACTCAGACAACAAATATTCATAAGGAACCATCCCCGTTTCCCGTACCGGAATTAAATCTAAATCTAGTTCAATTCCCACATTCCCATTCGCCGCCATTTCCGAAGTCGAACAGGTAATACCAGCCGCCCCCATATCCTGGGCCGCAACCACAGCCCCGGTTTTAAACGCTTCTAAACAGGCTTCAACCAGAGATTTTTCTAAAAATGGGTCGCCTACTTGTACCGCCGGACGGTCTGCAATGGACTCATCACTCAATTCGGCGCTGGCAAAACTTGCGCCCCCCATGCCATCGCGTCCCGTGGTTGAACCAACATACAGTACCGGGTTCCCAATACCAGCAGCCCCCGATTTCACAATTTCAGAGGTTTCCATCAATCCCATTGCCATCGCATTCACCAAAGGATTTCCGGAATAAGCCGGGTCAAAATAAACTTCTCCCCCCACCGTCGGAACCCCGAAACAGTTACCATAGTGGGAAATTCCCGCCACAACCCCTTGAAAGATTTGACGGGTACGGCTATTTTCCAGGTTACCGAAACGTAAGGCATTTAATACGGCAATGGGACGCGCCCCCATGGTAAAAATATCTCGTAAAATTCCCCCCACACCTGTGGCAGCCCCCTGAAACGGTTCAATGGCAGACGGGTGGTTATGGGATTCTATTTTAAACGCCAATTGCAAGCCATCCCCTAAATCTACAACCCCAGCATTTTCCCCAGGGCCAACTAAAATCCGGTCTCCAGTCGTGGGAAATTGCTTTAATAATGGACGGGAATTTTTATAGCAACAGTGTTCACTCCACATTACCCCAAACATTCCCAGTTCGGCTTTATTGGGATGTCGGCCTAAACGGTTGACAATTTCTTGGTATTCTTCCGGTTTGATGCCAACGTTTGCAATTTCTTCTGTGGAGAAGGGACAGGTAGTCGGGGTAGACATAGTTGGGGGAATACACCAGCAATAACAGCAAACCTCATTGTATCGAACAGAGGGTCATTTGTTGTCAGAGGCAAAGAATAATCGGGTGTTGGGATGTAACTGAGTGGTGAGTAACTCGTCATTGAGTGAGGATTTTTACTCCTGTCGTGACGTTGCATGCAACGTCTCTACTTACTACAGATTGTGATTTTCATCACAGACTTTTGAACCCTAAATCACTATATAACAGTATTGAGATCGCTCAAAATATGGACAATGTTCACATTCTGAGGGATTCTCAATCACTTCATTATTTTTTTAAATCAGGGATGATAGAAACTGTAAGGAACAGAAATGATTTGGAGGACAATCCAATGCAACAAGATCTACGTTTGATTGACTCTGCTGATAATCTTCTCAACTGGATTAAATATTACACTCAACTCGAAGAGCAAAACAAACTTCGTATTCTCTTCAGTAATTTAGTTTCTTGTACTCAGACTGCTGAGTTAAACAAATTTCATTTACATCTCAAGATTGAATTCCTATAATTGCTGCCATTGACGCAGTCTGAATGGATAGCTCGATACTGGAAGATATAGTAGTATGTATTAAATATCCGTATAGATAGAGCGGACTCGCGCTTTATATGATTGGTGTGGTGTTAATATTCTTCCAGTTGGGAATCTATTAAGCTTTGATATCTAAGTTTAGATTGATCGTCAATCAGCCCACAATTCCTGAACGTAACGCCCGAACAGCGGCTTGAGTGCGATCGTCAACACAAAGCTTATTGAGAATATTGCGAACATGAGTCTTGACCGTTCCAACAGTAACATAAAGTCGCTCAGCAATTTCAGCATTACTGCACCCAGCGACGATTAACTCCAAAACTTCTAGTTCTCGTTCTGTCAGGGGATAAGTCTCTACAAGCTGCTGAACTTCCGGTTGTGCTGACTTAATTTGAACCGTTTCCTTTTCCTTCACCGGACGTGATGATGATTCAGCCTTAGCTGTGACTTTAGAGAAATCAGCCTGTTTTGCCTGCTGGAGTACAATTCGAGCGATATTAGGATCGATCCACGTATTCCCCTCGGATGTGACCTGAATTGCCTGCACCAGTGTCTCTAAGCTGGCATCTTTCAAGCTATAAGAATCTGCACCCGCAGCAAATGCTGCTAAAACAGAATCCTCTTCTTGATGCATCGTCAAGATTAAAACTTTTGTTGAGGTTGTCTCTTGTGAGGTAGAAGACTGTTTAAATTGCTGGGTTAATTCAATGCCATCAATGTCGGGCAAACCAATATCAACAATAGCAACATCGGGTTGAGCATTATACAACAGTTGCAAACCTTGACGACCATTCGCTGCATTACCCACCACCTCAATTTCATCGACTTGTTTTAGTGCTGCCACTAAACCAATGCGACTGAGATCGTGATCTTCAACCAAAACAACGCGAATTTTGCTCATCCTTCAATAGTTATCCATTTTAAATCAAGCGCTATCCCGTAACCTATCAATTTATATAAACTTTTAGTGGAGAGGGGAGGGGGAAGCATTTATCGATAAAGCAGTGCCTTATATACTATGAATTTTGTCTCTAATTCAACATCAATCTAAAGATAGATATTAAGTGTATTCTTAGCTTAACGTAGTAAAACCAGCCAAGTTTGTATACCAACAATACCATCTGGCTTTAATTCATATTCAGTCTGAGCAGCTTGCACAGCCGCTTGAGTTTCTACCCCGAATACCCCATCAACCGGAGACTGTAAGAAGCCCTTGGCTTGGAGTCTTTCCTGTAAGCCAGTGATTGCATCTCCGCGCATCCCAAGCTGTACAATAGGAAAACTAACAGATTGAGTTTTGGAGTTGTTTGTTGAAGAGCGACTGGCCCTTTGGCTGGCCGTGGCAGACTCAGGACAAACACAAGTCGTGGCACTTTCCTGTGTCCCTGGGTTAGGAGGAAATAAACGATTCCAAGTCTGTTGATCCACAATACCGCTAGTGGTTAACCCGGCCGCTTTTTGAAAGGCTGAAACCGCCTTTGCGGTCTCCTCAGAATAGACTCCATCAACTGAGCCATTATAATATCCCAGTAACTTCAAGGTAGCTTGTAGTTCAGCCACTTCTGTCCCTTGGCTACCCGCCTTCAGTGTCGGGCGAATCAGGGTTTGAGTGGGTGTGAGGGTGGCCCCGTCTTGCGCTAAAATTATTGAGACATCAGAGGCGGTTGCTGGAATTTTCCCTGAGATTATTAGCAATACAATCATAGAGCAGACCAAGACCCAATATTTGAGAGGTTTAAGTCGTTGCCAACGACTAGCTAATCTTTGAATATCCCATGAGCCTCGCTTCACCAAAACAGTCCTCCTCAACCCTGTACTAACTTGATTGTCTGCTTTGGTGATTTATTGTATCTTATGATTGTCCGAGTCGTTAACCTTTGAACAAATTTTTTAAGTAAGCTTTGATAGACTCTCGTCCACGCTTATTACTAAAGACACGTTGAATTTGATAGTAGGTAAACTGCGTTGTCACTCGGAGTAACTCAGGAAGATCTTGAATTCTGAATTTCGTCTCCTCTAAAGAGTAACCCGCAGATTGAAGAATAGTTTTACCAATCAATTTTTGAGAGATCCATGCTTCTGTTGGGGTAAATTCATATTTTTTTGTCGTCTTGAAAGATGAATTTTTTTGCTCAGTTGATAGGGTGTTTACAACATTTGTTCCCAAAAAATCTGCGATCGCTTGCGCTTGTTCCTGGGGATTTTTAACTAAATCTTCAAATTTAATGATTTGTACCGGAGCGCGTCGGGTTTGGATAAATTGCTGGACTTTTTGATAAGCCATCTTCCAATATAGGCTGTATACAATCGGATGATATTGCCGAGGATCGCCATCTCCCCCTTTTTGCATGGGTAGGTTTTTCATGGAGTTCATCATTTTTGTCGGATTTCGCATGATAAAAATAAAGCGAATACCGGGAAATAAATCGGTGAGTTCATCCATATTTGCGAAATCTTGAGGTGTTTTGTAACCCCAATGATGACGATCATTATGTAATGCAAAACGCATGAGCCATTCTTCTAGGAATTGTGACCAAGAAACGGGCTGGTCGGCAAAAGTTGTTTGCATCGCTGATTCAAGGCGATCGATATCTTCTAGGGTACAATTAGTAGAAAAGAAATCATAATTATGTTTGATTTGTGAGCGGGCTTGCCAACTGAGAATATAGAGTAATTGCTTAAATTGCCCTGGTGTCATTTTTCCAGCAATATCAATCCCTAGTGCTTTGGCTTGCTGATAAGGATATAAATCATCAAAAACATACCAGTCTTCTAACTGACACAGAACATGGGAAAGAAAAGAAGAACCACTCCGGGGTAATCCCACAACAACAACTGGAGCCGTAGAGTGTTTAACAATAGGAACCTGTGAAATTAGAGGTAAAGAGGTAACGTCTTCTTTCAGATTAGAATGATAATTTTTATTCATAAAGCTAAGAAATTGGAATGAGGTGACTGTCTGAAGTGAGCTGATTTTAATCACAAGTCAATCAGCCTGGGAACTGGTAATTTTTTTCAAGCTTTCATTCGTATTTTTGAGATCGCTGATATGGTTATTAATCCTCAATACATCGATCCTAACTAACATCAGGAAGGATATCTATAGAAAAGAGAAATCTTTATCAAAGCTATATCTGGATGTAAAGCTTCAATAAAGGTCACTCTGGGATGAGATTTCACTATGGCGCGATCGATTAAACTATGTGTAGCGGTACAATAATCTTCAGTTCACGGGTGAAGTGAGATGACCAAATCATCAACTATGTTGGCTCAAAGATTAATTTGTCAGGGAAAAATACAACAACCACAAGACAAAGAGACCGGGTTATTGGATCAGTAGCATTCTACTCACTTAAATCAGTTCTATTTCAGACTTCTTACTCCAGCATCAATATCCAATATCAAGGTCATCATGTCATCACCAACTGAAAACTCATCTCAACAGCAGGCTGCATCTACCGCAAACTCATCTCAACAGCAGGCTGCATCTAACGAAAATTTATCTCAACAGCAGGCTGTATCTACGGAAAACTCATCCTCTATCGAAAAGCAGGCTGTATCTAACGAAAATTCATCTCAACAGCAAACTGTATCTGTTGAAGAGCAAACTGTATCGAGTAAAGAGCCATCCTCTATCAAAAAGAAAGCTTATCGTGGCGCGGTTTGGACAATAGTCGGTTATGGCGGCAGTCAGGGATTACGATTTGTCGGAAATTTAATCTTAACTCGCCTGCTGGTGCCAGAGTTATTTGGCTTAATGGCTTTGGTTAATACATTCCGTATGGGTTTAATTTTGTTTTCAGATATTGGAATTCGTCCCAGCATTATCCAAAGTCAACGCTCTGATGATCCAGATTTTCTCAACACCGCCTGGACTTTACAAGCGCTGCGGGGAGGTTGGGTTTGGCTAGGATGTTGGCTAATTGCTTGGCCCGTTTCTCAATTTTATGCAGATTCTCGGCTCATGTGGTTAATTCCCTTAGTGGGGGTGACCGCATTTATCTCAGGATTTAATTCTACATCCTTGGCGACTTTGAATCGCAAGCTACAGATTGGTAAACTCACTCTGTTTGAAATTGTTGTCCAAGGGCTGGGTTTAGCCATCATGATCGTTTGGGCCTGGTTATGGCCTAGTATTTGGGCGCTGGTAGCAGGTAGTATAGTATCCACTATTTTTAAATTAATTTGGAGTCATCGCCTCAATTCTGGATCTTCAAACCGCATCGCTTGGGACAAAGCCGCCGTCAAAGAAATCATGACCTTTGGGGTGTGGATATTTATCGCAACCGCGATGATGTTTCTCGCCAACCAAGCCGACCGATTGATTCTAGGGAAGCTCTTCTCCTTAGAATTACTGGGAATCTATACCGTTGCTTTCACCCTAGCCGATTTACCCCGTCAAATTGTTCAACGTCTGTCTCGTCAAATCATCTTTCCTGTTATTTCAAACTATGCCGGAAAATTAGATCGAAAGAGCTTACGGCAAAAAATCTTACGAAAACGTTGGTTTTTGTTAATGGGGTTATCTTTTCTGGTGACTGGACTGGTTTGCTTTGGTGATTTTTTGATTCTAGCCTTGTACGATGAGCGCTATCGCCAAGCCGCTTGGATGTTGCCAATTTTAGCTTTAGGGTTATGGCCGTTGATCTTGTCAAACACCGTAGATCAAGCTCTCTACGCCGTTGGAAATTCCAAATATACCGCCTTGGGGAACTTCCTGAAATTTGGCTATATGCTATTGTTGTTGCCAATAGGATACAATCAATTTCAAATGCTAGGTGCAGTGTTAGTCGTGGCATTTAATGATTTGCCCTTCTATCTTCCCATCAGTTTTGGCTTATGGCGGGAAAAACTCAACTGCATCGGACAAGATTTAATTGCTACCCTATTATTAGTGGGTTTAATTTCTGGGGTGCTGTTCATTCGCTACCATCTCGGCTGGGGTTTACCCCTCGATGAATTGCGATTGAATTGAGGAGAAAACGAATTCTCATGCTGCGTCGCTCGCTTGTCATCCCTTAAATTAATCTAATCCGTTTTTATGTTTACTGGAAGTCCCCAAGCTCAATTCGTTCTGCTGATTTGGCCAATAATCGTGTGTTTTCTGTTCATACGCTATCCTCAGCAGCGAGCAGTGATTGTGAGTTTTCTGATTGCATGGCTGTTTTTGCCCCATCGAACCTCCTTTATGTTCAAGGGACTTCCAGATTACGAGCGAATCTCTGCAACCTGTTACAGCATCTTGATCGCCACCTTTATTTTTGATAGCCAACGATTTCAAAGCTTTAAATTCGGCTGGCTTGATATTCCCATGTTCGTCTGGTGTTTCTGTCCATTCGCCTCTTCCTTGGTCAATGGCTTGGGGGCTTATGATGGGTTTTCCCAAACTTTAACCCAAACCGTTGCTTGGGGTTTCCCCTACTTCCTCGGCCGCATTTATTTGAATAATTTGGCTGGAATACGTCAAATGGTGATGGCTATGTTTACAGGTGGATTAATTTATATCCCGTTATGTTTATTAGAGGTACAGATTAGTCCCCAGCTTCACCGATTAACTTATGGCTATCATCCCCGAGCGGCTTTTTCCCAAAATATTCGCTACGGTGGATACAGGCCAACTGTGTTTATGGAACACGGCTTAGAAGTGGGGGTATGGATGTTAGCCGCCTGTTTGATTGGGGTGTGGCTGTGGCAAGCGGGAGTATTGAAGCGGGTCTGGAATATACCCATGATGGCGATTTTACCCGTTTTAATCGTAACCTTTATTTTAGTCAAATCTACAGGTGCCTGGGCACTGTTTGCCCTGGGCTTGATGATTTTGTTTTCTGCTAAATGGCTTCGCAGTGGCATTCTCTTATGGCTGCTTCTGGGAGGAATTGTGCTTTACTTAGTGTTGGCTGTCAGTGGCACTTTTGATGGGGAGGGCGTGGTTTCATTTATCAGTGAGAATATTAACCCAGATCGGGCTCAATCCCTAGCATTTCGGTTTGACAATGAGGAGATACTCGGAGAAAGAGCCAGACAACAATTCCTGTGGGGATGGGGAGGATGGGGACGTAACCGCGTGTTTGAATATAATTGGGCAGGTGAACTAGAAGATATCACTGTCACAGATAGTCTATGGATCATTGCCTTCGGAAATCGAGGGGTGATTGGATTATCGGGTTTGATTGGAACTTTTCTACTGCCTGTGGTGATGTATTGTGGGGTGCGCTACAAACCCCATACCTGGTTTCACCCCAAAATTGCTCCCGGTGCTGTTCTCAGTGTGGTTTTAGCGTTGTATTTATTTGACTGCTTATTAAATGCCATGATGAATCCGATTTATACTTTCGCTTGTGGTGGACTCATTGGGCTATTACTCAATCCTCCAGAACCCCTCAACCCTCGAAAATTGGTCGTTAAACAGTCAAGAACCCCTCAACCCTCTAATCGGACTCAACCCACTCCTGAACCTTCTAATGTTTTCCAGGACTCTCGTTAATTCTGATTTTTTCTTAACTCTCAATCAATTAAATTTAGCCGATCTCAAATCAATCATGGTTGCTTTTTTTGGGTTAAAAATACAGCGTTATCTTGGAAAGTGGACAATTTATCTCAGCCTCATTAGTTTAGGATTTCTACTGGGTGTTTCTCCTAATTGGGTGAGTTTTAACTCAAATGAACAAACTCAATTTGAGCAAGCCACAGCCGCCCCTGGGACTTTTACTCTCGGGACAAACTTGCACGGTATTTCCGATCATTCAACTCAAATGCCATTCATTGATGGGTTTAAATCTTCTCGTCGTTGGATTACCCAATGCGATCGAAATCGTGACCCAAACTGTCGTGAAACTTGGAATACAAAAGAATTTGACAAGCTAGATTTAGATCAGTGGGGCTGGGTAAAATCTCTGCCTGCCCCGGAAGAAGACCCAACCTATACTCAAGTTGCTGCCTTAATGTATCGCAGTGTTGCTCCTTATCCAGGGGGAACTTATATTGTTCTCTATGAGGGGGAAGGTAAAATGGAGTATGATTTTGATGCCGATAAAGATGAAGCGGCATCGACCCCAGGCCGAGATGTGCTAAGGGTTGATCCTTCTGATAAAGGAATTTTATTAAAAATTACTGAAACAGATCCTAATAAAACAGGGAATTATATTCGCAATATTCGTGTCATTCCGGCTGAATATGAACAAACCTATGAATCTGTTTTATTTAACCCGACTTTTATTGAGAAAACTAAACACTATGATGCTTTACGGTTTATGGACTGGATGGCAACCAATCATTCAAGTCAAAGCGAGTGGCAAAATCGGCCGAAAATTCAAAAAGCATCCTATAGTTATGGCGGTGGTGTTCCCATTGAGATTATGGTAGAACTGGCGAATCGTTTACAAGTTAATCCCTGGTTTAATATGCCCCACAAAGCCACGGATGAATATATCAGAAAGTTTGCTGAGTTAATTAAAGACACTCTTGACCCGAATTTAACCGCCTATGTGGAATATTCTAATGAAGTTTGGAATCCTCAGTTTGAACAATTTCACTGGGTCAAAGATAATGGTCCAATTTCTGGGGGAAAGAATTCTTTTCAACCCTATGGGGTTAGGACAGCCCAAATGTGTGATATATGGCAGGCAGTTTTTGCAGATGAAAAACAACGAATTCAATGTGTGATTTCAACTCAGACTGCGAATCGCTGGGGCGCAAAACAAGTTTTAGAATGCGATAAATGGAGTGAAGCGCCTTGTTATCAACATGGAATTGATGTGCTAGCCATTAGTTCTTATTTTAGTGGTAAATTGGGTCAGCCTAAATATGAAAAAACTGTTGAATCTTGGATAGATGATCCCAGTATTGATGAATTTGAACAAGGAATTGCTCAATTAAAAGATGGTAGTGTTCTTGAAACCGATGGAAATGTCGAGGGTTTAAAAGAACAATTTCAACACTACACGGAAGTCGCAAAATCTAAAAACCTCAAATTAGTGATTTATGAAGGCGGAAATCATGTCGTGGGTGTTAAGGGAGTACAAAATAATGATAAACTCACAAAGTATTTTAATCAGTTAAATCGTCATCCTGGATTTTATGATTTATATCAAGACATGCTAAATGCTTGGCAAGATCCTGAAGGTGTACGAACTGTATTTATGCACTTTAGTGATATCAGTCGATATGGTAAATGGGGCAGTTGGGGATCTTTAGAACACGTCACACAAGATCGCTCTCCTAAATATGACGCTTTGAAGGATTTTGTCAACAAAACTAACAAATAATGACTCAGTTGAGAAAATCAACAATAACGAAGATGAACACAATAATTTATATTGAATTCAGTGTTTAACTGTTACCCGCTCAAGTTAAAATTTGATTACAAAATTCGAGAAACCAATGATATACTGATGACAAGATGACCCATAGTGATTATTGTCGTACATTTTTCCTGAAATCCCTCTAACAATATAGTGTCAATCGTAGAGTGAGGCAAATTAACAGATATGATTAAAGATCTGATTAAAAAAGCAATTTATCCCGCCATCAAGTCACCCCCTGACTTTTTAGTTATTGGTGCACAAAAAGCCGGAACCACATCTCTGTATAATTATTTGACTCAGCATCCTCAAATTGTCGGAAATAAAAGCTGGAAAGAAATTCGTTATTTTGATTTGCCTCAAAACTACAGTCGAGGATACGGTTGGTATTTAGGTAATTTTCCCTCTAAAGTTGAAAAAGCAGATCGATTAACCTTTGATGCATCTCCCAGTTATCTTCATTTTGATTATATTCCAGCACGAATTAAAGCAGATTTAGGGGATATCAAAATGATTGCTATTCTTCGTGAACCTGTAAAACGGGCTTATTCTGCTTGGCAAATGTATCAAAGTTTTTTTAATAACTCCAACGATCATTTAAGAGTCACGGCAGATGATCGAACCTTTGCCGAAGCAGTCGAACAAGAATTGCAAGGAAAAGCCAAAGAAGCAAAATATCCTTACGATTATGTTGACCGGGGCAAATATGCGGAGCAACTTGAACGGTATTATAAGCATTTTGATAAAAATCAAATACTCGTATTAAACTTTGCTCAATTTAAAGAAGATTTACCCGGTTTACTCCATCAAGTTTGTGAATTTCTGGAACTTGAACCTTTTTCCTCAGAAACACTTCAACAATTCCAACAGAAACGCCATAATGTTGGTAAGTATGAAATAGATCCAGCCGATCAAGCAGTGATGGAGCAGTTAAAAGAATACTTTATTCCTTATAACCAAAAACTTTATGATTTAGTCGGTCAAGATTATCACTGGTAAAAGGCTAGATGAAAACGGGCTCAGTTTAACGGACTTTGTAACATGATGCAGCTGGCAATTGTTATTTTAAATTATCGCACTCCTCAACTTGTAATTGATTGTTTAAATTCCTTGCAATCAGAGGTTAAAATTGGTGAGCATACCGTGATTGTGGTGGATAATCAATCAGGAGATAACTCCGTTCCTTTGATTAGTCAAGCGATAGGGGATCATCAATGGCAAGATTGGGTGACACTCTTACCCTCTGCTGTAAATGGCGGTTTTTCTGCTGGGAATAATCTGGGTATCAAAGCGGTTGAAGCAGAAGCTTATTTACTACTCAACAGTGATACAATTGTCAGACCTGGTGCGATTGAATCATTGCTGGCGGCGCTGAAAACCCATCCCGAAGCAGGAATTGTCAGTCCTCGCTTAGAATGGCCTGATACCACCCCTCAGATTAGTTGTTTCCGCTATCATTCACCATTGAGTGAACTAATTGATGCGGCAGGTACCGGGCCAATTACTAAGCTGTTGAAACCGTTTGATGTTCCCATTCCAGTCTCAGATACCCCCTTTGAACCGCAATGGACAAGTTTTGCTTGTGTCCTGGTTCGACGAGAAGTGATCGACGAGATTGGTTTAATGGACGAAGGCTATTTCATGTATTTCGATGACGTTGATTATTGTCGTCGTACCCGACAAGCCGGCTGGAAAATTTTACATTGGCCGAAAGCTAGGGTCGTCCATTTACGGGGGGGAAGTGGTTCAGTTAAGTCTGATGTCGCCTCTCGCCGCCGACCTAAACCCTATTTATATGCCTCGCGATCGCGCTATTTTGCTAAATTTTATGGCAAGCTGGGTTTATGGTTTGCGAATTTTTGGTGGTTATTCGGCCGTAGTTTGGCTTGGGGTCGAGAGTTAGTGGGTCATAAACAACCCCATACCTGCCAGTTTCAAGAACAAGATATCTGGACAAATTGGCGCGATCCGATGCAGCCTTTTCTACTACCCAATCCTCAGACCAATCTGCCGAATGCGAGTTAATCACCTTTAGACTTGAGGTTAGATTAAGTCTCCTCAATCTATCCACAAGATAGGGCAGACTATTGACAATTCATTCTATTGTTTAAGAAGAGTTGAGATTAACGTTTCATCATGCAAGAGCAAAAAAATTATCCAAACTTTATGATTATTGGGGCGATGAAATGTGCCACCAGTACATTACATACCCAACTGATGAAACAACCCGGGATCTTCATGAGTGAGTTAAAAGAACCCAATTTTTTTAGTAATGATGAAGAATATGCCAAAGGCATAGACTGGTATTGTTCTTTATTTGAAGGCTCATCAGAAGCCAAGCTGCGAGGAGAATCCAGTACTCATTATACTAAATTACCCACTTATCCGAAAACCATCGAACGGATTCAACACCATTGTCCCGATGCTAAATTTATTTATGTGATCCGCCATCCCATCGATCGACTGGTTTCTCAGTATATTCATGAATGGAGTCAGCGGGTGATTTCAGTTGAGATTAATCAGGCTATTACTCAACATCCGGAATTAATTGATTATAGCCGCTATACAATGCAGCTTCAGCCCTATTTTGATACATTTGGTAAAGAGCGAATTTTACCGATGTTCTTTGAAAGTCTACTCAAGTCTCCTCAACAAGAGTTAGAACGAGTTTGTCAGTTTTTAGGTTATCAACACCCACCTGAATGGCAAGTAGAAGTGGGTGCTCAAAACGCTTCTAATGAACGTTTAATTACGAGTAAATGGCGAGATATTTTAGTTGAAACTCCAGGTTTACGAGAACTACGGCAATTGTTAATTCCAAAATCTTTTCGCACTTGGGTCAGAGGTTTGTGGACGATGAAAGATCGGCCCGAATTAACCCCAGAAAACGTTCAATATTTACAAGAAATATTTGATCAAGATTTAGCCACCCTCGGTTCATGGCTAGGAATTGAATCTCTTTGCTGTGAGAACTTTAAGGAAAAAGCTCAACAATGGAAACAAACTACTTTTGTGAGTCAGTAGGGTCATATCGAGTAGTACAAACCCAAGTTTCGATCTGACAAGCGCCTGTGCCACAGCTTGAAACAGCCTCGGCTTCGGCTTCGGTTCGGGTTTCTCCCCAAGCCCAGCCTACATTACCGTTGTTATCTTTGGCAACTGCACCACAGGCATTCTTAAACCAGAGTTTGACTTGACAGTCTGACTCGCCGCACTCTTCTAGGGCTTGACGTTCAGCTTCAGCACGGCTGGGATGATCGTAAGCATATCCCCACATACTAGCATCGGGAGTGGTAGCGATCGCCCCGAAGCTGTCTGGAATTTGAGCTAACGCAGAACTTGTTAAACTTGGCGCGATCAAAACTACCGCGCTGAGTATGGCAAAACCTTGTTTCATCGTTTATTGACCCAGTTTAAACCACCGTGAAACTCTAAAATTTATTATGCCGTATTTTTGTCGATTTCTCTACGGGCTGAAAGCTTGATGTTATACTCAACATAGACGAAATCTCGATTCGATTCTATAGTAAACAATCATGGTTCAAAACCTCCTCAACTCACCCAATACACGACCTATCGCAGTAGATTTATTTGCAGGAGCAGGGGGGATGACCCTAGGGTTTGAACAAGCGGGTTTTGATGTCTTAGCAGCGGTGGAAATCGATCCGATCCATTGTGCCGTTCATCAATATAATTTTCCTTTTTCCCGTATTTTTTGTTATGATATTGCCAGCCTTTCAGGAGATAGTATTCGTCAACATTCAAAGATTGGCGATCGCCCTATTGATGTGATCTTCGGTGGACCACCTTGTCAAGGATTTTCACTAATAGGAAAACGTTTATTAGAAGATCCTCGAAATCAGCTTATATTTCACTTTTTGCGCCTAGTTAATGAATTGCAGCCTAAGTTTTTTGTACTAGAAAATGTTAAAGGGATGGCAGCCGGTAAACATCAGCAATTCCTTGAAGAATTAATTAATAAATTTGCTAATTCAGGTTATCACGTTCAACAGCCTTATCAAGTTTTGAATGCGGCTGATTATGGCGTTCCCCAAAAGCGAGAACGATTATTTTTAATAGGCGCTCAAATGGATTTACCACTCCCTGAGTATCCCGATCAATTTTATCGACCATTAGAGACTAAACTCACATCAACATCATCCTCTTTATTACAAACGCCAACGGTTTGGGATGCACTTCAAGACTTGCCAGAGGTTGAGAATTATCCTGAACTCAATCAACAAGACTGGATTGAAGTAGAGTTTAATTCAGCTAGCTATTATGGTCAAATAATGCAAGGTAAAACAGTATTAGATAATGATTATTCCTATCCTAGGCTTTATCCAAATAATCTATTAACATCTAGTTTAAGAACACAACATACTCCTGCTTCTATCAAGCGATTTAAAGCAACATTACCTGGAAAAACAGAACCTGTCAGTCGTTTTCATAAACTGGATAAAAATGGTTTATGTAATACTTTAAGAGCCGGAACACCCAGTAGTCGAGGTGCTCATACATCTGCTCGTCCTATTCATCCCGTCACCCCACGATGTATCACCGTTAGAGAAGCAGCCCGTCTGCATTCTTATCCAGATTGGTTTCGTTTTCATGTCACAAAATGGCATGGTTTTCGTCAAGTTGGAAACTCTGTACCCCCCTTATTAGCTAAAGCAGTTGCATCTGAAATTATCAATAAACTTAAAGTTAATTTAAAAAACACACAGAATCAAGTTCCTTTAGGAGATGATACTTTATTAAAGTTTAATATGTCACAAGCGGCTCAATGTTTTGATGTAGATCCTGATGTGATTCAGCCGAGAAGTAGAAAAAAATTAGAAATATATGAGTCAATCAAATAGGTCTAAGATTTATAGTTCTATTATTACAGAAATGTTTTGGAGATACTATACTCCTGGAATCACTCAATTTTACTTTAATCGTGAAGAAATTATAGAAATTGGAAAAAGACTTGGCTGATCTGCAAATAATTATGGATTAGCAATCATGATCTAGCAGTTACAAATAGGGTGAATTACACCAAAATTATAGGGAATTTGGGAGGAATAATGGTGCGTTACATTTCATGAACGTACCCTACTGTTTGCGATCGCTCAATAAAAACTTTAAATTCGGTATGTATATAGTCAAAAAATTAAGAGTTTTGAAAAATCGGTATTTCGACAATAGATTGAATACAGCAAAATCTCTGAATTAATCAGCAAGCTATCCTGAACAGAAGCAGTTCAACTTGTGATTAATCACAGAAATCAGCGTAGCGGTGTAAAATTTGATGAAGTTAAGTTCTCGTCGAAGACAGCTTGAGATGAAATTTTTTCTAGGATTTAACAGATTGACTCGGTTTAGACTACAGCAAGGATGGCAAGTAATTCTGTTGGCGATCGCCACTTTGGGTATAATATTAATCCAGCCAGCCCCTGCATTCCAGGTACAGGTGATGCCGCCCTCGCCTCAATTAGGGGATACTCTCTCAGTCCAGGTTCAGCAAACTACAGCAGACCCTTCTGTCACCCCCTCTGTGCAATATGATGGTAAAACCTATCCCATGTTTCCCATCGGGTCAAATCAATACCGGGCTTTACTCCCCACAACCCCCTTAGATCAACCCGGAAGCCGACAAATTCAAGTGATAAATGGTAGCCAACAGCAAAGCATTTCTATCTCACTGCGCGATCGTCAATTTCCGACTCAGTCTATTTGGCTGCCACCCGATAAACAAGGGTTGACAGGAACAGATTTTGAATTTGATCGCGTTGATGCCTTTAAACAATTGGTTACACCCGAAAAATATTGGCAAGGTGCGTTTCTGCGACCCAGTACAGGATCGATCAGTACTATTTATGGGGTTCGTCGCTATTATAATGGTGAATTTGCCGAGAATTATTATCATCGTGGGGTAGACTATGCCGCTGGGACTGGTTCCCCGGTCGTGGCTCCTGCTGCTGGGCGTGTAGCGCTAGTGGGACGAGAAGCGGAAGGGTTTACAATTCATGGCAATGTGATTGGTATCGATCATGGTCAAGGCGTAGCAGGAATTTTTGTTCATCTCAGTCGCATTGATGTTAAAGAAGGAGATCTAGTGAAAGCCGGTCAAGTTATTGGCGCTGTCGGGTCAACGGGGGCCTCCACTGGGCCCCATTTACACTGGGGTGTATATGTTCATAATCAAGCGGTTGATCCAGTTCCCTGGCGATATGATGGAATTAACTAGCCTAATGGGGAAAGCTGTAAGTATCGGTTAGGATAGACCGAGAAGTTGAAACGGCTAAATATCTATTCTCAACAACAGTGCTGCTATTGGGCTTGTACACTCAAGATTGTTGCGTTCTAAGGTGACATGAACTGGGTAACTCTGGTTAAGATCAATACGTTATACAATGTGGGGGTTTAAATCTTGACTACATGGAATTCTGGTATTTTGTGTAAAATATCCTGAATTGAGAGCGCTTAGCGGATAACAAAAGTTGTTCCTCTGTCGGCACCCCTGGGAGCCTAGCAGAGATAGATATGAGTCGTAAAATTAGTCATGCATTTAAGTGAACTAGCATCATGAGTATAGAAAAAATTGTGGATCAAGCTTTGCAAGATGGTTACTTAACACCATCTATGGAAGCCGAAGTTGGACGGATCTGTAATACAGCTTCAGAGTTGTCCATCGAAGAATATATGGCTCTCGATCGGTTGATGGGAGCTTTGTTAACGGGTGAAGTGGTTGTTTTACCCCGGAAACAGTTTATCAACGTGATGGAGGAGCTGGTACTCAGTGAGGCGATAGCGAAGGTTGCAGAGATTGAGGATAGTAATGATCGTCCTGTAGACGTAGGTGATATTGCAGCTTATGCATTAAACAGACTGCCCCCCCTGTATGCCACAACGGAAGAAGGGGCGCAGTATCAACGAGCTAGAGCCAGAGAAGAGTTACAAGAGCCGATCTCAACTCAAGTTAAAGATGCGATCGCCATCAGTATTGATCAAGCCGCTCCACATCCAACATCTTTTGGTCAATCCTCCGGTCAAGAAATGGTTACTAAAATGACTAATTTGTTGAAAGTTTACGCTGAGGAATTCGAGCAAAATAGTGAAGCGTATAGCGCTGCTCAAGGAAATCAAGGACAGGGAACAGGAAACAGGGAATGAAGTAGAGATTGACATATAACGTCTCTACAATGTCCCACCTTTATGGGACACATTTTTAACTTTCCTAAATTGGTAAACATCCTAGCTCGTAGCCCTACAGCTTTGCTTAGAAAAACCTGACGCAGCTTACGGAATAGGGTGTTTCCAGGGGAGCAGCTAGTTTTGCACACCGCTCCCCACCCCCTTCTATCTAAACCTCATCTGATATTTATCTAAATTTTTACGAATTATTCACTATCTTTTTTAAAATTGTATTACTTGAAAGGGTTACATTAATGACAAATCATCACATCATTGCTATACCCTTCTTTGTTGACATCCTCCCGCCGACGGAGTCGGGGGATTCAAGAGCGATCTGTCGATCCTCGGTGTGGTTTCTGGTTCATCGACTCGCCGTAACCTGACAGGTTTTCACCAACCAAGCCTTAGGGCAAATCTCCCCAGACTTTAGCTCCCGTATGTCCTACGGTACTTAAACCCTTTTTAAGTATATTGATACTAGCTGCAATATGGCGATCTTCTACATATCCGCAATGCGCAAATATGAGTACGAGTAGATAGAGTTTTTTTGATTCTCGCTTCGCAATTAGGACAGTCCTGAGAAGTATAGTGTGGTGGAATAGCAACTGTCCTAATTGCCAAACTTAAACCCAAAATACTCGATCCATTTTCGCGCATTGCGACCAGCCAGCGTCTGAAACGAAAAATTAAACGTCTTATACCATTTCTCACAATTCATGCACTAAACCTGCATAGCATCTAGAATGAATCAATATCCAGTCAATCATGCAACGCCTCTGAGAGGTCAAAGCATTAAGTTCGGCAAAAAGAGCAAGATTGAAGTTGACGCAGGCG
>CAYNXM010000350.1:0-40282 GCA_964401105.1 uncultured Lyngbya sp. | reverse complement strand
AGTAAAGCGCGGATTGTTTAGAGCCAATTCGGGTCGAGTTTACAACGGAGACACCAATGGCAGTTTAAATTGTATCCGAAATGCAGTCGGTGATTCTGTTTTTAACAGACAATCGATAATGAGGCTAGTAGTTAGCCCTGTACGGACTAAGCCGTATCAAGCTATGAGTAGTCACATTTGTCTACAAAATTAGTAACTATCATAGTTAAATCCAATTCCATCTCCAAATTCTAACTCGAAACCTCGCTCATTTAATGCTCCGGCTAAACCGAGTGATGTTGTTGTTAACTCTAGTTGGGGTTTGCTTAAAACAAGTTGAGTTCCTTCTTTGGTGTCGTCGCCATCACCCAAAACGGTCTCAGAAATCGTATTAACAGCATCTTGAATGAGTGGAATTGAACCAAAATTATCACCAACTATCTGGTTAAGATCTAAGGTTAAATCTTCTAAGTAAGTCAGAGAAATACCTTGATTCGATATCGTTAAGCTGACATCACCGATGTTGTTGAGTTTTGTTTGGATATCATTCGGTAAAGATGTTCCTGCCAATTTGGTGAAGAATTTGATCACTTCACCCGGAGCCATTTCATCCACTGTTATTTCAAACAAACCATTTGTGTTAATCCTTAAACCAGGATTTGTCACGTTAAAGGGTGTATTGGGATCGAGGGCTTCTCCTAAATTGAGTGTGTTGGTTATGTCATTGATAATTGAGGTAATGTTGAGAGTATCGAGATAGGTAACCGCAAATCCATCTGCATTGGATTCAAATTCTAAGCTAGCACTGGCTTCGAGTATGTCGAGGAAGGAGGTAATAAATCCGGGTAATTATCCCGCCAGACTATTGAGTCCATCTTTAAGTTTCTGCACATCAATTGATGGCATTTCAAACTCAAACTCAATATCTTCACTACTAACATTAATGTCAAATTCTGCACCGTTAAAACTACCCGCAAAACTCAGTTATTTGCTACCATCTGTCTTGATAAATTCAAGTTCAGGTTGAGACAGAACTAACTGAGTGCCGGGTTTATTAGGGTCGCCATCTCCTAATACCCCTTCGGTGATTTTGTTAATGGCATCCTGTAAAAATCCAACATAACTACCAATTAAACTATTAATATCTAAGGTTAAATCATCTAAATAGGTAAGAGAAATTCCATTATTAGACAAGGTGAAACTGGCGTTACCAATGCTATCAATTTTGGATTGAATACTATTAGGTAAGTCCGCACCGACAACTTCTGTTAAGAAATTAACCACTTATCCTGGAGAAATTTAACCCACAGAAAATTCATAATCACGCTTACCTGCTTCATCATTCACCACTCGTAAACCCGGCTGTTTAACGGTGAGAGGTTTAGAAAAATTGGTTCTAAGTCCAATTTCAGAGGAGAGTTTATTAATGATGGACGTGATATTTAAATCGTCCATATATTTGATTTAAAAGCCACCCGGAAGCGCTTAAAATTTGAAGTTTGTAATCCCGGCTAAACCTTCTAAGAAGGTATCAGCAAATCCCGGTAATTCTCCCGCCAGGTTAGATCAGGTATTTTTGAGTTTGTCCTGATCCAAAGATGGCATTTCAAACTCAAATCCTACATCTTCACCTTTAACATTAATACCAAAGTTTGTACCATTTAGACTGCCGGCAAAACTAAATGCTTTACTGCCATTTTGTTTGGTTAACTCTGCTTGAGGTTGAGATAAAACTAATTGAGTTCCATCTGTATCAGGATCTCCATCTCCTAATAATCCATCAGCCAGTTGATTAACAGTATCTTTAACAAAATCATCTGTACTATCAAGAAGACTATTTAAGCATCTGTTAAGAAATTGATCATCTCACTGGTAGAGATTTCACCGACAGAAATATCATCAGAACGATTGCCGTTTTCATCTTTGATAATCCGTAAACTTGGTTCTGTAACGGTGAGGGATTGAGTGATATCTAAATCTAAACCAATTTCAGAATATAGAGTATTGATGATAGATGTAATATTGATATCATCTAGATATTTAACTTGAAATTCGTTATTTTTAGATGGGATTTCTAGATTAGTGCTTTCTTGTAAAATATCTAGAAAAGTGCTAGCAAATTCAGGAAGTTCTCCTGCAATACTTGAGAATGCATTTTTGAGGGTTTCCTTATTAATTAATGGAACCTTAACTGAAAATCCCAGGTCGCCACTACCAACACTAAACCCAAATTCTTGATTGTTAAAGTTACCCGCAACACTTAATGCTTTTTGACAATTTTGTTGAATAATTTCTAACTGCGATCCAGATAAAATTAGTTGCGTTCCATCTACACTATCATCCCCATATAATCCTAATTTATCTGTTATTGTATTAACCAGATCCTCAATTACACTATTCTCACCGGGAATTAGATCGCTTAAATTGATAGTGATATCATCTGTATAGTTAGCCTTAACGCTATCGCTGGCAATGATGAGATCAACATTTCCTAAACTACTAAATCCTTGAAATAACTCTGTTCCCGCAATTTCCTGTAAACTCTTGAGAAGTTGTCCTGCGGATATTTCAGGAATAGAGAGTTCATAAGCAGTGGGACTATTAACATCTCCTTTAACCAGAAAAACTGGGTTTGCTGACTCAATTGTTTGTGTGATTGTTCCTAGACTCAGTTGTTCAACAATCTCATTGATTTCAGAAGTCAGATTAATAGTACCGTCGTAGGTTGCTATTGTTTCATCTCCTACTTCAGTAATTTGAATATTAGGAAGAGGATTAGCTTAATCTAACCATTGATTACCGAATTCAGGAAGTCCAAGAATTAAGGAGGTATTTGAAGTAGTCATGATTTTTGGGATAAATTAGACAACATTAAATAATGCGAATGATGATGCGAACGCAGTGTGATGCTCATCAAATCGCAGTGATAAAAGATTAGACAGTGGGTAAAATTGTTGTGACTGAATAATAGCCATAACAGTCTCTTTTTAAGCTGAATATTGATAAAGAGATGTCATTTTCCCAAAGATAGAGTTATTAATCTTCTTCAACTATACTTTTATTTTTTCAGGAAAACTACAGCCAAATTACGGTATTTATCCAGTAGTACAACTAAGGTGAACCTCAGTAATTTTAATGATGATTCAGTAATTATTCTGAGTACAACTTAGTTAAGATTACTGCCCTAAAATATTCAGGTTTGATAGAAATGACATTTTCGAGTAAAATATATCGAGTTTAATTTGAGTTTGAATTCATGTAAGGCGATCGCCTTACATAAAGTTAATGAAAGCAATTGTGATTTTTGATATTGATGGGGTGTTACGAGATGTAGGTGGTTCTTATCGACGGGCGATCGCAGATACAGTCGAACACTATACGAGTAACGCTTATCGTCCGACAATGGAGGATATCGATCGCCTCAAGTCTGAAGGGATATGGAATAATGATTGGGAAGCTTCACGGGAATTAATTGATCGCTATTTTGAAGCACAAAACAAAACCCGAGATCAACTTAATTTTGATTATGAACAGATCATTGCCTTTTTTCAATCTCGTTATTTAGGTGATAATCTGCAAAACTGGACGGGTTATATTTGTGATGAACCGTTATTATGTAATTCTACGTATTTTAAACAGCTAACTCAAGCTGACATTCCGTGGGGATTTTTTAGTGGGGCAACTCGGGCTGAGGCGTTATATCTGCTTCAGGGGAAGTTAAGAATAGATCGTCCGATATTGGTGGCGATGGAAGATGCACCCGGAAAACCCGACCCAACGGGGTTATTGGATGTGACGCAGCAGCTTATGCAGCAGTATCGGGGGAGTGAAACTGCCCCTGTGATTTATATTGGGGATACGGTAGCCGATCTCTATACCGTTGAGAAAGCTAAACAACAACAACCCCATCGAAATTGGCTGGGTGTGGGAGTGTTGCCGCCTCATATTCAAGACAATACACAACGTCGTCGAGCCTATAGCGCTAACTTACAAAAAGCGGGGGCAAAATTAGTTTTGAATAATGTCGAGGAATTGACACCGACTCAAGTTGAGAGATTAATTGAGGCACAAGTTAACTTAACCTAAGTTGAGAAACTGATCTAATGCTTCCAGCATTTTTGGCGGCCAGCGCCGCACATTTGCCACCCAGTTAATATCTTTATAACGTGAATCTAAACCGATTGCTGCGACCCAATTACTTTCGGCTTCTCCCCGTAAACCAGCCCGCCACAAACAAGCGGTTAAGGCTGCCCGTGTCTCCGCAAAGTTAGGATATTTACGCACCAAATTTTTTAAAGTTTTAATGGCCTCTTTTTCCTGTCCATCCTGATACAGTGCTAGAGCATAATTAGCACGGGCAAAGGCATAACTGGGTTGAATTTCTGTTGCTTTTTTATAATCTGCGATCGCCTGCTTCCAATGGCCTAAACCCGCTTCTGCATTACCTCGGTTATTGTATGCAATGGCATCATTAGGAGTTAATTCTAACACATAATTGTAATCGGCGATCGCCCTACTCCACTGTTGTAAGGCTTCGTAAGCCACGCCTCGGTTTAAATACGGGTCGGGAGAGGTTGGGGCCAGTTCAATTGCCTTATTGTAGTCAGAAACAGCCGCTTCTAGCTTATATTGACTCACCCGGATATTGCCGCGATTACTCCAACCAGCAGGATTATCTGGATATTGTTCAATCAGTTGACTCCAGGCATTTTCTGCTGTGGTAAAATCTCCTTTGTTGGTGGCTTTAAACGCTTGATCCACTAACTGATCGATCATTTCTTTAGAAAAAGCAGGGGCTGCGATCGCGGAGGGTGGCGTAAGCCGTATCGTAAAATTATTAAATCCCAACCATCCCGGTATTATCCCAATAAATAGAATAATTATTATTTTAATAAACTTCATTGTTCTTTTATTATTGCTCATTGTTTGAAAATTAATATAAAACGGAAAGGTTTATCTTTAATCTGTTAAGTCGGTTTTGCATCAATTCGTCCATGAACTCAATGAGTGGTATAAAATGATCTTTACACTTCACATAAAATAGCCTTATCGTATAAGAAATAATATTCTAAATCAGGTTTACTGCTCTAAATTTACCTTATGATCGACCATCCGATTGTACAACAGTCGTTTCAAATCATTGACCACGAAATCGGTTCTCATCATTTCAGTCCGACTGAATATGCTATTATCCGACGAGTCATTCATAGTACCGCAGATTTTGACTTTACTCAACTGATGTATTTTTCTCCAGGAGTGATAGAAGCCGCTATCACTGCCATTGGGTTCGGCATCCCCATTATTACCGATGTCAACATGGTGAAAATTGGAGTACAAGGAATGGTCAAAAAAACCTTTGATAATCCCTTATTTTCTGCCATAGAATACGCCAAGGATGCACTTCCTCAGAAAACTCGCACAGAAACAGGACTATTAAATATCGCTCAGCGGTTTCCTCATGCTATCTTTGTGATTGGTAATGCTCCTACAGCTTTACTCAGTTTGTGTGAATTGGTCGATCAATCTGTGGTTAACCCAGCATTTGTTATTGGGGTTCCTGTTGGCTTTGTGTCAGTTGTAGAATCAAAAATAGCTTTGGCGAAACGATCTGTTCCTCAAATTCGAGTGGAAGGACGCAAGGGAGGGTCTCCTGTAGCTGCCGCTATTTTAAATGCACTCATTATTTTAGCTTGGGAACAGATGGACTCTCAAAAATTGTAGTAACTTCTAGTAATTTAGTAATAAACCATTGGCAACGATACATATAGTTGGAATTGGATTAGATGGAGTCGCTGGACTAAGCAATTCTATCCTAAATCTTGTCAATTCAGCCGCCTTGTTAGCCGGAAGCGATCGCCATTTAAGTTATTTTCCGCAACATCCAGCGCCTAAAATTATATTACGAGATTTAACAGAGACAGTTGTCGAAATTCAACAACGTTTAGCCGCCTGGGAACAACAAATTATTGTTGATGATTCTGAAGAATTAAAGATTGAAAGATTTTCTTCTTTAATTCAATCTCCGGCAAATACACAACAATATCATATTGTCATCTTAGTTTCAGGCGATCCCCTCTTTTTTGGATTAGGGCGATTATTATTAACTTGGTTTCCCCCCGAAGACCTGATCTTTCATCCCCATGTTAGTTCAATTCAACTGGCATTTAACCGGATTAAAATTCCTTGGCAAGACGCTGTCATTGTCAGTGGTCACGGACGCTCTTTGGAAAAGTTAAATCAGGCATTACAAGAAAATGCTGAAAAGATAGCAGTTTTGACCGATAATATTAATACGCCTGCCGCGATCGCTAATTTATTACTCAGCTTAGATTTACCGAATAATTATCAGTTTTGGGTTTGCGAAAATATGGGAGGAACAGAAGAAAAAGTTCAATCTATTCCGATTAATCAAGTTCATTGTCAAACTTTTGCAGCCCTAAATGTTGTTATTCTGATTCGTCAGTTAGCCAATTTTAAAGCACCTTTAGACTTATCTAAAATTCCTTGTTCAGGTATCCCCGATCAATACTTTTTAAGCTTTAGCGATCGCCCAGGATTAATGACAAAGCGAGAAGTTAGATCTTTAGTATTAGGAGAACTTGAATTACAACCGAATCAAATTATTTGGGATATTGGTGCAGGTACAGGTTCTGTATCTATAGAAATGGCACGACTGTTTCCAGAATCAACAATTTATGCAGTCGAAAAAACGGCGGCTGGAAGCACTTTAATTGAACAAAATATACATCGCTTTCAAGTTAGCAACGTGGTTTCAATTCATGGCGAAGCCCCTGATGTTTTGCATCGATTGCGATCGCCTCATCGTATTTTTATTGGGGGTAGCGGCGGACAAATTAGTGAGATATTAGGACTTTGTAGTTTACGCCTAATTACTGGGGGAGTTATTGTAGTTGCTTTGGCTACTATAGAGCATTTAAGTACTGTTTTAGATTGGATAAAACAACGACAAATTGTAGAACCTGAATGGCGCTATCAACTACTACAAGTACAACTCTCTCGTTCTGTTCCTATTGCTGATTTGACCCGCTATTCTCCTCTCAATCCGGTTACATTAATTCAGATTAGACTGATTCAATAAGTGTGTATGACTGCTAATTTTTTAGATATGAATAATACCATTAAATCTGAATTAATATTTTCTATAACTCAATAAAAAAAGATATCCTCAATATTGAATGTTTCTATGATCATCTATTAAAATAAAAGATGACTTAGCAGTCTGGGATAATAATTTGCGCTTTTCACCCCATAAAACCCTTACTGGAATACTTTTATCCACATCAACTTCTTATTTTTCACAATATAAAATTCTGAATTTATATAATAGATATCAGATAATCTACATTTTTTAGTCTAGTTCATGGCTAATCCTGAATATTTGAAAAAGCTTGAAGAAGGGGTTGAGGCTTGGAATAAATGGAGAGAAGAAAATCCAGATATTAGACCCGATCTTGAAGGTGCTTATCTTAAAAAAGCTAACCTTATGGGTGCAAATCTCAAACGAGTCAATCTCAGTGATGCTAACCTTAGAGAAGCTAATCTCCGTGATGCAGATCTTAGGGGAGCTAACCTCCAATCAGCTATCTTAGAAAATGCTAATTTTAATCAAGCTAACCTTAGTTATGCTACTTTAACAAAAGCTAATCTTTATCATGCACATCTCAGTGGAGCTAATATTAAATCAGCTCTTCTGACAGAAGCTAATCTGATTAGAGCCAATCTCAGATCGGCTAATCTAGAAAATGCTAATCTCATTGAAACTAAGCTTATAGCAGCCGACCTAACAGAAGCCAATCTGACAGAAGCCGCTCTAATTGATGTTGACCTTAGAGGAAGTATTCTTAAAGAAACTAACTTAAAAGAAACTGACCTTACAAGAGCCGATCTCACTGGACAGATTCTAAGAGGAGTAAACTTTAGGACTATTGAGCTTGATGGAACTAATTTAAGTTATACTGATCTGACAGAAGCTTCTTTTAATGGATGTCATCTTAGGGAAGTCAACCTTACAGGAGCTAATCTCAAAGCTCTTCAAGCAGTAGAAACCAACTTTGAAAAAGTAACCCTCACAGGAGCTCGTATTGAAGATTGGAATATCAGTAAGTCTAATTTTTCAGAGGTTAAGTGCGATCATATCTTTCGTAAGTTGATTTGGGATAAGGAGCTTTTTGATTTTTGTCAGCCTTATCCTTTTGAAGATGATAAAAAATTTAAGCCAGGAGAGTTTGAAAGATTCGTTAAACGTATAGAAGAAACGAATAACTCTATTTGGGATAATGGAAGCGATCGGCTAGATTCGTTAAAATTAGATGAACCACTACAAGTAGAAGAAAGTCAAGAAAGACAATATACCCAAAATTTTTATAATTGTAAGATCGGTAATATCAGTGAAAATATTAATATGAATAATAGCAATAACACTAATAATCAAAATGGTAACTTTGGTATCGGAAATATAAACAATAGTGAAATCAAAGATAGTGCAAAAATAGCCGGAACCCTAAACGAAGCAGAACAACCAACCCTGTACAATAATTCACAACATAATCATATAAATCACCCTTTTCCCAAATCACCCCTCAACAAACCGCAGTTAACAATTGATTGGAAATGGATTATTGGTATACTGCTAGCAGGATCTGCATTATTGATGAGTGGATTACTCAATCCAGAACTTAGAAGAATATTGAAACTCGATAAACCCCAAGAAACTCAACAAGAACAAAGCAATATCAATATTAGAGATTAATTTTAAATTCAAGATACACTCTCTCAGCTTCAGAACTTTTTCCTAATCATTAATTTATCTAATTTATAAAAATAAAAATAATTAGTTTTTTCAATTCTGATGACTGTTACAAAATTTAATAACTAAGATTGATCGAACGAGTTGACAGGGGTTTGAGACACCAGTATCATAGGGTTAACCAAGGGGTTAGTATGTCTTATTGTAATTTTATCGCCTCAAACCCTGATTCTTCCTTTGTGATCGCCTTCAACCGAGGCTAAACTCATTTTCTACGATGCACGAGTTTTTGTTATATTCCTTTATAATAGCCACGCTTAATTTGACAATATTTGGAAGTTATGCATAAAAAAGACGCTCAAGGTTGAACGTCTGTATAAATTAAAATTGAGTGATGGTGAAGAACTATTCAGCAGTCTGGGGTAGTAATTCCCGTTTTTCACCCTGCGAAACGCTAACCTGACCGCTGTCATCAACATCAACCACGGCGATATCACCTTCTTTGATGCGACCGGAGAGGATTTCCTCTGCTAAGCTATCTTCCAATAGGCGCATAATTGCTCGACGCAGAGGACGTGCGCCATAGCTGGGGTTATAACCTTCTTCAACCAACCGTTCTTTAAATCGATCTGTGATTTCTAAGGTGATGCCTTTTTCCGTTAAGCGGCTAAAGACTTCATTTAACATAATCACAGCGATTTCCTTGACTTCGTCTTTGGTTAACTGACGGAAGACAATAATCTCGTCAAGACGGTTGAGGAATTCGGGGCGGAAGTACTGTTTTAGCTCTTCGTTAACCAGGTTGCGAATCCGATTATACTGAGCGTCAGCAGCATCTTCCTCAAACTCGAAGCCTAAGCCACCGCCACCTTTTTCAATCACCTTCGACCCGATATTAGAGGTCATGATGATTAAGGTATTCTTGAAGTCTACTGTGCGACCCTTAGCATCAGTCAGGCGACCGTCTTCCAGGATTTGCAACAGCATATTAAATACATCTGGGTGTGCTTTTTCGATTTCGTCAAATAGCACCACAGTGTAAGGACGACGGCGTACCGCTTCTGTTAACTGTCCCCCTTCGTTATACCCAACATATCCAGGAGGAGAACCAATTAATTTAGAAACGGTGTGACGTTCCATAAATTCGGACATATCCAACCGGATCATGGCTTCTTCTGAACCAAAGAAGTAGGTGGCTAATGCTTTGGTTAACTCCGTTTTACCCACCCCAGTTGGCCCGGAGAAGATGAAACTGGCAATTGGACGGTTGGGGTTCTTTAACCCGACTCGGGCGCGACGAATAGCACGAGAGACGGCTTTAACAGCATCATCCTGACCTATGAGACGCTGATGCAAGGTATCTTCCATGTGCAACAGTTTCTCAGACTCAGACTCGGTGAGTTTGTTCACCGGAATGCCTGTCCAACTAGCAACGATTTGAGCAATATCTTCTTCCGTTACCCTGGGAGAATCATCATCATCGGTGCGGGTTTCAGACTTTTTACTTTGAGCAATGCTGCGAATTTCGGATTTAATTTCCATTTCGCGATCGCGCAATTCTCCGGCTCGGTCAAAGTCTTGAGAACGAACCGCCTCATCCTTTTCTTTCAGGACTTGTCGCAGTTCTTTATCCAATTCTTTGGCTGCTGGGGGCAATTGAGAATTAATCAAACGCACGCGCGAACCGGCTTCATCAATTAAATCAATCGCTTTATCGGGTAGAAAGCGATCTGAAATATACCGATCTGAGAGTTTAGCGGCTGCCTCGAGGGACTCATCTAAAATCTTCAGCTTGTGGTGCTGTTCATAGCGTTCCCGCAAACCAAATAAGATTTCGATGGTTTCATCAACAGAAGGTTCACCCACCATTACCGGTTGAAAACGGCGTTCTAAGGCAGCATCCCGTTCAATGTGCTTGCGATATTCATCGAGAGTGGTTGCCCCGATACATTGCAATTCACCCCGCGCTAAGGCGGGTTTGAGGATGTTAGCCGCATCAATTGCCCCTTCTGCTGCCCCGGCTCCAATTAAGGTATGCACCTCGTCAATCACGAGGATAACATTGCCAGCAGAGCGGATTTCATCCATAATCTTTTTGAGTCGTTCTTCAAACTCACCCCGATATTTTGTACCGGCCACCAGCAGGCCAATATCAAGGGTAACGACTCGTTTTTCTTCCAGGATATCCGGGACATCGTTTTGAGCAATGCGCTGGGCTAGACCTTCAGCGATCGCGGTTTTACCGACACCCGGTTCTCCGATTAAAACGGGGTTGTTTTTGGTACGGCGACCCAGGATTTGGATCACCCGTTCAATTTCCTTCTGCCGACCCACAACCGGATCGAGCTTGCCTTCCCCGGCCATTTGGGTTAAATTAGAGCCGAACTCGTCGAGGGTTGGAGTCTTTGTCCGACTATTACCGCCCCCAGCGGCAACTTCAGCCGTTTCCCCGAGCATCCGAATCACTTGGGTACGGACTTTAGTCAGGTCAACCCCCAAGTTTTCTAGAACACGAGCGGCAACTCCTTCCCCTTCGCGAATCAAGCCCAGAAGCAGATGTTCTGTGCCAATATAGTTGTGTCCCAATTGGCGGGCTTCTTCTAGGGAGAGTTCCAGGACGCGTTTGGCACGGGGAGTAAAGGGAATTTCGACGGCGACAAACCCCGATCCTCGACCAATGATCTTTTCGACCTCAATCCGAGCGTCTTTAAGATTCACCCCCATGGACTTTAGCACTTTGGCGGCGACACCAGTGCCTTCTCCGATCAGACCCAAGAGGATCTGTTCTGTCCCCACGAAGTTATGTCCCAGGCGGCGTGCTTCCTCCTGGGCCAACATGATTACTTTAATTGCTTTTTCTGTGAAGCGTTCAAACATGGCTAATACTCATCATTTGCTGCATGCCCGTACGCTAATTTTAGCGTGACATTTTTCAGAGTTGAAAAATTAAAAGATGATCAACTGATTTAATTTCTCGATAATTACTGTCTCAATGCCATTAAAGCTGAATAATTTCAGCCCTTGACGAAGTGAGGACTCATCCTTGATAGCGATCGTCGGGTGAGTTGATCGGCATTTTCTCTCGAGTGCTGTTACCCATCTGTTTAACCCCACTGGCTTCCTCGGCGGATCATGAGGTTAGCGGTTGAATGAGATTACTGCATCCAGACAAAGTTGAATCAATTCCCTTGACCAGATTAGGAGGAGAACCGCTAGAGACTTTACCCGAGTTCAGGCTAAGAAACGAGCGTAAAATACCCCAGTTGAGACTCATCCAGTATTCAACAGTAATTTGTAATTGACATTACAATCCCTCTTCTCAACGTTAGTTGGGTGAGGGTGTTGAATCTGTATCAGGGTTATCTACTTTCTCAAGTAGAAATATGCTTCTCTCCTGAGAGCACACCACCTCGGGGGCATGGGAGCAGTTAACCCGGAAGATGCATTCTTAGATTCGGCAAACTTATACCCTGTGAACCGATAAGGTTTAATCTAGGATTCTAGCACATTGATTATTTGAAGGAGTCGGCAATAGCACTAAGGCCCCGGTCGGATCTCTCTCTCGAGTGACAATGCTGAGACTATCCGTCAATAGGAACTTTTCCCCCGCTCGGAACAACCCATAACGAACAAATAACGAGTAGAGATCGCCCCCATTTCCCCTCAGATGCAACGATTGCTACAATAACCAATACAAGATCTTTTATTGGAGCTGGAAACACCGATTAACTGGTTTGTGGTGTATCCATCTATTGACGGGTAACCCCACTCAGATTTGTATCAACCCAGCTCAATAGACATTAAGCTCTCAGTATAAACTCGTTAAAATTATTTAGAATCAAGCCATGTTAAAAGCTTTGCTGGGCGATCCCAATGCTCGAAAACTTAAAAAGTTTCAGCCGTTAGTCACAGACATTAATATTTTAGAAGAAGATATTCATGCCCTCTCTGATGACGGGCTGCGGGGAAAAACAGGGGAATTTAGACAGATTCTGGAAAAGGCAAAATCGAGGGAAGAACGTCTTCAAATCCTAGATGAGATTTTACCAGAAGCCTTTGCCGTGGTGCGCGAAGCCGGCTTACGAGTGTTGGGAATGCGGCACTTTGATGTACAGTTATTGGGGGGTATTATCCTCCACAAAGGCGAAATTGCTGAGATGAAAACCGGGGAAGGTAAAACCCTGGTGGCAACGCTGCCTTCTTACTTGAATGCTCTCTCCGGTGAAGGGGTTCATGTGATTACGGTGAATGATTATCTTGCCCGCCGGGATGCGGAATGGATGGGGCAAGTACATCGATTTTTAGGGTTAACTGTAGGACTGATTCAACAGGGGATGACCCCGGAGGAACGCAAGAAAAATTATCGTTGCGATATTACCTACGCCACGAACAGTGAGGTGGGGTTTGATTATTTGCGGGATAATATGTCAACCTCTATTGAGGATGTGGTGCAGCGTGAGTTTAACTATTGCATTATCGATGAAGTTGACTCAGTCTTAATTGATGAAGCCCGTACGCCGTTAATTATTTCGGGTCAAGTTGAGCGTCCCAGCGAAAAGTATATTCGCGCGGCTCAAGTGGCGCAAGCCCTGCAACCGGAAGAACATTACGAAGTGGATGAAAAAGCCCGCAATGTATTGTTAACCGATGAAGGGTTTGCAGCCGCAGAAGAATTGGTGGGGATGCAAGATTTATATGACCCCAGTAACCCTTGGGCGCACTTTATTTTTAATGCCCTTAAAGCCAAAGAACTATTTACCAAAGATGTTAACTATATTGTCCGGGAAGAAGAAGTTGTCATCGTTGATGAATTTACTGGCCGGGTAATGCCAGGGCGGCGTTGGAGTGATGGTCTACACCAAGCCATTGAAGCTAAAGAAGGGGTCGATATTCAACCAGAAACCCAAACTTTAGCGACGATTACTTATCAAAACTTCTTTCTACTGTATCCTAAACTGTCGGGGATGACGGGAACGGCTAAAACGGAAGAGGCAGAATTTGAGAAGATTTATAATTTGCAGGTGAGTATTATCCCCACTAATCGTCCTAGGGGTCGGGTCGATCTGGCTGATGTGGTATATAAAACTGAAGCTGGAAAATGGAAGTCTATTGCCGATGAATGCGCTCATATGCATGAAGAGGGCCGTCCGGTTTTAGTCGGGACTACCAGTGTGGAAAAATCCGAGTTACTCTCGCGTCTATTATCACAACGCAAAGTTCCCCATAACCTGCTGAATGCGAAACCGGAAAATGTGGAACGGGAATCTGAAATTGTTGCCCAAGCCGGACGTAGAGGCAGTGTGACGATCGCAACGAATATGGCAGGGCGAGGTACTGATATTATCCTCGGGGGAAACGCGGACTATATGGCGCGGTTGAAAATGCGGGAATATTTCATGCCCCGTATCGTTCAACCGGAAGATGAAAAAGAGTTAGCCATTACTCAGGTTTCAGGAGGCAGTAAACGTGACCCTGCACAAGGCTTTGGCGGGCTGAAAAAAGCAAAATCTTGGAAAGTCTCTTCTGAGATTTTCCCCACACAAATTTCTAATCAGGCAGAAAAGTTATTGAAAGATGCAGTAGATTTTGCTGTGGCTCAATATGGTGAACGAAATTTACCGGAATTACAAGCAGAAGATAAATTAGCGGTTGCGGCCGAAAAAGCCCCCACTGAAGATCCCGTCATTCAAAAATTACGGGATGTTTATAAGCAAATTGTGGCTGAATATGAACAGTTTACCCATGTTGAACACGATGAAGTGATTAATGTTGGGGGACTTCATGTGATTGGCACAGAACGTCACGAGTCTCGCCGTATTGACAACCAATTACGGGGACGGGCTGGACGACAAGGAGACCCCGGTTCAACCCGCTTCTTCCTCAGTTTAGAGGATAACTTATTACGGATCTTTGGGGGCGATCGCGTGGCTGGGTTAATGACAATGTTTAACGTCGAAGAAGATATGCCCATTGAGTCAAAAATGTTGACTCGGTCGTTGGAAGGGGCGCAGAAAAAGGTCGAAACCTATTATTATGATATCCGTAAACAGGTGTTTGAATATGACGAGGTGATGAACAATCAACGCCGCGCTATTTATGCCGAACGTCGTCGGGTTTTAGAAGGGCAAGATTTGAAAGAACAAGTGATTCAATATGGTGAAAGAACCATGGATGATATTGTTGATGCTTATATTAACCCGGACTTACCTTCGGAAGAATGGGATATTGATAAAGTTGTCGATAAAGCTAAAGAATTTGTTTATCTGTTGCAAGATTTAACGGCAGATCAATTGATTGATTTGAACGTGGATGAAATTAAAACCTTCTTGCATGAACAACTTCGCAATGCTTACGATATTAAAGAAGCCCAAGTTAATCAACTTAAACCGGGATTAATGCGAGAAGCAGAACGCTTTTTTATCCTCCAACAAATTGATACTTTGTGGCGCGAACATTTGCAACAAATGGATGCGTTACGAGAGTCTGTTGGCTTGCGAGGTTACGGACAAAAAGATCCGTTAATTGAGTACAAACGGGAAGGTTATGAACAGTTCTTGGAAATGATGACAGATATTCGCAGAAATGTAATTTACTCCATGTTCCAATTCCAACCTCAACCCGCTGTTGCCTAGTCAGGGAATATGATTGATCTTCTTAGGGGCGCATTGTATGCGCCCTCATTCTTCAAGGTTAATTAATCAAGCAAAATCCTTTACCATAATCCAGGTACAGGACGTACAGGTGCAGGAGGCCGGGGCACAGGACGCACAGGTGCAGGGCGAGGGGCTGGGGCTGGGGTAGGGGTAGGAAGACTGACTTCCTGAAGTGAACAACCCGCCTTACCATATCTAGCAGCATCTGTCAACAGTGTCTGTAGTCCACCGGCGAAGCTTTGAATTTTATTAACGGTTTCAGGGATGTTGGCGATATCAACGTAAAGTCCCGGCACGGGATAGTATCCGATTAAGTCGAGGAAAGAGATCTTACCATCATCACTGACTGCATTAATTAAGGCAGCGTGCAGGGCTGTAACATTCTCAACACGACGATGAGTCCGCACAGTTATGGCAATATCTTCAATTAATTCTACACCCGTGGGGCTACAAATCAGACAAGCAAAGGGTACTAAATCAAAGCCCACTTCTAAACTCATCAGTCCCCGCAGAGTATCTTCGTCAAGTCCCGATGCCCCGACAATTTGACTAATAGTTTTAGTTTTTTCCCCAGTTTCAGCAAAGGCTCTCAGATCATCAAGCTCGATAGGCGCTTGTATTGGGCCGTAGGTGAGCACTACGCGGTCAGCCGCCATAGCACTGGTACTACTCATCATAATACTCGCGATCGCACCGAGGACGACTTGGGGAGCGAACCGCTTGAGAAAGGATAATTTCATGGTCGATAACTCAATTGCAATCGATTGTGTGCGTGCATACAGCTTAAATGCAGGAGTTCAGTTTCACAAGGTTATTTCTTTGACATCCTCCCAACGCCAACATTCTTTATGCCTGCCCCCTTGAATACGGGGGGCGTGGGATTCCCAAGCATCACTACTTAGGTTCCTGATTCTTTCCCTTCGACTGCGCTCAGGGTTTTTCGCACCCGGCTTAACAGACTTACTCTGTTCGGCTCTTACGGTCGCTCCACAGGCTAACACTGTGTGTCCCACAGCAAAATGTATCGAAATCCAAACGGAATTTCTTTTGAACTGTTGATTCGAGGGATGTTTATGCCCATTGCCCTGTCATCTTTTCCCGGTCTACCAATTTGTCTGCGCCGCCAGTGTAACTGGACTTCGCTCGTTAGGCTGTCTGAATCCATTGTCTCGGGTGGGTTAGGAACCATGTCTATTTTATCACAGATCCTGCCCGTGCTCTCCTCCCGACTCCAACGTCTCTTATGGAGCGGGTCTCCCCGCACGGAAAGATAATTTTTTTATATAGTGTGATCTCAGGGGTAGGACTCAGGCGTACATCTTTACCCCTGAGAAAGCACTACAGACCTTAACGGGACACGTTCTTTGTGCATTTAAGAACAATTTCAGTTATTTCTCTACGTAAAAATACTGAATCTGACAGTTTAGTGCTTCTGAAATACTCTGAGTTATACTGATTTTATCCGTATAATTTTTATTTGTTATTTCCGTATTTTTCCAATTTTTAACAAGTAAAAGTACAATATATTTTTTGAGTCTTTTATCGGGTTTGTTATAGCAATCTTTCTTCAAGGAATGCTAGGTTAATAAATAAGAACGCTTTCCAAGACCTAACTCAATCTTGAGTGATTCAAGGTGAAAAAATTTAGAAAGCTACTGAGATTATTCCCACTTCCCTGGTGATGGCAATAACGGCTGCAATGGAGTGGATATAATCCTCTAAAGATTCTAGAGCTTGATTCTAGTCTGTGAAAAACTATATAGCAAATAGTATGGTTTATGATGATCGATTTATTCTTTGTTATCTGAGAGAGTATACAGGATCAGAAGCTAAAGTGTATGTTCAACCTAAAAGGAATGGAAATAAGGATTTTAGCGCATTTAACTGACCACTCTTTTGATGTCAACTTTATCACAATTTTTGAATGAACGTAATCGGTATCAAACCCCTCTTGACAAAAACAGTTTTAGCCGATAAGAATATCTGAATATTATTCTTTTAAATTTCATCCCAGTGTTAAACCTCAGCTAACCCCCGTAAGATTTGTCGTTCAATGAGTTTGAGCGGGTTAATCTCTCATAGGGTAGATTATTGGTTTAAAACAGGTGAAGTTGCCAAAATGGCCGCACAGTTACCCTGTCATTTCATACAATGTGCCCAACTGTATCCACCTAAAATTCAGAGAGCATGAATACTTCATTGGTCAATAATTTAGCACAGGTTATTTTATCTCTTCCCCAAGAAGAACAGCATCTCCTCCAAAAACAATTGGCTTGGCAGCCTCGGAAGTCTCGCAGCCGCCGTCGAGTTTCTGTGGTTGAAACGGGGGATTCATTTGATTATTGTGTCGCTGAAATCGCCCCTCAATCTTGCAAAGCAGAGGGTGACTTAAAGAATTACTCCACAAAACCCGAGCATCAGCCTCAGATTCAATCGGAATACCAATCGGCAACGTTGAAGGTTCGTTCAATTGAAAAGCGATCTCAGAAAAGTTTATCTCTATTTCGAGAGTTCTTGCCTTCATAACTCACCCAAAACTCTATTTTCCAATACAAAAACGACTGAACACCCGATCTAGAACTGATTCTGTCACTTCTTCTCCCGTCACTTCCCCTAAATTTTGAATCGCATCACGCAAATCAATTGTCCAAAAATCTAGTGGAAGTTGTTCGGCGATTGTTGTCTTCACTCGGTTTAACGCTGTTTGAGTTTGGATTAAAGCCGCCTCTTGGCGTTGATTAATTGCCACCCTTGAGTCATCCATTGTTACCTCACCCACCTCGACTGTTTCCAGAATAGCCGCTTCGAGTTCAGGAATACCTTGATTTAAGGCGGCTGCTGTTTGAACTAATATTGGGTTGGCTGGACTTAATTGAAGCAATAGAGTTTGATCAAGGGCTTCTCGTTGAGTCGGGCTAATCCGGTCTATTTTATTGAGAATGATAATCAACGGGCGATGACTAACCTCTTGATAAATCTCTTGATCGGCGGCTGTCCAACCGATTTCAGCATCAATTGTGAGCAAGACTAAATCAGCTAAGCGGGCCACTTGACGCGATCGCGCCACTCCGATTTGTTCGACGCGATCAACAGAAGCCCGAATTCCGGCTGTATCAATCACTTGTACGGGAATACCTCCCACCACTAACTGAGACTCCACCACATCCCGAGTGGTTCCCGGTAAATCTGTTACGATAGCGCGATCGCTTTGACTCCAGGCATTGAGTAAACTCGATTTTCCCACATTGGGACGACCGACAATAGCGACCTTGAGTCCAGTGCGTAACAATTCTCCTCGTTCTGCAGTTGCCAATAATTGAGCGACTTCTGTTGAAACTTGGTTAATTTGCTCCAGAATTCCGGGTTGATCTAAAGGGGGTAAATCTTCCTCAAAATCAATTCGGGCCTCAATTTCTGCTAAGATATCTAGGCAGGTTGCCCGCAATTGACGAATCGATTGGGTTAATTTGCCCTCAATTCCGGCTAAAGCTGCGTTTGCTGCCGCTTGAGATTGAGCACTAACTAGCTCTGCTATCCCTTCAGCTTGGGTTAAATCCAATCGTCCATTCAAAAAGGCTCTGAGGGTAAATTCGCCGGGTTCAGCCAGTCTTGCGCCTTGAGCAATACAGAGTTGTAAAACCTGTTGTACAGCAATCATACCCCCATGACAATGAAATTCTACCACATCCTCTCGGGTATAAGAACGCGGCGCTAACATCAACAGCAATAGTGCTTCATCGACCAGGCGCTGAGTTTGGGGATGACGAATATATCCATAAAGAATGCGATGAGTGTCCCAAGGTTGATGTCCTGGGGCATGAAATAGGGTTTTGGCGATCGCTGTGGCTTCAGATCCGGAGAGTCGAATAATTCCAATACTTCCCTGCTGTGGAACAATCGCTGTAGCGATCGCGGCAATGGTTCCTCCAACTTTTAAACCTTCAGACATCGGTTTTTTGTCACCTATATGTTCTGCTGGACTATTTTAAGTCAACTACCTCGATTTCAGCGATAGCGAATCGAGGCTTGTATCTAGACTCCACCGCAACTCCAAGAACTTTTGCAAGTCCTTAGCTTTGGCTTGATCGTCTGACACATTAGGGGATGCTGACAAAATCCCCGTACTCATCCAGTCTTGCCGAATAAGTAACGCTCTGAGTGCAATGTTTCTAGTTCCTACCAAATCAGCGTGAAGTTTATAATTACAACACTTACAATCAAATATTAGTCCTTTATTGGGTCTATTTGCTTTGGAAACGTGACTGCATTTAGGACAACACTGGCTAGTATAATGGGCGGGTACTTTGACCGCTAGGGAGTTATTTATAACGGCTTTGTAGTCAATAAAAGAATGCAATTGAGCAAAAGACCATTGAGCCTTATTTCTATTAGTCTTTCGTTGTTTTTGGCTGGCTTTTATACCTGACTTACTTTGGCTTGTTTCCCTAATATGAATCAAGTTTTCCAGTCCCATGAAATTATTGGGTTGTGCTATCTTCTTGCTAATTTGGTGGTTAATATCAGTAATAAACCGTCTCTCTCTGCCAGACAATGTAATTAATTTACGTTGAGCTGACCGAGTGCCTTTATGCTGTAATAATTTTCTCGCTTTGTAATAACAATTAGCCTGATGCCTGATTTCTTTACCAGAAAAGAACTGACTGCTATTGTCAATCCCTGCACTTACGGCAAGATACCGTTGTCCGACATCTACACCTTTAATTTTAGTAATATTTTCGGGTTTTAGCTCAGGTAATTCTACCTCCAAACTAACCAATAAATAATAGGTTTTGTTGCCACGACTGTAATAGATCTTGGCAGCACCTATTTGAGAGCCATTTTTTATTAAATCTAAATGCTTACTATAGCCCAAATAACTTACAATTATTCGTTCCGACAAAGTGATTAGACTAACTTTTTGGTCGCCCTTAAAAGAGTAATCACGCCGATAATTAAGTGTACAAGTTCTAGATGTAAACTTTTGCGGTTTATCTAATCCTCTGTATCTTTTCTTAGTGCGCCCTTGTTCTCTAGCGGCACGATGCCTGTCTAAACTTAGTCCATTGGGTTTTGTAAGTAGCTGCCACCTGTCTTGGTACATTGCATGACATCTGTGAGGGTAATTTAAAATCACTTCTAATATCACGATAAATCAACTTTTGTAGTTTAGCTGCAAACTCTAGTTTATTGTTATCAAAAGCGACCTGAGAAGCGTAATTTAGAGCATCTCGATAAGCCAAAGTAACTTGTCTGACAGATTCTTTTTGCTCTGAAGTCAAGATCAATTTTAATTTGGCTGTAATGATTGGCTTCATCTTTATACTTCACAAGAATGGGTCTATTGTAACTATGAGTGAAAAAAATCTGTCAAGTTGGCAATTTTTCGGACATCGAGTCCTCTCTCTTGCCGCACTATCGGTCCTCACGCCGCAAGCTAAGCGTGGGGACTCCCGCTATTTCATTGAAAATGCTGATTGATGAGTGAGGGCGGATCGATCGGGAGTTTAATTGGTGAAGAAATCAAAGACATTACTCAGAGTATTGGAATCAACTTTATAAATTTCTGTGTATTTACACTGAGTGCAGGATACGGTTGAAAATTTCTTATTTTGTACGTCAAATATCTTTGCCAAACCGCCACCGGTGGCTGCAAATTGATCGGTTTCATAATCTTTGTGACCACACTTAGGACAAGACCAGTTAGGATGATTCATAACTCTTGATTTCGTCAGTATTGAACGAATTGTTGCTTTGTTATCCTATCAATTATCTCTGATGATTTCAAAGTCAGCCAAGGGGGTCAGTCTCTGGTTATCACTTCGCGCTTGCCAGGTAGGGTGTTGACACACCGGGTCTTTATTTCCGGGATAACACAACTCCGGTATAATAAGCAGGCGAATGATATCAGCCAAGGGCAATCGACCAAAACCAATATGGGAACAATTTGGGAACTTGATTTTTATAGCCGTCCACTACGGGATGAAGAAGGGAAGAAAGTTTGGGAAGTTCTAATTTGTGAAACTCCCTTGGAAATTAACGATAAGGCTGAATCTTTATTTCGCTACACTCAGTTTTGTCCCAGTACTGAGGTCAATTCTATTTGGCTAAAACAGGCTATTGAACAGGCGATCGCCCAGGCACCTAGTCCCCCGAGTCGGATTCGGTTTTTCCGTCGTCCGATGGCAAATATGATTACCAAAGCTTGTAAGGAATTGGCTATTCCGGCGGTAGCGAGTCGGCGAACCTATGCATTGTTAATTTGGATTAAGGATCGACTCGAAACGGTTTATCCGACCTTACCGAATTATCAGGCTACTACTAACCCCTCCGTTCAGTTTCTCCCCAGTAAACCGCAAAAGTTACCGGATGCCTTAGAAGGGCAAAAATGGGCGTTTGTCACACTAGAAGCGCAAGGGTTTGAGGAGATGCCGGAATGGGAGATTGATTTTGGTGAATCTTTTGGTTTACCGATGATGGGTTTAGAAGCGGATACATCTATTGCTGGTGTGATTATCTTCTCTCCTCGGGCAACTGCTTTGGCTGCCTGGATGTCAGGGTTAGAATTAGCGTATCTGCACGTTGATCGGGAGTCTCGTCCCAATTTAGTATTGGAAACGGGAGAAAATGACAGTTGGATTTTGGCTAGTTTGACAGATGCCGCCACGCAAGATGAAGCGAAAGGCTTTGAAGCAACAAAACAAAAGGCGAAAAATGTTCATTTCTTAGCTGTTCAATCTGATCCTAATTCTGAGTCTTTTGCTGGATTTTGGATGTTACAGGAACTGCAATTTTAAGGATGAATAACTTACAATGAAAGCTTGATGGAATATATATGTGGGTAAAGATTTGCTCCCAAAATTCTTAAATTCTATTTGACTAAAGTGGTTAAATTCAATATGATAGCAGTGAGTACTAATGTTGTTTACACTTCCCCAGTGTGTGGTGCGTCCCACAACACACCCTACAATCTATTTGACTAAAGTGGTTAAATTTAATAGCGAAATAGAGTTCTGTTTCGGATAAATTAAACGCAAACCGTTATAGATCCTAAGGATTTAATTGCTTAGGAATTTGATAGACAAAAATATCTTGATATTTACTGGAGTTGATGCAATTGTTGAAGCGCGGTTTCTAAATCAGCAGTTAGCATTTTAGCGGCTTGTTTGCTAGATTTAGTATGATAGTCTTGGACATTTAGTGCAGAACCCATCTCAACCCAAACCGGACATCTCCAAGGAGGCGGCGCAGGATGTTGATAACGAATACTTACAGGAACAATATTAAGTTCACTATCCGGCGCATTTTCGAGGGCTTTGAGGGCAATTCTAGCTACCCCAGACTGTAGGGGATGAACCTGGTCATCTGAAAAAATATGTCCTTCGGGAAATAAGACCAGAACTTCTTGATGTTGCAGTAATTCAATACTATAACGCAGACTCGCTGTTCCGGGATGTTCTCGGTCGATGGGAAACCCGCCCAAACGACGAATAAACCACCCCTGTAAGCCAGTGACTTGGTTGAGTAATACCATATATCGCAAATCTCGCCCAGTGACTCGACGACCTGCAACATAACCGAGTATAATCGGATCCCAGCGAGAACGGTGAGTTGGGGCTAAAATTACTCCCCCGGTTTGAGGGATATTCTCTGTGCCATGAACTTCAATTTTGCCAAAATAAGATGGTAAAATAATCTGGCAAAACAAGAAATAAGCTAATGGTGTTAGCCAGGGGGATACTTTAGACTCGATGGCTGTAGAATTAGTCTGCGTTTCGGCATTTTCTGCTGACATTTGAAAGCATCACTTAAACGTTTTTCCGCTAGCATTGCTGTATGCGTTATGATAACTATCATAATGAATAAAAGATTCTTGAGATTTAAGAGTTTCCCAATTGGCCATTTCAAGCTGGGGACGCTCAGTAAATTCTGTAACGTAACCTAAACATAAATAAGCCACGAGTTCATTCTGTGGCGGTGCGTTCAAAATTTGTTTCACTTTTTGTTCATCTAAAATACTCACCCAACACAGCCCAATATTCTCCGCCCGCGCCATTAACCAAAGATTCTGTACTGCCAGACAAACACTATAAGATCCTGCCTTATCCATACTGGTTTGTCCTAAAACTGGAGTCTCAGAAGGTTTATAAAAAATAGCAATATTAACTGGAGTTGTTGTAATTCCTTCTAATTTAAACTGCTTATATGACGGTTTATCACTAAAGATTTTTTTTGCTTTTTCATTTTCCGTTTCAAAACAAGCCTGAATTTTGGCTTTCACCGATGCATCCCGAATAATCACAAATTCCCAAGGTTGAGAAAATCCAACAGATGGCGCTTTCAAAGCTGCCCAAATCAGTCGGTTTAGTATCTGATCTGGTATTTCTTGACTCAGGAAATTTGGCCCAAGTTCAGTGCGACGATGTCGGATCACTTCTTCAAGTACGTGACGCTCTTGTTCTGTAAAGAATCTACCTTTCATAAGCGGTTTAGAACTCCTATACTATAACAGACAAAATGCACATTAATTTCTTGAGCGATACAGCCGCCTATCGAGAATAATATATTGATAATTGGCTCAACATCAAATATCCAAGCTATTTTAATCACTCTTGACTTTAAAGTTATATGATTTACTTTTAAGTTTTGTTGAGTTATCTTTTAGGCTCGACATAACTTTATTTTAAGATAATTTTCCCTTTTGAACTCTAACTTTAACTATTCTTTAAAATTGGGTCAAATATAAATTTTGTTACAACCCATTGATTGAATCTAACTCTGTTCTATTAAACTTATAAATTCTTTTAATTGCTGCCAATAGCGATCGCCTGCTATTTCTGGTAAGTTATTATGATTGGCTTCATCTACCCAAAAAGAGAGTTTAGGCAAGGATGCTATTTGAAATAATTTTTGACTATGAGAAAAAGGGATAATAGAATCTTGTTTTCCATGCATAATTAAGATAGGGCAATTAATCTGTTTAATATTTTTGATATTATCAAATTTTTCAAAGGGAAAAATAGGGAAAGGAATGACAACTCGGAATGGGGTGGTAAATGTACTTTCTAAAATTACTCCGGCAACTGGATAATTGGCAGCTAATTTTAAAGCTGAACCACCCCCAACAGAACGACCATAAACAATAATTTTATTAGGGGGAATATTGAGTGTTTTAATCAGATAATTATAAACAGCATTAATAGCTAAATATACATTTTTTTCTGTGGGTTTTCCGGTACTATTTCCGTACCCTGGATAATCATAAGCAAATAGTGCAAATCCCTGTTGATGTAATTGTTGTAAACGGAATTCTATCTCTCCCAAATCTTCAGCATTACCATGAACATATAAAATAATATAGTCTGCCTGAGGATTCGGTAAATATCGAGTTGCAATTTGATTTTTATTCGCTGTTGTTAGTTTGAGGATATTATCATTATTAGAATAACTAGAAGAACTAGGTATAAAAATAAGTTGATCGGCAAAAAAGAAAAGATATAATCCTACAGAACAGTAAATAAATAAAAAAGATTTAATTATCCTTTGGAAGCTAAAATCACCAATCAGTAATTTTAATATTTTTTTTCGATAATTCTCAGAAGCCATGAATTACCTCTTTTTATAATCGCAAAAAATTGTTAGATTTCACAGCTTTATGACTAGAAATAATACTTGTGAAAACCTAACGAATAGGACTTATATGATTTATATTTAAGCAGCTTAATTCTATCCTAAATTAGGATAAGTTGACAGTCACTTTGGGCGGTAAACCTAATGCTACATTAATCGTTACATCGTCCAATTCAGAAAGACTTTTTTCCTGAACTCCCTTAACAGTGAGTAGGGGTTTTAACATCAAACATAATAGCTTATTTTCAGACTTAGATTCAATCATTGTCTCAATTTCATCCGCTTTAATTTCTCCAATTGAACCACTAAGAGAAGTAGTGATTTGAGGAACACCCACGCCAGTTGTCACTTGAAAATTATCAACTTTAATTCCTAACTGTTTTAGGAGTTCAATTACTTCTTTATAGTCGGCTAGTAAGCTATTTACTTTTTCTTGGGCAGCAGCAGTCAGAACAGTTGTCCCACCTTGGACAGTTCCCAGCATCTGCTGAGGGCCAGCTTTTACGAATCCTAATTTACTAAATAGTTGTTGCATATTTCTCCTTTTTAGGAAGATTCTCTTAACTTCAACAAAAAATATTATACATAAACTGATAAATAATACTTTAAATTTAATTTTTTTTTAATCAATTAGCTATTTGAGTGGAAATAATTTTAATTCATATCGATATAAAGAAATAGGACGACCTTTGGCTTTAAAATAATTAGGATCTCGAGGCGAGAGATAAATAGCTGTAAATTGATCGGCATTAACAGAGACTGTTTTCCCTAAATTTTTATCAATATTTCGAGTATAAAATGTGGTGGTTTCGACTTCATTTAAATAAATTGAAACTTCACCATTAAAGATTTGCTGACAAATTTCTGTGGAAATAAATTGATTCGGTTGTGGAATTTCGTTGCCCCGTTCTGTTACAATAGAAATAAGTTGACGATTTCCTGGTAATTCGGTAATTTGACGATTGGGATTATCTCGATCTGTTTTGACGGATAAAATTGCGCGACCGCCTAAAGTTGCTCGTCCAATATTTAACCCATTAAATGCTCTATCTGCAACAATAACAGACTGAGAGTTAACTGGCGGAATGGGGGAAATAACAGATACAGCACGATACTTTTCTACGGGTTTAAATCGTACTTTAAACTGTATTGGCTGATCTAGAAATTGACGATTTCCTTCAAATCCTGGCGTAACAATATCGGGTGCTAAAGGTGCAACTAAATCAACTAAAGTACTGGTAACCTGCCATTCTCCTTGCATCCAATCTGGGTAAATTAAATCCCCTATTGATCTTTCAATTTTTGGCTTATTATTCCAATTGGGAAAATCAGCAATTCTATCGGACAAATGATCAGCTAATACAATATATTTCCCACTAAAAAAGCTAATAATTATGATTACAACTATAATAGTAATTTTTCTCACTTTAATGATTATTCTAATAAATTATAGAGTTGCAAGTTGCGTCACATAGATAGTTTTTTTAATGAGTTATCATCCTGATTCTGTGATGCAATCTACTGAATCGACTTATAAATTATAGAGTTGTAAGGTGTGTCAAATTGATGGATTTTTTAATGAGTTATCATCCTAATTATATGACGCACCCTACGGATATTTTATAGTCAAATTGATGGATTTTCTCATGAGTTGTAAGGTGTGTCAAATTGATGGATTTTTTAATGAGTTATCATCCTGATTCTGTGACGCACCCTACGGGTTTTCTGTAGTTAAATCGATGGATTTTCTCATGAGTTGTAAGGTGTGTCAAATTGATGGATTTTTTAATGAGTTATAATCCTGATTATGTGACGCACCCTACGGGTTTTCTGTTAAATTAAAATTACAACGTTTCAACCGGAGTGGGCTGCCAAACTTCCCCATATTCTGCCCGTAATTTTTCCCAAGCTTCCACTTGTCCTGGTTCATATTCTCCCGGTTTACCCCACTGCAAAAACGCACTCATGCTCACTGAATTTTCATCATCGATAAACCGAATGGCGTAAGTGGTGAAATTCCCCCGTTTAGCTTCTCCAGTCTCAAACTTAACCTGTTTAATTTTATCCATATTCAGATGAAATTCCAGGTTTTCTGTATGCATATTGGCATACTTTCCCTTGGGTAATTCCGCATAAAATAACTTTTGAATTTTTTCCCTTGCTTCCAATACGGCTGCGCTACTGGTCACAATAATCCGCAATGTTGCGAGGGTATCACAAGCTTCTAAGAATTCCTTTAACGTTGCCATGAATTAATAATCCTTTTTTTCGTGCTTTTCGTAGGCTGCAACAATTCGCTGCACCAAACTATTTCTTACCACATCTGCTTGAGAAAATTCACAGAAAGCGATGCCTTCAACATTTTTTAGAATTTTTAACGCCACTGTCAAACCCGAAGATTGATGTAACGGCAAATCTGTCTGTGTAATATCTCCCGTTACCACCATGCGAGAACGAAATCCTAACCGTGTCAACACCATTTTCATTTGTGCTGGGGTAGTATTTTGCGCCTCATCCAAGATAACAAAAGCATTATTCAGGGTACGACCCCGCATATAGGCAATCGGTGCCACCTCGATAATACCGCGTTCCATCAAGTTTGCCGCTTTTTCTGGATCAATTAACTCATATAGGGCATCATACAAAGGACGTAAGTAAGGATTGACCTTTTGCTGCAAATCTCCCGGTAAAAACCCTAAGCGTTCCCCCGCTTCCACCGCTGGACGGGTTAAAATTAATCGTTCAAACTGGTCACTCAGTAACGCTTGCAGGGCAATTAAAGCCGCTAGATAGGTTTTTCCGGTTCCGGCTGGGCCAATACAAAAAATCAAGTCTTGGGTACGAACCGCTTGAATATATTGACGCTGACGAAAGGTTTTAGCGCGAATTTCTTTGCCCCGGCGTGTGGTGGCAATGACATCATTCTGAATTTGTTGAAGTTCGGCTTGTCTATTGGTGTTGATAGCATGACGCGCCGTCATAATATCCACACTGGTGAGGGTTTGTCCCGCTTGCCAACTGTCTTTGAGGGACTCTACTAATTTTTGGCACAACTGAATTTGATTGGCTGTACCCGAAATCAATAATTCTTGACCTCTGAGGACAACCTGAGCACCCGTTTGCTTCGATAGTGTTTTAAGATTGTCTTCTTGATGACCGGCCAAAGCCATGGCGCTTTCGATACTGGGTAACTCAATGGTGAGGCGTTCAGTCATTCGTTTCGTAATTTTGAAGGATTAACATCATCAACAACAGCATCCACTTCAATTCCCATCAACTTCTCAGGTTCAATTAACCGTTGTATTTCAACCATTGTAGTTGCTGGTGGGTGGTCTGCGAAGATTTCACGGTGAGCGACCGCAAATTCTTGCCAACGACTAATATCGGTTACAAACATCCGTGTTCGTACCACACAACTTAAATCTGCCCCTAGTGGCGTGTAAAGCTTGTTCAATCATCTCAAAACAAAGCTTTGCTTGACGATAGCCATCTTGGGGTGCAAATACTGTTCCATCTTCTGCAATAGAAGTTGTCCCGGTTACATAAATTTTATGGCCTGGGCGAATAGCCCGACAGTATCCTACTTTTGACTCCCAAGGAGCACCCGAAAAAGTTCGAGAAAACTGCATGGCTAATTTCTCTTCAAGTTGAGTCATTGCTAAAAATTCGGAAAATGATGCTGTGATACCAGCGATGTAGAAAATTGAGAAATTCTGGGCAAGCGCGATTGATGAATATTATGGCTAAATTTCTGAAACTGTTGAATATGGGGTAGCGGAGCCGGCTTTCCCGCTTACCCCACTGGGTCTAGGAGTTGACCATTAAGAGTCTGACAACTCAGCTTTTCCAAGCTATGGGCACGGATGTGTTCAATCAATGAACCGTAACAATTCTAGGCTATTGCTTCGCTCAAGGCACAACGGTGTTATCTTTAGTTGCTGCAAGAGTGGAAATGGGGATATTCCCATTCAACCCATGAGATTCAGGGCATTTAGGACGGGCGGTGACTATTGGCGATTTCTTCTTGCAATTCCCCGGGGAACAGATGAACGACTACGGGTTCTAGATGAACGTCTAGGAGAAGGACGACTCGGGGAAACTCGGGGACGTTCACGCTCACTCGATTGACTCTCATAGATGTCTAAATAAATAGACTCCCCGGCAGCAGCGGCGATTGCAGATAAAACAGTGCGAATCGCTTGAATATTGCGTCCTCCTCTGCCATAAACCCGACCTTTATCTTCAGATTCAAAGGCTAGGCGAATCCAAGTTTTATGCTGAGCCCCGGAATGTTCACAGTCCACTCGCAGTGACTCTGGAGTCTCTAAAAAAGGCTCGATTAAAAATCGAACCAACTGAGCATAATCAGGGTGTGCTGACGGCTTCGTCGGGTTCTGCTGAACTGGTTGTGGATTCGGGGTTGACTCCGGACTTAAGTTGTTCAAATACATTGGCTTTCTGTAGGATGTTACGCACAGTTCGAGTCGGTTGCGCTCCTTGTTGGAGGCGACGAACAATGGCTGGCACATCCAGTCGAGTTTCATCAGTTCTGGGGTTATAAAACCCTAATTCCTCTAAAGGACGGCCTTCACGACGAGACAAGCTAGGCATCGCCACAATACGGTAACTGGCTTCACGCTTTTTACCGTATCTCTTTAATCGCAGTTTGATCATGTTAATTCAGTACACTCCTTTTAGAATTTTGACACTTCCCCGGATTAATTGCGAGGGATTCTTGATTCAGCGACGTGACTTCAAATTTTAAAGGGAACGTCTTTGTTCCGAACCTCTGACCAATTAACCCGCCTATAGGTGCAATTAATTAGCGCTATAGCATTAAAACCCAAGCGCCCAGGTCTCCTCAAGCGTCGAGATACAAAGTAACTCAGTTCCGGTGTGCCCCACCGTACTTTCAACGTTGATTGTTGATCGGTTTGCTTGTGTGAGGTACTCGTTAAAGTCCTACGTTTTTAAAGAGGGTATTCATACCTCTAAAATGTCTTTCATGCAGACTTTCGCGTTTACAAGGATCTAAAAAAGCCACCACGCAGGGAATTCCAACCATTTGAATCCTAACACATACAAGCAGAATCTTCACCGATAATTGACACTCCCCTGGCTGATATCCTGGATGAATCGCGCTTGCTTGACCCATCACCCTCGTCAGCTATTTTCTCTGTTGCCTCTTCACCCACCACTAAATGACTCATAAGCAACAACGAAGCCTCACAGTTGCCCAAAGCCTTTCTTTTTCTTGGCTTTTTTCTTTTTCTTTTTCCCTTGACCCGCAGGATTGCGCCAACCGGCTTGGGGGCCACCCATTCCTCCCATTCCGGGCATTCCTCCCATTCCGGGAAATCCCCCTTGACCCATCTGCTGCATCATGGACCGCATTCTCTGGAAATCACTCACCAGTTGAGTCACATCTCGTTCGCTATGTCCTGAACCCTTGGCAATTCGACGACGACGGGAAGGTGACCCCGATAACAGTTCAGGATTTTTGCGTTCTTGGATGGTCATCGAATTAATCATCGCCTCAGACCGCTTCAGTTGAGTCTCGCCCTTGTCGAGTTGTTCTTGGGAGATTTTATTCATCCCCGGAATTAACTTGGTTAAGCCCCCCAGAGACCCCATATTTTTCATCATCCGCGTTTGCTTGAGAAAATCGGTGAAGTCAAACTTCGCCTCCAGGATTTTTTCCTGCATTTTCTCCGCATCAGCGATATCGAATTCTTCCTGGGCTTTTTCAACTAAAGTCAGAATATCCCCCATCCCCAAGATGCGGGAGGCCATCCGTTCTGGGTAAAAGGGTTGCAAAGCTTCGACTTTTTCCCCTGTCCCGACAAACTTAATCGGTGCCCCAGAAATCCGCCGAATAGACAAGGCTGCCCCGCCTCGGCTATCCCCATCTAGTTTAGTTAAAATCGCCCCAGTAATGCCAATTTCGTCATTAAACGTCCGGGTTAGGGTTGCCGCCTCCTGACCGGTCATGGCATCGACTACGAGTAGGGTGTCATCGGGGTTAACGGTCTGCTTAATTTGGGCTAACTCCGCCATCATCTCGGGGTCAATTTGCAAGCGACCCGCCGTATCAATAATAACGGTATCAATATCTTGGGCTTTGGCTTGTTCAATCCCTTGACGGGCAATTTCGACCGGGTCAGCATCGCTACCGAGTTCAAACACGGGAACATCAATTTGTTTCCCAAGCGTCAGAAGCTGGTCAATTGCCGCCGGACGATAAACGTCGGTTGCCACTAACATCACACTGCGGTTTTCTTTACGAAGATGCAGGGCTAACTTAGCCGATGCAGTGGTTTTCCCCGTTCCTTGCAAACCCGCCATTAAAATTACTGTGGGGGCTGTTTCGGCGATCGCAAGGGGAACATTACTTTCCCCCATCACTTTTACCAGTTCATCGTGAACAATTTTGACAAACTGTTCTCCGGGTCGCACGCCAGACAGGACTTCTGCCCCTTGGGCAGTTTCTCCAATTTCAGCAACAAATTCTTTAACGACTTGCAGGTTAACATCGGCTTCGAGTAGGGCACGACGAACCTCTTTCAAAGCGTCTTGAATATTCGATTCCGAGATTTTATCCTGGCCTCGGAGTTTCTTCCAGGTAGATTCTAAGCGTTCAGCAAGGGCATCGAACATGACAACGTTATAATTTCTGGTACAGGTGGATTTGACGAGGTTAGTGGGTCAGATTAACACGCTTATGAGTTATTGTACCGAAGTTTGGCAATGATTTAGGCAACAGAGATGTTAAATGTAACACTCCTACAGCACCATATTCTAAAATATATTACTGAAAATTAGGTTAATTTCATTATGAATCCGACCATCGATCGCGATCGCTATATTATATTTATTGACGAAATTATCGCCAGTGTTCTCAAAGGTAAAATTGCGTCTAAAGAAATTATTTATCGTCGTTTAGTCGATGAACTTAAACCGGGAACAGGAGAGATTTTTGAGCGCTGTTTAATGGAGAAAATTAGTGATTTAGAACAAGGGGTAAAAACAGCATCCGATGAACTGAAACAAGCCAAAGCTACGCGGCAACTGCGGGCAATTAAACTATTACAACAGGCCTGGGAACAATGGCAGAAAAAATACCAAGCTCAAAGTCAATGTGATGTTGCGGTTCAACAAATTCTTGCTGCACCCCCTGAGGAACGTTTAGGGATTTTATTACAGATTTTAGATCCGAATCAATCTTATATTTTTAAACATCCTCAAATTCAACAATTAGCGCAATTATTAAACCAAGCATCTGAGAATTTAACGGATGAATCTGTAGCTTTTGAACTGCGTCAATATGCGGCTGGATTAATTGAGGGTTTAACTTCTATTACAGAATTAGAACCCCATTTAATTAGCTGGATTTATGATTTACCGAACCGCGCCGTTGGCTTTGGTGAAGTGGCAAACAATTACGGCCCCTGGGCAAGTTGGGCGAAACAAGTGAGTAATCCCCTCGCCAAAGAATTATTTAATCAACAAGCCCATAATCAATCCGCTACTGCTGTTATTTTAGCTCAAAACACGATTAACTTAAAAGCTTGGGTGGGGTTAATTGTATTAATGCGAGATTTACAGAGTGGACTGGTGACTTGGTTTGATAAACAAGCTTATAGCGCTAAATTCGGACAGGATTTATCGGGTGTGACTTTTATTGTCTTTGCCATGATTTGGAGTGAACTGAGTCAAGGTTTTAAAACCGCATCACTCTCGAGTGAAAAAGAACAGTTGTCTCAAGCTTGTTTCCAAATGACATTACAAATTTTACGGGCTTTTGCTCAAAGACCTAATTTCCCGCTTTATGGCGGTGTATTTGCCTCATTTTCTGGTAATAGTTTTCGAGATACTATTGACTATCTAGATCGACCATTAAACTTTGTAGAAAATATTCAAGAAAAAGCTCGTATCCTAACTGTTTTAGGTTATTCTCAACAGGGGATGGGCAATAATCAAAAAGCATTAGATTTTCATCAAAACGCTTTAGAACTGTCTCGTCAAACCCAAGATCGGACTTGTGAAGTGGCAAACTTAAATCATTTAAGTCGGTTAAATTGGCAAAATAATGATTATAATTCAGCGATTAATCAGGCTCAACGGGCGTTAATCTTAGCGCGACAAATCGGTGATAAAAAAGGAGAAGCTTATAGTTTAGTCAGTTTAGGGTTTTGTGAAATCATCATCGCTCGTCAACAACGAACCGTGACATCAGAACAGTTAGAATCTTCGATCAACTATCTACAACAAGGATTAAAACTATCGGAAAAATTTAATAATTTACTCAATCAAGCGGTTAGTTTAATCGGTTTAGGTATTGCTTATGTTAGCCTCGAACAACCGTTGCAAGCTGTCCCGTTTTTAGAACAAGGATTAGCTATTATTCAAAGAGTCGGAAACCGTAATCTCCAAGCTTTAGGCTATGCTTATATCGCAGAAGCCTGCTATCAACTCCAGCAAGAAGAATTAGCAGTTTACCATGGCTGTTTAGGAATGTATTTACTGGAGCAGCAAGGTAATCTTCAATGGCAACAAGCTGCTGCAATAGTGATGATTTTACAAGGAAGATTGGGAGAAGATCGCTTTAAAACTATTCTTTCACAACATCGCTCTAAAATGATTGCTCAAATTGGGGTTGATGGCTTTGATTATTTACCCAATTTAATTGAACAATATCGACAGCAAATCTAGATTGACTCTTCCATGTCTTCTTTCTTAATCTGTTTATAGTTCTTTTTTGGCTGACTCAATTAATGTGAGGCGCGACAGTATGCGATCGCAGCTATGTAAAATCAAGATTGATAAATGTGTTGAATTGTTAAAAAATGAAGATGGTTAAAGCACAAAAACGATTAGAAACAGCATCGGCTGAAAATGGCTGGATTAATACGGTTGATGCTGATAAACCGGAAGTTTTAGAGAGAGCTTATCAGATTATAAAGAGTAATATTTACTGTTCTATTTCTACCTGTTCTGTTGATAGAATTCCCTGGGCAACTCCTGTATTTTTTATTTATGATGAGCAATGGAATATCTACTGGAGTTCAGCAGTTAATTCTCAACATTCTCAAAACATCTATACTAATCACGGACGGGTGGCTATTGCCATCTATGGTTCAGTATTGCCGATGGGAACCGGACAGGGATTATATTTGACTGGTACAGCGGCGGAGTTAGACCCAAATCAAGTTGAATGGGCGATTCATACCACCAGTACCAGAGCGGGTAAAGTGATTAATCGGACAGCCGCAGATTACCTCAATCACTCCTGCCGTCGGTTTTATCAGTTTACGCCATCTCAAGTTTGGGTCACAGGCGATCGCATCGAGAGGGAGAATCAATTCGTGGATACGAAAATCAGATTGAACTTGGAAAAGCTGAGAGCATGAAGGATTTAACCCTTTGTTATTGTGTTTTACGGGACCCGGTCCCGTTTTTTTGTGGGTTGATGTAACTGACCAAAATTCAGTCTATTCTTCTCAGGGTAAGGGTTACAGCCTGAATTAACCAGTACTCTATCAAAAAAATATCAGATTTCCGAAAAAAAGTAGGGCGAATACAGAAAACAATATAGACCCTCTGTGCCAATCAGGATAGATGAAATAACCTCAAGTCTCAAAGTCATTTGGCTGAAGTCTTGAGGTTGAAGAAAGCTGTGGCTTTAAATCTACATCAACTAGCGCAAGTATTCTATTATTTTTTACTCCAAAATACCGTATTATTTTGGAGTATTTGTGATGAAAAATTAGCAATATTAATGCATAATTTTTAGGTAAATCCTGCTGATATCAAGATCAATAGTTAAGTTCGTAAAGAATTGATAAAGGTTCCGGATTTTACTGTATTTATATCCGGATTCGTGATAAATTTTAATCACAAACTGATGAGCCATTGAACAGTCTTTTTCATTAATTTTTTTTCCAAGTGCTATATGATTTTATGACTAACATAAGTGTAGTTATAGTTAATATGAAATAAAACAAAGCTAGAGAGATTAAAATAGATGAGCCAAAAACTTAACCAAAAATTATACAAAATTATACCGATACCCGAGGAAAAACTCAGATATTTCTGGAATATTTGTCGCTCTCGAATGCGAGAATTGTTCTACTGGAAATGGACTTTAGATGGATATATCAGCTCTCCTGTCTCTCTGGCAACCGATAAAAAAGTAACCATCATTGTTCCTAGCTATCATGCAAGTCGTGCTAGAAATCTCCAGCCTCTTGTTCGCTCTCTTCTCAAGTGTAACTTCGTTGAAAAAATAATCATTAGTAATCATAATCCAGAGATTCGGCTCGAAGATTGGGTTCAAACGGGTGAGAATCGAGTGGTGCTGATTAATCATCCTGTTCGCCGGGGTTGTGGATATGGTTGGATTGTAGCCAGTCGAGAACCTGCTGATTACTTCATTGTGATTGATGATGATATGTTGATTTCTCCTCAACAACTTGCGGTATTATTTCAGCAACTGATGAATCAACCTGAGATTCCCCATGGTTTTATTGGTCGTCGTGCTAATGGTGAATACGTAATAAACCAAGAAACAGAAGTTGAATTTTTGTATAACATCTATGCAGTGACTAAAACTCACATCCAAAAATACTTGGAATATACTAAAGAAATCGTTGCCCATGGATATGCGTCCCAGGAATCCATTGAATATTGGAGTGATGATATCGTTTTAAGCCAAACAGGAACCGCTCAACCCAGAATTCATAAAGCTGGCTTTATCCGACAGTGTAAAACCACTCAAACATCAGGAGTTGCCACCTTTACAGAAAACCAATTTGACCGGCGGCGCTTAGAAGTTTACCATGCACTAACGAAGCTGAAGGCGAAAACAACAACAACAACATTGATGTAAGTTCAATCATTTTTAGTCCATACTTCACAGCAGCATTATCATGTCTAATCACCCAAAAATTGGAGTTGTAGCAATTGGCAGGAATGAGGGTGAACGCCTCAAGTATTGCTTACACTCCATTGCCCTTGAAGTTGATTTGATTGTCTATGTAGACTCTGGTTCTACAGATAACAGTTTAGAGTTAGCGCGCTCTTTTGGAGTCGAAACGGTTGAGCTAGATTTATCCGTTCCCTTTACTGCTGCCCGTGCCCGAAATGCCGGCTTTTACAAGCTTTTAGAAATCAGTCCCGACTTAGAATTTGTTCAGTTTGTTGATGGGGATTGTGAGTTAGTTGAAGGCTGGCTAAAACAGGCAATAGAAGTTTGTCAATCGGAGACTCAAGTTGGAGTGGTTTGTGGACGGAGGCGAGAAAAGTTTCCTCAAGCTTCCCTCTACAACTTGCTGTGTGAGCTGGAATGGGACATTCCTAGCGGTGAAGTTAAGACCAGCACTGGTGATGCTCTGATGCGAGTGACTGCCTTTGAGCAGGTCAATGGCTATAACCCCACCTTAATCGCTGGGGAAGACCCAGAATTGTGTATTCGACTGCGTGATTCGGGTTGGAAGATTCTACGATTAGATGCAGAGATGACTTACCACGATGCCGAGATGACTCGCTTTAGTCAATGGTGGAAACGTGCGGTTCGCTCTGGCTATGCCTATGCTGAGGGAGCTTGGATGTATGGAGATAGTCCAGAAAAGTATTGTGTCAAAGAAAGCCGTCGGATTTGGTTGTGGGGTCTTGGGATACCAGCGCTTTCGTTTCTGGGAATTGGGCTGGTGGGAAAGTGGAGTTTACTGTTACTGATTGGCTATCCCCTACAGTTAGCAAAAATATTTCGCTTTTATCAAACCTACTCTTGGAAGTTTCGGGAAAACCTTTTATATAGCAGCTTTTGCGTTCTGGCTAAGTTTCCTGAACTTCTCGGTCAAATTCAATTTTATCGCAATCGGATATTGGGACAGCAGTCTGTTCTGATTGAGTACAAAACATCGACGAACCCTTAAATTTCTGATCATTTGATTGAGGCTATTGAAGCTATGGTGATTGCGGACTTTAGAAAACCGATTCGTCCAAAAAACAAATTTCTGGTTTTTGGTTCTCCGGCGATTGAGGAGGCTGAAATTCAAGAAGTTGTTGCGAGTATGAATACGGGATGGTTGGGGACAGGCCCTAAAGTGGCTCAGTTTGAACAGGATTTCAAGACTTATAAGGGATGCAGGGAAGCTGTGGCGGTGAACTCTTGTACTGCTGCTCTACATCTAGCCATGCTGGCGGCAGGATTGGGGCCGGGAGATGAAGTGATTACTACTGCTCTAACTTTCTGTGCAACGGTGAATTCAATTCTGCACACGGGGGCTACGCCAGTTTTAGCAGATATTGACCCAGCAACCCTGAATATTAGCCCCACAGAGATTGAGTCCAAAATTACTCCCAGAACCAAGGCGATTATACCTGTTCATTTTGCCGGTCGCCCTTGCAATATGAATCAGATTCTGGAAATTGCTCAATCTCATCATCTTAAGGTGATTGAAGATTGCGCTCATGCCATTGAAACCGAGTACAAGGGACAAAAAGTCGGAACCCTGGGTGAGTTTGGCTGTTTCAGCTTCTACGTCACAAAAAATATTATTACAGGTGAAGGTGGAATGATTTTAACCCATCGAAACGAAGATGCCGCTCGCCTCAAGATGTTAGCCCTACATGGCATGAGCAAAGATGCCTGGAAACGCTTCGGAGATGCAGGGTATAAGCACTATAAAGTGATGGAATGTGGTTTCAAATACAACATGATGGACTTACAAGCGGCAATTGGTATTCATCAGTTGAAGCGGGTAGAACGCTATTGGAAACGTCGTCAGCAAATATGGAATCGCTATCAACAAGCATTTGAGGATTTACCGCTGACATTACCGGCTGAACCCGAAGTCGGAACTCGCCATGGTTATCACCTCTACACCATTTTAATTGATCGGGAAAAAACAGGCATTTCACGGGATGAATTCTTAAATTGTATGACCGCAGAAAATATTGGGATTGGAGTTCATTATCTTAGTCTTCCTGAACATCCTTACTATCAGCAGGCCTTGGGTTGGAAGCCTGAGGATTATCCGAATGCCATGGGAGTTGGACGAAGTACTGTTAGTTTACCATTATCAGCCAAGCTGACAGATGAGGATGTTGAAGATGTGATTTTGGCTGTGACAAAACTGATTAATTAATCTGACGATAACCACTATTTACTCATATAAAAACTAATGGAAACGACAAAGAATAACTTACGAGAACAGTTTGAGAGAGAAGGGTATGTTGTGATTAAAAATTTCTTTTCCCCAGAAGAAATGACAACCCTAATGACCGAAATAAAATCGGCAAAAACCAGAAATGGAGAGAGTGGCATAGACCGAGGTGCTTTAACCTTTTATAGTAGCCTCTTTTTTTATAGTCAGCCGATTCAATCCTTCATTTCCCAACAGCGAATTATAGATTTATTGACCCCAATTATTGGTTCGGATTTTTGGGTGCGATGGGATCAAGCTGTTGCCAAAGGGACAGGTGCAGGAATATTTCCTTGGCATCAAGACAATGCTTACAGCGATCTCAAAGATAGTTATTATCAACTTTGGATTGCCATGACTGAAATGAGTCCTGATAATGGTGGGCTATGGTTAGTTCCCAAAAGTCATAAACAGTTTTTACCCCATCAAAAAACGGGCAATCATCAGCAGTGGAAAGGCACTCCTGAAAATGCTGTGTTTATTGCGGCAGAACCGGGTGATGTCGTTATATTCTCATCATTAATGCTCCATAAAACAAACCCCAATGTCACCCCAAATCCTCGATGGACTTATGTGATTGAATATATGTCTTTGGATCACTTTGATCCCGGTGTTGAACCGCCCTATTTTGTTGTTAGTCGCAATGGTATGTCTTGCCCAGAGTTTGTTCATTTCTATCGAGGTCGCCTGAATCCAATTAATCAGATAAAATACCTTGGCTTTCGCTGGAAATCTAACTTACTGAATCTAGGTTCTAAGATTTCTAAGATTAAATTAAAGCTCTAAAATTCCCAGGTAGGTGCGTTAGTAACGCACCCTACTGCTTGAAGGAGCAATCAAAATACCCTTAAACCGCGCCGTATTTATAGCAGTCGCCAGAACAGTTAGGACATGATAAAAGTCTCAAACATTTTCCTATCCTCAATCACCTCAGAATGCTATAAATTTCATTGTAGGGTGCGTTAGTAACGCACCTCAGAATGCATATAATCAACTATTTGTCAAGTTTCCCCATAAAGCTTGATTGAAGATCGGATAAAACTCATTCATTTGCAGAATCAGATCGAAGTGAAAATTTCAGAATATTCTACGATTTTTCTAGGTTTGAGGATAGTATAATTTGATATAGCCATACATACCCTTGGATTATCAGAATATCATAAAGCCTGAAATCATGCAACCTCGTGACTTATTGAGAATAATTCTCAGTCTAAATTTCTCTAAATTTGAGGCATTGATATAAATTTTAAAATAAACCAACAAATCTCATAAGTTCAGATTATTTAATATCCATGAGTCTGGCATTTTGATAGATTATACTGTATATCCGAAGATTTCATCAGGGTTCTATAACTTTTTTACCGTCGCCACCAAGGCAGAGGATTAACAACATCTTCGATCAAATCAACCCGACGACGAATATCTTCAATTTTCCAATTCGTTAATTCAGCTAAATTTTGAATTTCTTGCTCTTGTTGTTGCCTCACATTTTCGACATAATCCGCTGCTGCTTTACACTTCATTTCTCCTCTATAAGGATGAGTGATGACGTAACGTCCTTGAAACAATTGCTGATTTGCTGTTTCTTGAAATTGTAAATCTTCTGGAAAGCGATCGCGGGTGTAGCGAACATGAATTCGATTAATAAAGACATCTGGAAATCGTTGATTGTTCAACCAAAATACACCCGCTTGTTTTAATTCCTCAGTAGTTAAAGGTTCGGCTGAGCAAGGATCGCAACTTCCCATATCCCAAGCATATTCTAAAAATGCAACTTTTTTCTGTTGACGTTCATACACTTTTTGAAACATTGATTTATAAAATCCGACAAATTCTTCTTTCACAAATTCTGGAATTTCTATATTAGAAGGAATTTTAACAGTACGATAATTGACTAACTCGGTTTCCCCTTTCGGAGACAGTAAATACACAATCAAATCCTGTTCCCCATTTCCATTCACCATTCCTAAGCGAATGGGTAACATAAAACGGGGAGATTCATAAGCGATGACTAAAGGACTTAAGGATTGAAATTCTTTGCGATTAAA
>CAYNXM010000349.1:0-4374 GCA_964401105.1 uncultured Lyngbya sp. | reverse complement strand
TCGATCTAAATTATATGAATTATGACCCCAGTTTATCAAAGGATAACATGATGGCATTAATGCATAATATGGGAGAGATTGAATATAATGGGATTTGGTCACGTTGTTGGTTTGATTTAGGCACCAGTGATGCTTTTGCTTTGGATGTGTTAATTAATGCTTTGACTCAATTGAGTGAAGAATATGTGATTATTGAAAAATTAATTATCGGTGGAGAAAATGAAGATTGGCCGGTGGAACGAGAAAATCAAGAAGCTAGTTTTGCCGACTATAATTAATTACAAATAAGACATTATTCTCAAAAATAATATGGCAAAATTAGGTAAAATTAGGGTTTTAGCATTAGGATTAATTCAACAGGGCGATCGCCTATTCGTTTCTCAAGGATTCGATCCCGTTAAACAAAGCACCTTTTACCGGGTTTTAGGGGGTGGGGTAGACTTTGGAGAACCGAGTGAGGTGGGATTAAAACGAGAATTTGATGAGGAATTACAAGCCGCTTTAAAGAATATCAAATATCTCGGTTGTATAGAGAATATTTTTGAATATAATGGTCAACCGGGTCATGAAATTATTCAACTTTATCGCTGTGATTTTGTCGATGCTAAATTCTATGAAATTGAATCCCTTAAATTTTATGAAAATGAGCGAGAGAAAATCGCCCTTTGGATACCCATTTCTCGCTTTCAATCGGGAGAGTTAAGATTAGTTCCAGACGGCTTTTTACAGTATTGTGATTGAACTTACTGGCAATCTTGCTATAGGCACTCTTGGGAGGAAACTGCTTACTATATAAGGTTTTTAGCAATTCGTAGAGAGGTTATATATAACCTCTCTACAAGCCCGTAAATAGATGACTCGCGACCTGCTATATTTTAACAATTTAGAATAAAAAATAACGCTGGGCCATCGGTAAAACATCAGCAGGTTCACAGGTTAATAATTCCCCATCTGCCCGGACTTCATAGGTTTCTGAATCAACCTCCATCTCAGGTAATGCTTGATTGAGTTTCATATCTGTTTTACTCAATTGACGAGTATTAGAAACTGCAACAGCCGTTTTCTGCAAGCCTATTTGTTCGGCAATTCCAGCTTCTATTGCCCCTTGAGAAACAAAGGTTAAACTAGTGGAAGAAATCGCCCCGCCGTAACTGGCAAACATCGGCCGCATATGTACGGGTTGAGGTGTAGGAATACTTGCATTGGGGTCACCCATTTGCGCCCAAGCAATAGCCCCGCCTTTCATCACAATTTCGGGTTTAACCCCAAAAAAGGCAGGTTTCCATAAACATAAATCGGCTAATTTTCCCTCTTCCACTGAACCCACATATTCAGCAATGCCGTGAGCGATCGCCGGATTAATGGTATACTTAGCAATGTAACGTTTAGCCCGGAAATTGTCGTGAGTTTCATTACTATTTTCAGGGGAAGAAAGTAAACCCCGTTGCACTTTCATTTTATGGGCAGTTTGCCATGTTCTAATAATGGTTTCTCCTACTCTTCCCATGGCTTGAGAGTCGGAAGCAATCATACTAAATGCCCCTAAATCATGTAAAATATCTTCTGCCGCAATCGTTTCTCGGCGAATTCTCGACTCAGCAAAAGCCACATCTTCCGGGATATTTTTATCTAAATGATGGCAAACCATCAACATATCCAGATGTTCTTCTAATGTATTCATCGTATAAGGACGAGTCGGATTGGTCGAAGAAGGCAACACATTTTTTTGACCACAAACTTTAATAATATCCGGGGCATGACCACCGCCAGCCCCTTCTGTATGGTAAGTATGAATTACACGATTTTTAAACGCTGCAATGGTATTTTCCACAAAACCTGCTTCATTTAAAGTATCGGTATGAATCGCAACTTGAACATCATATTCATCCGCAACTGTTAAACAAGTATCAATTGTAGCCGGAGTCGTTCCCCAATCTTCATGCAGTTTTAAACCCATTGCCCCCGCTATCACTTGTTCGACTAAACCTTCCGGTTTGGCGCTATTTCCCTTGCCTAAAAACCCTAAATTGATCCCGAAAGCATCGGCGGCTTCTAACATTCGATGAATATTCCATGCCCCCGGTGTACAAGTCGTGGCATTTGTTCCCGTAGCTGGCCCCGTCCCCCCTCCAATCATTGTCGTCATTCCTGATGCAATAGCCGTCTCTATTTGCTGCGGACAAATAAAGTGAATATGGCTATCAATTCCCCCTGCCGTGAGGATCATTCCTTCCCCTGCGATCGCTTCTGTCGCCGGCCCTATAATAATATTAATATGATCTTGAATATAGGGATTTCCGGCTTTGCCAATTTTAACTATTTTACCGTCTTTAATCCCAATATCGGCTTTAATAATTCCCCACCAATCTAAAATTAAAGCATTAGTAATCACCACATCAACCGCCCCCGCTTCACGGGAAATCGGCGACTGTCCCATACCATCGCGGATCACTTTTCCGCCGCCAAATTTAACTTCTTCACCGTAAGTCGTATAATCTTGTTCAACTTCTATCATTAACTCTGTATCGGCAAGGCGAATGCGATCGCCAACAGTCGGGCCAAAGGTTTCAGCGTAGGCGTGGCGATCCATTCGATAACTCATTGCAGTTTTTTCCTTGATTGAAATATCTTTATTTTAAAAGATTATGGAACATAAACTGAAGTAGGTTCAATCCCTAATTCAGTCCGCCATTGTTCAATGGGTTTATCCCAATGTTCTTCCCATTTTTGTGCCAAGAAAGGTTTAGCTTTTGACCCCATACGGTATCCCACAGCAATTCGATCTAATAATTGATTCATCTCGGCGGGAGATTGTAGTAATGTCTTCAATAAACCCCCGGCAATTAAGATAATCGGTAAAGGTAAATGGGTTTGGGCTAGGTTAAAAGATTGTAACCCTAATTCTCCACTAACATCGGTGTTAAAATCGGTAACAGCGTGCCAAATATCATGACTTTGCCGTATCCGTAATAGAATATAACTGAGGTCATCTTTGATGTCAATTTTTGGATAAAATTCTGGATCAAAGTTTTCCTGCTTCATCTTAGCAGCATAAACATACCCTAATGAACCTTCAGGATAAGTGATTAAAACATCTAAATCAGGAGTGGGCGGCAAATAACGTTCTGAAATAATCTCTGCAACGCCCGGTTGAGATTTAATATAATTCAAAGCCAGTTGACTCGCCTCAGTATCCCGCATTCCCTCAACAATATCAAAAACTGAGTCAGTATTACTAGGGTTGATAATAATTGAAACAAATCCTTTTAGGGTTTTGAGAAAATCACGATTCAAACGAGGTAAACTAACAAATAACATAATAACTCCTGCAAAAAATGCCTAAATTTAATTTTTATTTCATGGGAGAGAATCATTAATTTGGGCATTAAAGCCATAAATTTGACGACTTCCCCCTAAGGCAACCAGTTCAACTTCTCGTTGGTCTCCGGGTTCAAAGCGAACCGCTGTTCCGGCTGGAATATTTAACCGCATTCCTAAGGTTTGTTCTCGGTCAAATTCCAAGGCAGCATTCACTTCATAAAAATGAAAATGAGAACCCACTTGAATAGGACGGTCACCTGTATTTGATACTTGAACTTTTCGGGTCGTCCGATTAGCATTCAGTTCAATTTCACCTTTCTTTACAAATATTTCACCGGGAATCATAAAACTTTTACTCTTAAAAATTAGAGGTAATCTTACTATTTTAAATGATAGGATTGTGAACCGTAACCAGCTTTGTGCCATCTGGAAAAGTGGCTTCAACTTGTACTTCCTGTACCATCTCGGGTATGCCTTCCATCACTTGATCGCGAGTTAATAACGTTTTGCCATCACTCATCAACTCAGCCACAGTTTTTCCTTCTCTAGCCCCTTCTAATATCCCAGCAGAAATATAAGCCACCGCTTCAGGATAATTGAGTTTTAACCCTTTAGCCTTGCGTCTTTCCGCCAATAATGCAGCGGTAAAAATTAACAGTTTATCCTTTTCTTGCGGTGTTAATTGCATGATGTTTGAACACCCATATATAATTAAATATTCCAAACTCTCGGAAGAGTTATCATCGGTTTATCATCATTTTGGCGTAAAAGTTGCCAAACTTTCGTAAACCAGTTTATCACCTCTTGAGTTGAATTTCCGCGATAACGACACAATAGCCCCGACAACAGCAAAGTTACCCCAACTTCCCCATTAGCATCCTGCGGATTCCACAAATTTCGTACTTTTTTCAGAATTTCTTCAGAAACAGGTTTTCCCACCCAACATAGGCTTCCTACCAACGGCTGTCCCCTCAAACCATGGGGACTATTAATCATTATTTCTCCTGCGGGTAACCACTGACGGTCTATCCATAATGGCCGATTATTTTGCCA
>CAYNXM010000348.1:0-8535 GCA_964401105.1 uncultured Lyngbya sp. | reverse complement strand
CTGTTGGATGCAGGGGAAATTAGGGCGAATTGAATTGATTGAAATTCCCCAACCGAAACCTGCCCCGGATGCGTTTGGGGATGAGCATTTTGTCGGATATTATCACATCTCTTTTGATCTAACAGAAACAACTTCAGATTTACCCAGTTGGTTAAAAGCACTGCAAGCCAAATTTGAAACCTTAACTGAGGAAAAACCGGATTTATATCAACCGTTAAAAGTTCTGCTTGAACCCACTCAACAAATGATTGGGACAGAGGTTTATGAGGTGACTTTCATTGCAGATACGGATGGTTTACCGTTGGAGTTTATTCGCCGATTAAAGGGTTAAGCTGATCTGACAGAAGTCATCCATCAATCCAGTCAAGATCAACCAGATGATGATCAATTTAATTCTATCCGTATTAGCCATCTATCTATATTCAATTATATTTATGGCGACTCCATCAAAAGCAACTATTCTTTGGAATCAAATTACTACTTTTGGAAATATTGAAAAACTAAAAACACCATTTTATCCCCCAACGCAAGAATATATAGATCTGGGTATCGCTATTCCTGACTCTCGGAATATTTTAGCATTTGACGAGGAACAAAATGTAGTTCTTCCTCGCAATATTAAAATAGCCCAACCCAATCCTAACTATATTGAAGTTGAAGCATTTGCTAATTATGATGCCAAAAATCTAAATGATAGTAACTTAGCCTATGATTGGGATGCTGACTTTGAGACACTACCTGAATTAAACTCAGGAGTGCGGGTTAATAGTCATTTTATCGCTTATGGCTATTCTCAACAACCTCCATATACATATGTATACGCAATGATCACTTTTGATGGTCCAATTATTGGCTTAATCGATAGTCGTGATAGCCATTTAACCGATGATTTATTTAGTTTAACCAATTATTCAGGCCCTAATTTTCCTCAAACATTAGAGGGTCTCCAGTGGAACCCAAATAATTTTGGGCAGTATTCCCAAGATGAAGAAGATTTTTTACAGACAAGAGACTATATTAAAATCACAGGGGAATATGATAATATTTTAGAAATTCGTTGGGCTACTATTGGTTATGAAGGTTTAAGAGTTTTAACCTTAGCACAGGACAAAAAATATAAATCAGGATTGTAAAGAATTATCCATCAGGGGTTTTGGACTTTGTGTAACAATAATGTGCTTTGAGAAAGACATGATTAGCTTCTTAGGGTGCGTCAATGACGCACCCTACACCTTTGTGTAACTACACCTTTGTGTAACAATAATGTGCTTCGAGAAAGAGATGATTAGGATAACCAAAGTTAGCTATTTTTTTAGGGCTTCTTAGCAAGAATCAAAGCATATTGTGTGGGTAAAGGAATTTGTTGAGGGTGAATAAATCCTACTGCTGTCAGCCAAGATTGCACTTGATCTCCATGGCGATCGCTTGCCTGGGGATCAAAGGCAATTTTTAAGTATAAGTCCATCATGATATCAAGAGATTGCTGTTGAGAACTCCGACCAATCTGCATAAAGTCTTGAACAATAATTAATCCTCCTGGAATTAAGGCATTATAAGCCCGATCAAACAGATGAATACATTCTGTTTCAGATTTCGTACAAACGACTCCAGAAATCAGCACAACATCATAATCTGTATCAATATCAATGGTATTGAAATCCCCTTCAACTAGGGTAATTTGGTTTTGAAGATTTTGTTTCTTGACTAAAGGAAGTGCGATCGCTAAGGGTTCTTTTTGTTCAACCACAAATGCCTTTAGTTGAGGATTTGCTGCACATAAAGCCATACTATAACTACCTGCACCACCCCCTAAATCTAGTAATTTTCGCTTGTTTGTCAGGTTAACATTTTCAACTAAATATTCTCCCTGTCCTGCCGTAGCCCGACTATGCTGACCTTTCATATAATCTGTCCAATAAGTATCAGCATTAACAAAACCATTTTCAAATGGGAGTTCTGTTCGCCCCTGACGAACGAGTTGATCTAAATTACCCCACGTGTACCAACTATTTGTGATATGGAGAACGTGATCGCCGATATATTTGGGTTTATTTATTACCAGAAAATCAGCGGTTTCTGCACTATTTTGATATTGCTCTTTTTCTTTTTTAATTAATCCTAAAACCACACAAGCTTCTAAAAAAGATTGAGTAAAACTGGGGTTTGTATTAAGTTGCTGTGCAATTTTTTCAGAGGAAAGAGGTTGTCGATCGAGTAGATTAAATAAACCTAATTTAACACCTGCCCTTAATACCGCTGAATTCCAATAATTAAAACTAATATCGTAGATGCGTTCGCTCATTCTTACTCCTTGCTTGAGATGATTTTAACTGTAAGCATAGATGAAAGTTGTTTGTCCAATCTGTCGCCGTAAATTTTCTCGTCTCTCCAGATATTGCTTCATACTCCCGTCTGCATTCATTTTTTTGACTCTGTTTAATGCGGTTTCTAATTCTTCCTTTGTTGCCAAAGACCAAGTAGAATCACCATCTCTATAAGCCTTCTTTAATGGTCCTTCCTCGTCGAGATAATTATTGCCTTGAAGTACAGCATCTACGGGTACAATTTTGCCTCCTAAATCAAAGCCTACTTCTTTTAACATGGAAGTTATCGTTTCTAGGGGAGGATAACGTTGGGCAACTCGATTCATTGCTTCTGGGATTAAATCTGCCCACCAAAAACCATCAAATAGTTGTTGATGACTACAGGTATTTAATACTAAAACACCTTGAGAATTTAGCACTCGATAAGCTTCTTTCATCATCTGATGTAACTGAGTAAATTTGTCTGAATGGTTTTCTTCAGAGACTAGGTGATGAATCACCTGATTACACATCATTCCATCAAAATAATTATTCTCGTAGGGAAGATTCAGAAGATTACCTTGAGTCAAATTAATATTGGGATCGGCTTGAAATTTCTGCTGACTTTGTATTAACATTCCTTGATTAAATTCTAAGCCATATATAGCAGCGACTTTACCTTTCAACGCTTCAATATAGTTACCGGTACCACATCCTCCATCTAAAATAGTTTGTTGTGATAAAGGACGAGATGTAGAAGCAAAACAACCGAGCAAAATCTCTTTACCGATAGAAATACGGGTTGTATCGTAGCTTTTTGAGGTTTCTTGATAGTTTTCAAACTCTAATTTGTTCATTAGAAAATCTGGGATATTTTTTTAAAGTATTTGTTGTTAATTGACTATATAAAAATAAATCTATCATATTGTATGACTTCTACTGCACCATTACCCATAAAAATATTTTGTGCTGATATATCTAAATACCTAGCCACTAATTGAGCAATCATAGGATTTTGGGAGGGGTAATATTGAATTAGATTTTCAAAATCACTTTTGTTTTTAAAATCTTCTTGAAAATACTTAAAAAATAATTGACTGGCATAAGGATTTGATAAAAAACAAGCATCTACTTTGATTTTGACATCAGGAAATTGATCGGCTAATGTGAATATACTGGGAGAATGGGATCCGGCATTATCTTTGAGCTTTTTTAGAGCAGTTGAAACAAATTTTTCTTGTGGTGTTAAGGTAATCATACTGTTGATATTTATATATTTACTTCGATATTTACTGCTAAATCTTTTTTAATAACCAAAATAATTGATTAGGATTATTATATTTTTCTTCATAGATTTTAATATTGTCCTGAGAGACAAGATCAAACTTTTGGCTAAATAAATCTAAATAAAATTGAGGATCTCTATAATGGGAGTAAAAGTGATTATGCTGAGTATCAGCAGAAGTAGAAACGACAGGAGGATTTCCTTTAGAATCTGTAATACAACTCTCTCTTAGGAAAAATTGACCTTGTGGTTGCCATTGATAAATGTTATCAATAATTTGTTTAACCTCTTGATCTTCTAAATACATTAATAACCAATTAATAAAAACAAAATCAAAAGTCTCTGCTTCAAAAGATAGATCGATTACATTTTTGCATTGATAAACGATATTAGAAACATTAGAATTAACTTCTTTATTTTTATCAATAAAATTTGGGTTGAAATCTGTAGCAACTACTAAATTAGCTTGGGAAGCAAAATAAGTGGTAAAACGTCCAATTCCTGCTGCTAATTCTAGAACTTTCTTTCCGGATAAATTGGGTAAGCAACCAATAATTTGTTGAGTTTCATGATGATGTAATTCCTCAGCTTCTGGATTTAGCATCATTCCAAAAATACTAGCGTCTTGCTTTTGCCAATGGATTAAGGAATTTATTCTACTCATTTTATATTTCAATAAAAATTGATATATGATTGCAGCTTGAGTTTCAATCAACCCCGAATAGGAAAGCTCCTACAGAACTGTAATTGCTCAAGGTCGGTTTGAATCAGTTTTGAGCCGTTGTGGTTTTGGTTAAGACGCGGTTAATGTATGGTTAATGATTCTCTATATCTGTACTTTTGTCAACCCCCGACCTCAATCGCGATCTGTAATTAGCCAATAATTGACTCCGAGAAGCACTGGGGATATAGCCTCATGATCTTGCCTAAACGGGTAAATCCTGACGGGGTTTAAAGGTTTCAATTTGACGTAATTTTTGATATAATTCTTGTTCCTGAGAGCTAGGTTCTGGAGGCACAACGACTTTAATTTCCACCAGTTGATCCCCTCTTTCTCCCTGTTCATTGGGATAACCTTTATGGGCTAAACGTAACCGTTGACCAGAAGTGACTCCCGCCGGAATTCTCATTTTCACCCAACCATCGAGGGTCGGGACTGTAATTTCGCCCCCTAACACTGCTTCAGCCGGCGTAACCGGGACTTGACAGTGGAGATTAAATCGTTCTAAACGGAAAAACCGATGGGGTGAAAGATTAATTTTCAGGAATAGATCTCCGCCGCCAATCCCTTGATTTCGTAAGCGAATGCGTTGACCGGGAATCATCCCCGAAGGCATATTCACTTCTAGCGATCGCCCATCTTCGAGGCGAATTCGTTCTGTACCCCCTGTGTATGCCTTCTCTAAGGGCAATGTGAGACGGGCTTCGATATCCCGCTTAGGTTCTTGAGTTGTGGCTTTGTAAACGGCTTTTTTGCGGGGGTTACGATAGGGATCGGTAGACTCCACTCGTGGCGCAGTGTTATTCACGGTACGGACTTCTCGCCGCCGACCTAATAATTGATCGACAAAGGTATTAAAGTCTGGATATTCGGCAAAATCAACTTCTTCTGTGGTGCGACGGCTATTGGTTTGACGGTTTCCCCATGTTGTTTTAAATCCAGAAAACGGAGATTGTTTACGACCTTGAAATCCTTTTTGATTCCAAAATTGACTATACTCATCATACTGAGCACGTTTTTCGGGGTCGGATAAGATATTATAGGCTTCACCAATATCTTTAAATTTTTCCTCGGCTGCTTTATCACCGGGATTGAGATCGGGGTGATACTGTCTGGCTAATTTGCGATAAATTCGCTTAATTTCTTCAATGGGAGCGTCTTTAGAAACCCCTAATACTTGATAATAATTCCGAAAGTTCTGCATTCTTTGTTAGTAATTTTTGTAGTAATAAATTTATCTGAAATAATTTCAGAAAAACCTATTATTTAGGAAAAAACTGAATTTGGCACGGGCGGCGTGCCGCAGACTTGTTCTCAATTCTAGCGTAACGTTTAATAATAGCAACGGGTGATTTATGCCAACAGTATTTTTAGGAAAATCCATTACTAAAACCTTAATGTAACCCGGTAGAGACGTTATATATAACCTCTCTACATTGATGAATCATGATTTTACAACCAATCATCTTCTTCTTCATCCCAATCATCACTTTGATAATAACGTCGAGAACGGGTTGAACCTCGGTTATCATAACCCGAATATTCTCGAGAGTCGTAAGCATCGTATCCATCAATAATGCGACGTTCTCCTGGACCGGAAAATGTCCGACGAATTGATCCAAATAGATCGTCTTCATCCTCTTCAACCGCAAAAGCAGCCACTTCTTTATTCAAATCATACAGGGCATCTTGTAAATCTGCGCCAATTTGATCGATGCCGCGTTCATCATCTCGTTCTAAACTATCCCGTAATGCCCGAATTAAGGTTTCCACTCGTCCTCGCTGCCGTTGGGCAAACTGCATCCCTTGATCGAGGGCAATTTCCCGCAGTTGTCGTTCGGCTTGATAAGTTAAGGCTTGGGCGCGGTTGCGTTTCTCGACTCGTTCTCGTTGTAGACGATCTTGATCGGCAAATTGTTCCGCTTCTTGGATCATGCGGCTAATTTCTTCCGGAGACAAGGTAGACGCGCCTTGAATGGTGACACTTTGTTCTCGGCCGGTGGTTTTATCTAAGGCGCTAACGAGTAAAATACCGTTGGCATCAATATCTAAGGCAACTTGAATTTGAGGGACACCTCTTGGGGCAGGGGGAATTCCGGTGAGTTTAAACCGTCCTAAAGATTTATTATCGACCGCAAGTTCTCGTTCTCCCTGTAAGATATGAACTTCAACTAAGGTTTGATTGTTTTCGGAGGTGGAAAAGATATCAGAACGTCTGACCGGGATGGTAGTATTGCGGGGAATTAATTTTTTCATCACGCCGCCAATGGTTTCTAACCCCAACGATAGTGGCGTGACATCTAACAGTAAAATATCTTGAACATCTCCCGCTAAAATTCCGGCTTGAATAGCTGCCCCCACTGCCACCACTTCATCGGGGTTGACACCTTGGTTGGGTTCAAGATCGATTAAGCTACGAACCAATTGTTGTACAATAGGTATGCGTGTTGAGCCGCCAACCAACACCACTTCATCAATGCGACTGGGGCTAATATTGGCATCCATTACCGCTTGTTTGACGGGGCGGCGCAACCGTTGAACCAGATCGGCACATAACCCTTCAAATTCCCCGCGAGTCAGGCGGGTTTCTAAATGTTTCGGCCCGTCTTCAGTGGCGGTAATAAAGGGTAAATTAATTTCAGTTACCCCCACGCCGGATAACTCAATTTTGGCTTTTTCTGCGGCTTCAGTTAACCGTTGCAGGGCTTGGCGATCGCGCCTTAAATCTACCCCATCGGTTTCAAGGAATTGTTCTGCTAACCAGTCTACAATTTTTTGGTCAAAATCTGTACCCCCCAGTTGAGTATCACCGCTGGTAGACTTAACTTCAAATACCCCATCTCCGACTTCTAATACAGAGACATCAAACGTACCGCCCCCTAAGTCGAATACAAGTAGGGTTTCATAGTCTCGTTTTTCTAAACCATAAGCCAAAGATGCAGCGGTAGGTTCATTCAAAATGCGTTTGACTTCTAACCCCGCAATGCGTCCCGCATCTCGTGTGGCTTGCCGTTGAGAGTCGTTAAAATAAGCCGGAACGGTAATAACTGCCCCCGTGACTTCTTCCCCTAAATAGCGAGTGGCTTCATCAGCCAGTTTACGTAATATCATCGCCGAAATTTCTTCTGGGGCAAAATCTCGCTTCAGGCGAGGACATTTAATCCTAACATTCCCGGTTTCCTCCCGCCGTATTGTATAGGGAACGCGCTTTGAGGCGGGGTTTAAATCGGCATATTTACAGCCCATTAACCGTTTGACCCCAAAATAGGTATTTTGGGGATTTAGAACCGCTTGTCGCCTTGCCATCTGTCCGACAATGCGTTCCCCTTCTTTGGTAAAACCAACAACGGAGGGTGTGGTTCGCATTCCTTCTGAATTGGCAATTACAATGGGCTTTCCCCCCTCCATAACGGCAACCACAGAGTTTGTTGTCCCCAAGTCTATGCCGACTACTCTACCCATGCGTTGGTTTTCTCCTTTTGGTGCTCCAATCTTGCTTGATTCTCTACTTTTCAGTTTACCGCGTCAATAGTTTAAGTGTTGATGAGTCAACTGTTGTCTGATGAAATGGTCGAGGTGGGGAGACAAGGAAATACCCCATAAGAAGAGATAGAAGAAAATAGTTTTGAGCAAACACTTGCCCTTCAACAAGACTTTATGCTAGGATTTAAAATCGCAGTCACGGCGGCATCGCCAAGTGGTAAGGCAGAGGTCTGCAAAATCTCCACCCCCAGTTCGAATCTGGGTGCCGCCTTTTTCGATCTAAAATGTCGCCCATAGGACTCCCACCACAGCGACGATAGGAGCTTGGTGGTGAACATATGCGCGGCAGTCCCCACTCTCAGCCTTGGCGGGGTGGGGAAGGATAGGGCTTTTATGGACTATTTTGCTCCTTAATATATTTTTTTAAAATTTCTATCGGTGCGCCCCCACATGAGGCAACGTAATAAGAGTTAGACCAGAAAGAAACTTTTCCCCAGTAATATTGAGCAATTTCTTTATCTTTGGAGTGAGAAGACCCTCGCTTCTGGCGACGGGATGAAAGCGACCTCTTTGTGTATCTTACTATTTTGTGCTGGTGGATGTTATAGCGCTGAGCGCTGGTTTGTTTACAGATACTGAAAAGCTGCGTCAGCAGCTTGGTGAATGTTAAAGTCATATTTTGGCAGCTCTTTACGAATGGCTGTTTTAATTTGATTCCACCAATGTTCGATCGGGTTAAGGTC
>CAYNXM010000347.1:0-13337 GCA_964401105.1 uncultured Lyngbya sp. | reverse complement strand
CTTCAAAGACCGCTCACACTGGATCGATGAAGCAACTAGGGAAGAAGAAGCGTCAAAAGCAACGCTCTCAGGATGGGACTGCTGAAACCCCGTCCCTCTATAGGGCGGGGTAGTTCATTTATCAAGGAAAAACTGCATTAGTCACAGGTGCCTCATCGGGAATGGGGGAGATATTTGCTCAAGAATTGGCTAAACGAGGCATGAATGTGATACTGTTGGCACGTTCAGAAGATAAACTGCGAGCCTTGGCCGCCATTCTTCAGCAAGAATATCATGTTCGCACGGAAGTTATTGTTGCCGATCTGAGTCAGGAGCATATTGCTCAAAAAATTTTTGATACGGTTGAACAAATGGATTTGACCGTAGATTTACTGGTTAATAATGCGGGTTTTCTGAATTATGGACCGTTTGAGCACATTTCACCGCAACAGGATCATGCACAGGTGATGGTTAATGTTATGGCTTTAGTTGATTTAACTCACGCTTTTGTCCCCAAAATGCTGGCTCAAGGTGAGGGAGGGGTGATTAACGTCTCTTCTAGCGGTGGTTTTCAACCGATGCCTTACATTGCTGTTTATGGGGCGACTAAAGCATTTGTGCTTTCTTTTAGTGAAGCACTTTGGGGCGAATATAAAAATCGAGGTCTGCGAGTCCTAGCACTTTGTCCGGGGCCGACTGCAACAGGAGCATTAGCTAAAGTATTTGACAATGGAAAGGCTACCCCGCCTCGTCAAGTCGTGACAACGGCATTGAAATCGTTAGAAGCTAAACGAAATTATGTTATTCCTGGAATGAATAATTATTTTCTGGCTAATATTGTTCCTCGCTTTTTACCCCGTAATATGGTGGTGCAAATCTTAAAACAAATCACTCATCCACGAGGGTAACTTTCATTCTTCTGTACGGGGTAACAAAAAAGTACTTAGGGTAGACTAAATCAGGGTTGCAGGTTATGAGATATTCTATCTACCTAATCAATCAAAAATCGCGACTACTCATGCTGAACTTTCCAGTGGTGCATTTGCATAATAATGGGTTTTAAACTGACGCCTTTAGGAGTGAGAGAATATTCCACGCGGGGTGGAACTTCTGGATAAACCTCTCGATGAACAATCCCATCTGCTTCTAACTCCCTCAACTGTTGAGTTAAGACTTTATGAGTAATTCCATTCAAGGATCTCTGTAATTGATTAAACCGTTGTATTCCCTCAAATAATTCTCGTAAAATCAAGATTTTCCATCGTCCTGCAACCAGTTGCAACGTTTCCTGAGCTGGACAGGTTTCTTGATTGCGATCGCCAGAAGAATTAGACATAGTTACTTATAGGATACTAGCTTACATTAAAGTGCGTACTTTTCATTTTACTCTACTTTTAAATACAATAAAAATATGAAATAAAAACTCAGTAATGATTAGGAGAAATGAGTTATGATTAACCTTAGAAAATCAGCCAGTAGAGGACAAGCAAACTTTGGCTGGTTGGATAGTCGTCATACTTTTTCTTTCGGTCAATATTATGACCCCAATCACATGGGATTTAGAACACTTCGGGTGATTAATGAAGACCGAGTTAGTCCCGGTGCCGGGTTTGACACTCATGGTCATCGAGATATGGAAATTATTACTTATGTGCTAGAAGGGTCACTAGAACATAAAGATAGCATCGGCACTGGCTCAATTATCCGCCCGGGTGAAGTCCAACGGATGAGTGCCGGAACTGGTATTCTCCACAGTGAATTTAACCATTCCAGTACCCGTCCGGTTCACTTTCTGCAAATTTGGCTACTGCCTGCAACAAAAGGACTAACCCCCAGTTATGAACAACAACAAACTCACCTGACTCAGACGCCAGGACAACTTAGACTGATTGCCTCTGCTGAGGGAAAAGACGGAACCCTCAAAGTCCATCAAGATGTAAATTTATACGGCGCAGTCTTGTCAAAAAGCGATCGCATCGATCATACTTTCAGTACGGATCGTCAAGGTTGGTTACAAGTGGCTCGTGGAGAGGTCACTCTCAATCAAACCCCTCTACAAGCCGGAGATGGAGCCGCAATCGGTCATAAATCTCATCTAGAGCTAATCGCAACCCAGGATGCAGAAATTCTGTTGTTTGACTTAGCATAGCGCGTCATTTGTTATTGCGAGGACATTGGGGGAGACAAGCTAATTGATTGCCTATTACTTTCTTCTCCCTCTGTCCTACTTCGACTGAGTCCCAGATTTGTCTAACAATAAATAACAAATAACTGATTCAAAGGTGACCGTTTCCCCGTAAACTCATAGAATATTGTAAAGATGTTGTAACCTGTCTTCGTTTAATCCTGATTTAACTGATATCGCTATGGCTATTGGCTATCTTGCTCTGGTGCTTCACGCCCATCTCCCTTTTGTTCGACATCCTGAAAGTGACTATGTTTTAGAAGAAGAATGGTTATTTGAGGCCATCATCGAAACTTATGTCCCTTTAATTAGGATGTTTGAGGGGTTAAAGCGAGATGGAGTTGAGTTTAAATTAACCATGAGTCTGACACCACCGTTGGTGTCGATGTTGCGTGACCCACTACTTCAAGAACGGTTTGAACATCACCTCAACCAACTACAAGAACTTACAGAAAAAGAAATTGAACGTCATCGCAAAAATGGTCATCTGCGTTATCTAGCGGAACACTATTACAACGAATGTGAAACGGTTCGAGAAACCTGGACAAAATATCAAGCTGACTTAATTACAGCCTTCAAACAGTTCCAAGATAGCAATAACCTAGAAATCATTACCTGTGGTGCAACTCACGGCTATTTTCCCTTAATGGAAATGCACCCCGAAGCGGTATGGGCGCAAATTAAGGTCGCTTGTGAACATTACGAGGAAAACTTTGGTCGCCCCCCTAAAGGCATTTGGTTACCCGAATGCGGCTATTATAACGGCGTAGAACGAATGGTGGCTGATGCCGGGTTACGTTACTTCCTCAGTGATGGTCATGGTGTTCTCTATGCCCGCCCTCGGCCCCGGTTTGGCACTTATGCGCCCCTATTTACCGAAACAGGTGTTGCTGTCTTTGCGCGCGACCAGGAGTCCTCTCAGCAGGTGTGGTCTTCTGAATTGGGTTATCCGGGTTCACCGGAATATCGAGAATTTTATAAAGACTTAGGCTGGGAAGCTGAATATGAATATATCAAGCCCTACATCATGCCGGATGGTCAGCGCAAAAATACAGGTATTAAATATTATAGAATTACAGGTCGAGGCCTAGGACTGAGCGAAAAAGAACTCTACGACCCCTATTGGGCGAAAGAAAAAGCCGCAGAACACGCGGGGAACTTCTTGTTCAACCGAGAACAGCAAGTGGAGCATCTCTACAATATTATGCAGCAACCCCCGATTATCGTCTCTCCTTACGACGCGGAGTTATTTGGTCACTGGTGGTATGAGGGGCCATTATTTTTAGATTGCTTATTCCGCAAAACCTGGTTTGACCAAGATGTGTATGCCATGACCCATCTGGCAGACTACTTACAGGAAAATACTACCCATCAAGTCAGTAAACCTGCCCAGTCTAGTTGGGGTTATAAAGGATTTCATGAATATTGGCTGAATCATACTAACAGTTGGATTTATCCCCATCTCCATAAAGCGGTTGAACGAATGACGAAAATGGCTTGTCGGGAAACAGCCGATGAATTGGAACGTCGCGCCCTTAACCAAGCTGCGCGAGAATTATTATTGGCTCAATCTTCTGATTGGGCGTTTATTATGAGTACTGGAACGATGGTTCCTTATGCGGTTCGACGCACTCGTTCCCATTTGATGCGGTTTAACAAAATTTATGAAGACCTTAAAGTCGGTAAAATTGACTCTGGTTGGTTAGAAAAGGTGGAAGCCATTGATAATATTTTCCCCAATATTGATTATCAGGTTTATCGACCGATGACGTTACAAAATAGCTAGAGGTAAGGGAAACACAAAGGAGGTCAGGTAAAGTCTTTCTCACTCCACCCCCCTGTGTCCCCCCTTGTCAAGGGGGGATGTATAGGAGATGTATGGGGGATAAAGGGGGGTAAGAGAGATGGAAAGAATAACTTATTGTACTCTAAATGAGCGATCGCTCAAAAAAGTGACAGTCAAATGATGATAATTCTCCTAAGTTCATCCGGAATAAATTAATCGAGAAAGGTAAATAAAAGTAAGTCAAGCAACTCTTTTATCAGTGCCATTTATTGATCAGCTATTTATTCAATTAGGAGAAAACAATGACTGCACTCGAAATCGTTCAAACCGAGCCAAAAGTTCAATCCCTTGAGCCATTTTCTGAGGGTTCCACCTCTCAAGTCGAGGCTAAAAAGCAAGAACTGATTCAAGAAATTACAAACTATAAGCAAAAAACGCAACAAGAATTGAGAGTATCCCGTAAAATTAATAGATGGTCAATTGGACTAGGACTGGCTTTATCCACTGCCTGCACGATTTCAACTGCCTATGAAGATGCTCAAGATATTACTATGATTTTAGGCACATTATCCGTTACTTTTCATAGCTGGATTGCTTCAGTGCCAATGAGTAAGAAAGTAGGTTTATATGAACGAGTCTTAGTTAAAACTGATAATTTACGGAGTGATTTACAATTTCAAGCCGAAGATTTAGCAGATTTAGAAGTGATTCGAGATGAATTTAAAGCTTTAAAAATTGAAATGATTGAAGAAAATCCTCGCCCAACAACTCCGAACAAATTACATCAATTCCCCAAATCCGGTGCATCATCAGTCTAAAGTGGGGTTGTTTTTCCCATTAATCAAATCTATCTATTATTCGTTGCTGATGTGAGTGTAGACTCTATATCCTACTCTAGGATGGCGCAACAAGGCTGTAATCTAGATACAATAGAGTCATTTATCCTTACAGCTTAAAATTAACGGATATGACATCTAGTAGCAATGCCTTTAATTCTCATCGACTTCGGCAATGGCTAACCTTAGTTTCGATTATTGCCGCATTTGTTGTCAATGTAGCCTCTAATTTTACTCCGATTAATGGTTTAACAATTGGAGAAATTGCCAACACTTTATTTAGCGAAGTACAGATTATCCCAGCTAACTACGCTTTTGCCATTTGGGGTTTAATTTATTTAGGCTTATTTAGCTTTGCCTTTTATCAATTTCAATCCTCACAACAGCAAAACCCTCGATTACAAAAGATAGGCTATTCACTCGTTTGTGCCAGTTTAGCTCAAATTGTTTGGGTAATCGTCTTTCTCAATCGACTGTTTGGCTTGTCTCTGATTGCAATGGTGATAATTTTACTGGCATTAATTCAAGCCTACTTAAAACTTAATCGAGATTCAATCACTATCTCCCAAAAAGAACGATGGTTTGTGGATATACCCATTAGCATCTATCTAGGCTGGATTAGTGTTGCAACCATTGTTAATGTCGCTTTAGTCTTGTACAATTCAGGCTGGTCAGGATGGGGAATTTCCGAGCCACTCTGGACTGTGATTTTGATTGCTATTGTTGGTATTATTGGCACAATTTTAAGATTTCAATATCATGAAACTGCGTTTCTACTTGTCTCAATCTGGGCATTAATTGCAATATCAATTCGACAAGGAAATCAGCCCTTGATTGTGTGGACAGCCTTGCTTATTTCCCTGATCTTGTCATTAGTTGGATTAGGTACAACAGTGAGTCACCGTTCTTCTTCTATAACAGATTAAGTTAATCTTAATAAAAATAAGATAACGCGAGACGATCAATATCTCCCGCGTTTCTTCGATTAGAGTTCGATTAACAATTAGACAGTAGCTGCAACCTTTTCTGTGCTACCGACTAAACGTTCGTAGGTAGAACGCATTTTCAAGCCAACTAATACTTGGAATAATCCACTACCATTGTTAGAACCTGGATATTCTTGGTGTTCTCGCAATAAGTGAGTCAGTTCACCATAGTATTGACTAGAGATATTACTCATGTGTCCTTCAACGTAGATGATTTCATCTAAGTTTTCAAATTGACCATCAATTTCAAGGACAGAGACTTCATTACCATAGTAATTATCTGGCCCGTAGAACATTTTCAGTCCGGGATAAGAACAAGTCAGTTTCCGTCCGCAAGGAATCCAGTTAATGGTTGAACCTTCATCAAACAGATAAGCCGGTTCAAATCCTTCTACACCTTCCCGTTGAACTAAGCGAATGCGGAGAATTTTATGCTCTTTGTCGTCAGGAATTAGTTGTGTGGGTAGAATTTGAATAACGACATCAGCGTGTTGTTTCTGAGGATCAATATAGGCTTCAAAATCAGGTTTGCGAGCATTGATAGAAGCCAAAACATCCTCATAACGGTGACCTCGTTCTGCCATATCTCGCTGAATCTTCCAAGCAATTTTAACATCTTGGCTGATATCCAGATAGACACTGAAGTCGATTAATTCTCGTACCCGTTCATCATACAAGGGGTGTAATCCTTCGATGACAACAATACGATTAGGATTAACTTGTTCTGGTGGATCAAGTTCTCCGGTTTCATGATTATAAATGGGCTTCATGATCGATTGACCACTTTTAATCGCTTTGATTTGCTCGTACATCAAATCAAAGTTATTAGCTCTGGGATCAAGGGCTGTAATTCCTGTTTCTTTACGTTGTTTACGATCAAGACTGTGGTAATCATCTAAACAGATTACCGTCACAAAATCTTCACCAAAAATATCTGTTATCCGACGTAAAAATGTAGATTTTCCGCATCCGGAATCTCCAGCTACACCAATTAATACCACGCGATCTGGCTGACTTACCATAGGTTCCCTCTAACCAACGAAAACTGTTTACAAGCTCAAATTTTAAGCATGATTGAGCATTAAAAACGCTCACCAACGTCAGGATAGTGTATTGAAAGCAATACCCGAAGCTTTAGCAAATGCCAGCACCGGGATCTTAGCTATCTCTCAACCGACAGATGGCCTCAAAATTGATAAGCTAGGTATTTTATACTAACTTTTGCTTTAGATTTTACCAGAAGGGGATCATCCCTACAAGGTTTAATCAGAGGAAATTTACCACCAGAATCGAAAAATCGATGATTCAGTTTATGGCGGGGTGATGGAAGTGAACCCTATGTTCAGCTTAACTAATGGTATTGATAATCTAAGCTGATATGTCGAAGACGGGTGCTCAACAAACTCTTGAAAACAGAGGTTATGGAGAACAGAGAAAGTCAAATAGGATTGGCTTTTCTGTTCTCTGTTGCTGTTTTTCTCACTCTATAATCAACGACAATCCTTTCAAATAGAAGGAAAAATCAGTCTATCGACTTTTGAGATGAGGTTGATTTTTCCCCTCGGTGTTCTAGAGGTTGGGAAATGTAGTCACCGTAGAAACAACTAAATTGCCAAAATTTCCATAATCCTGTGGAAATGAAATGACGAAAACGATAGACTGAATTCACATGATTCTGTTTTGTGGTCAACTCTCTCAAGGCGTAATGATGAGTTCGTATTCGTAACATTATTTTCTCCTGTTTAAATTATCAAATCAGAAGTGTAATTTATCGGTTGTAACGTTCTTCTAGCCAAGCTCGCATTTCGGGTTCAGACAATCCCTCAACTCGGCACTGGCTGACTGGATCGTAAGCATTCCAGCGACTTGTTCCATTCTGTATAACCTGCCAAACGCGAGGTTGATCGGCTGTTATTAATCCCAGAATAAACTGTTGAAAAAATTGATGAACATAAGCGGGGATTCGATAGATAATTTGAGGCTTTTTAGTTTGTTGAATCCACAGTTGTTCTAAGGAATCTCGCTGTGAATTATTTGTTAAATTAACCATGACTTTGTTCCTCCAGCCGTGAGAATTAAAAACTCAGCTTTAAGAGTAATAAAAATACTGTATCTTTGAGGATTAGCTTAAATCAACGGATGCTATCTATCACAAGTATCGATAAAATCGATAAGCAGTCCTAAGAGGGGTAATATAGTGTTATGCTTTACAATCCCTCATGACAGCCATAGTGCTATATTATTCAGATTGATTTCAATTGAGGGATGCCGGATGATGAATCTTCAACGGTTAAAACTTTCCCAATTACGTGCTTTGGTGGCAGTGGCAGACTGTGGTAATTTTAGTGAAGCTGCCCTAATGTTAGACTTATCCCAGTCTACGGTCAGTCATGCGATCGCAACGCTGGAAACGGAACTGGGAGTGATTCTGCTCAATCGTGGACGTTATGGGGCGAATCTCACCCCTGTTGGTGAACGAATTGTGACTCATGTCCGTCAGGTACAAGAGTTAATTGAACAAATGGGGGTGGAGGCAAACCGAGAAAAAGGACTCGAAGGCGGAGAAATTCGGATTGCTTCGTTTCGTAGTATTGCCACTCATATTTTACCTATTGTGATTGCCCGTTTACACCGCCATTATCCGGATGTGCAAGTGATTTTAACGGAAATGGATGATACTCCAGAAATTGAGCAAGCTTTGCGCGGGGGTCATGCTGATATTTGTTTTACTTACCTTCCCGCCGCTAAAGAATTTGAAACCTGGGAAATTATACGTGATGACTATATTGCCGTTTTTCCTGCCACTCATTCTATTCATCAAACTCAACTAACGTGGCAGGAATTAGCAACACAGCCTTTAATTTTATCAACGATAAGTTGCTGTGCTAACTTGATTTATCAATACCTAAAAACTGCCCCAAGTCCTGTGAATGTTGCCTATCAAGTTCGTCAGGATTCTACGATTATCAGTATGGTCATGCAAGGATTAGGTGTGGGGATTTTACCCCGTTTGGCTGCTGAACCTCTTCCTGAAACAGCGATTATCCGGCAACTGCCGTCTCATCTAGAACGGGTGATTGGAGTGGCAATTATGAAAGATAAAATTCATTCTCCGGCTGTTTTTGCCTTTTTAGATGCGTTAAGACAGGTAGGGCAGTTTAAGCAACCGCTACCGAGTTCAGTTTCATGATTGAAGTGTTGAAACTACTCACAGTATGTCTAAAAATAGATTACTCGCAAATCTTCTATAACGTTACGTCAGGAAATAATGAGGAAAAAAGCTGAATATAATCAGGCTGATTACTAGAATTCGTAAAGATACTGATCGCATCTTGTGGTATCATCATCCACAGAATTGTAATATTAGCTAATGACAGATAAGTCAGTTACAATTTCAACACGACCCCGTAGAATGGAACGAATTAGGCGGTCAACTGAACGGCGTTCTTCTTCACTGAGGGATTCATCGAGGATTGCGGCCATCAGTCCATAACGATCGGCTTGGGTGAGGCTACGGCGATCGCTAACAGAAACCATGAGTTCGTTGATGGCACCGGGAAGAAGGTTAACTGGAAGCATGGGGTTGTTCTCAACTCTACTCTTTAATCATCTCCGATTTATGGAAGATTAACCGTGATTGATCGGGGTTGGTTTAAGTGATGATACGGAGAGAATTATGTGATCGAGTTAATCAGTCAGTTGTGATGGAGATCATATTTGAAATTTGTTCAAGCTATAATTAGGGGAATATCGCTTCAAGTACAACAGTTCTACTTTCGATGATTGTTCGATAGCAGTTTTTCATCAAAAAACCGGGCTGTTTTAACTCAACCCGGCTATTACCGTCATTCATCAACTCTGATGTGTTACATCTGTTAATTTAGTGGTGATGATGGTGATGATCGTGAGAATGATGGTGATGATGATCGTGATCGTGATCGTGAGTATGGGAAGACTCAACTTGAACAGAGGCTAAAGACGGATTAACCGTTAATGCTGTTTCATTCAACAATGCCTCAATTTGAGGATTTGCCCAATCTGCCGCCATCTTTAAGAACTCTGGGCGATCGTTGACGCAAGGCATCTGTACATATCGTACATCAGGACGCTGACGACGCAATGCTTCAATAATATGTTCAACATCTAACAATGTTTCATGGTTTTCTGTGGCAAACCCAATGGGCATAAAGACTAACGCTGTTGCCCCTAATTCCAGTAGATTTTTTGCTGCTAGTGTCGTATTCGGTTGTGTCCACTCAATTAAGGGTGTATCGTGATTCAACCAGCCGACAGAAATCAACGGATAACGATAAATTAACCGTTCCCGTACCCGTTCATATAAGGCTTGACTTTCATCAATTCCAGAGGTAAATCCTTTTGCCTTATGGGGGCATCCGTGATTCATTAATATAATCCCGGTTTGAGAAGGTAAATGGGCAACGGCGAGATCATTCTCAATTTTCTCTTCTACCATCCGCGCCATTAAATCGATATAGGCGGGTTCATTGTAAAACGAGGGAATATAACGCTGTCCTTTTACCCAATGTTCGTTACTATCAGCTAACTTGGCTAAGGCTTGGTTTACCTGTTCAACGGCAATCCCACTGGTGAAAATAGAATCAACAACTAATAACGGATAGATTAATAGCTTATCAAATCCTTCGGCTTTAATCTGGGTTAAAACCTGTTCCGGTAAATGGGGGGCGCAGAAGTTAAACGCTTTAAAGACTTTAATGCTATCGCCCCACTGTTGCTGTAGTTGCTGTTCAATTCCCGCCCGTTGCTGTTCAAAAATGGCATTATGAGGAGAAATAAAATTACCATGCTGATGACTCCATTCATGTAAGTCAAACATCGCCAGCAACTTTGCTAAGGGTGGATAAACCCAAGTTGGCACTGGGGCAAACTTCGCTGTTAATAGGTTTAAGGCTTGTTCGTTATAGTTGGCAAAGTCTTCATAACTTTCAACTTCACCATATCCCATCAACAATACCGCCACCCGACTTTGACCTATGAAGTCATCGTGGGTATGGGTTGATTGAATTTTTTCTGGAGTTGCAACCACGTTGTTTTATGCTCCTAACCTAAAATAATCGTATTTTTTGACACTCCCCCGGATCAATCGCGGGGGATTCTTCTTTCTATGAGTCAACTTTCTTTGATTGACCGGAATCAACCAAAAAAGAGGTCGTCTCTCCAGAAGCGTTCACCTCGACTGCGCTCGGTGAGCGAAGCCGAACCGAGGTTCCTGTGTGCCCCACAGTACCTAATCCTTTCTTAAGGATGTTCAAAGCTGCGTTATGGTCACGTTGAAGTTCACAACCACAAACACATTTATGGGTTCGAGTGGATAGTGATTTCTTGAGCGTCCTACCACAGCTTGAACATTCTTGTGATGTAAAATGTGGCGCGACGGCAATCGTGATTTTGCCAAACTTTCTACCAAAATACTCTAGCCAACTCCTGAACTGATACCACCCGGCATCATGGATGGACTTGGCTAGTTTATGGTTTTTTACGAGATTTCTAACCTTCAAGTCTTCATAAGCTACCACGTCGTTAGAGTGGATTACGCAACGCGCCAGTTTCTTGGCGTGTTCTATACGTTGTCTACTTATCTTGAGGTCAAGCTTGGCTAATCGCTTTCTGGCTTTGGCTCTATTTTTTGAACCTTTCTGAGTTCGAGAAAGCCTTCGATTGAGTTTAGCTCTCTGTTTCTCAGCCTTTCTGTAAAATCTAGGATTTTCTGCATGGTTGCCGTCACTGTCGGTGTAAAAATACTCTAAACCTACATCCAACCCTACGGCACGTCTTGAAGGTTCAACTGATTCGCTCACGTCGATTTTGATGCAGAACAGGACATAATATCCGTCTGCTCTCCTGACCACCCTGACCCGCTTGATTAACTCAGTCGGATAGAAGGCTAGATCGTAAGTCCCAATCAGTTTAAGTGTCCCAAACTCTTTAAACTTAATTTGCTTAGGACTTAGCAATTTCCAGCATTGAGTTTTGTACTCCACCGAGCGGGAATGCTTCTTAAACTTCGGATACCCTACAGGTTTAACACCCTTCTTGCAGTTGTCGTAAAACCGAGAAATTGATGACCAAGCTCTCTCAGCGGCGGCTTGACGTGACATCGCATTTAAGTTTTTGGCAAAAGGAAACTGTTTAGCCAATACCTTGGTATATTTGCTCAATTCGTGTTTGCTCACCCCTTTTTTATCCATCCACTGCCTGATGCATTTATTGCGGATAAATTGAGATGTGCGAATAGCATCGTCAATAGCCAGATACTGACTGGGTTTTCCTTTGGCTTTAAACTCAAATATAATCATACTTATATACTAACATACTTAGCATATAACAAGCAACTAAAGTTGCTTGAGTCGCTTCTTGAAAACTTAGGCGGTGTCGGTTTGCCGTCCCGCCTAGTTTCTGCTTTTCCACTCCGGTTTAAAAACATACTGAATTTTGGTTTCCTCTACTGTTACTTTGGCTGCTATGTACACATATATCTTTCAATGCCTCAACTTTGAGGGATGTACAGGGGCGAAGAAAACAGGTGTATCACAGTCGCCGATTTGGGAAAGGATACTACTCAAGTTCCACTATCTTTAATAGGTTAGCATCCCCTAGGGGGGGATAGGATATTTTAGAAGATATAGATGAAGTTCTTTAGATTTGATCAACTTTGTAGAAACAAATGAAGCTGTTGAGCTGATGGTAACAATCATTTGTCCGGGATTTCACGATCCGGTATTAACCACCGATTTTTTAAACGCAGTCTATCCCAATTGGCGCAGTAGAGAGGAGTTGGGATATTTATTAATTTATCCGACACAGCGCAAACTTGCTTATGATGCGGTGAAGATTATAGATTTTCTTCAGTATTCTCTAGCTGCGCGAGCTGACATAAACAATATTCCCCTCACCTTTGTTGGCTTTAGCGCTGGGGTTGTGGGGGCAATGGGAGCGGCTTATCTATGGCAACTACAGGGGGGTCATGTGAAGGCTGCGATCGCCCTAGATGGCTGGGGTGTGCCTGTCTTAGGTAGCTTTCCAGTATATCGTATCAGCCACGATTATTTTACTCATTGGACTTCAGCCCTACTCGGTCATGGTCTTGAGAGTTTCTGGGCAGACCCGGCTGTTGAACATTTAGAGTTGTGGCGCGCGCCGGGATGTGTCAAAGGTTGGTGGTTATCTCCCACGCCATCCGGAAAACAAACGGCTTTACCTGCGACTGCAAAACAGGTTTTGGTTCATTGGTTGACAACAATAGACGAATTTTCAGAGTGAGACTCTATATAGAGTAGAGCCTGTAAAGTCCTATGAATTCTAGTATCTATCTAATTCCTATAAGAGTAATTATCGGTATTAGAGATCAAATATAGTCCAACGTCAATAACGTTAGGCTCTAGATAGTGGCAAAAAAATGACCGAAGAAATGGGTCAGGGGCCCTGTGCTTAAGCACTGCTTTTCTTATTTATGTTATAAAGTACAGTTAGTCAAAAAAAGCGGGAAAAATAAACGTTCATCGGTGATGTTCCTGATTAGATACAGA
>CAYNXM010000346.1:0-27056 GCA_964401105.1 uncultured Lyngbya sp. | reverse complement strand
AGAGTCTTCTGTAAATCTTTCAACAAGATGGAGCAATATTTTGTGAAGATCCTGTAGATTATACTGAGAGTCTCAGAAAAAAGTTAATCACTCAGACAAGCGAGGGAGGTTTACTCTCTAACTGTGATTAAAGATACAGTTAATTTTTGTTGTGGTACGGAGAATTTATAACTGAGATATCTCCAATTAAATTATAGAATTGTAGATTGATTCTAAAACATCTATTCACTTAACTATAACTGCTGTAAACACTGTCAATATCACTGATATACGGCTTGACTTAACTGCTGTCATCATTTATGATTTTGAGGATCATTATCTGCAAAGCTAAGATTTTCACATCTCATCAATTCTTTCAGGTTGATTACTGGTGCATCATACAATGAAAAAGCATTTTATTTATACAGGGTCTCGTAGTGGTAGTAACTATCTGGTTAGTCTGTTAAACAGTCATCCACAAATTACAAATTATGGTGAGGCTCTGGGAGATTGGGTATCCCTTTATAAGCTTCATTCTCAGTTTGGATTAGGAGGGAAGTCTACTCTTGATTACCTCAATTATATTTATACAAGTCCGCTCTTCTTTAGTCTGGCTCAAGTTTATTCTGCTATCGCTCATTTACGAAGTGGAAAACCGATAAACTTTAAAGGGAGGAAGCAAGTACAAACGATTGGGATTAAGGATTTTCACATGAATTTGTCGGGAGATAAAAGTCCTCTTTGGTCTTTTTTTGAAAACGATAATGAGATGTTGATTATACATTTATATAGAGAGAACTTGCTGAAAAAGTTTGTTTCTTTAGAAGTGATGACATCAACGAAAATTATTAGTAGTCAAGATTTGAATAAAAAAGGATCGCTAAAAAATCAACCTCAAAAATTATATGTCAGTCCGTCTAATGTTTTACAACGCTTAGAAAAAAGCTACGCAATGCTTCAGGAACGGATGAATCGCTTAGAACAGTTGCCCCAGGAAAGAGTCATTCATATTCGCTATGAAGATTTATTTTCATCCGCTTTATCTCATGATTTTTACAGAGATGAAATCTTTCGATTTTTAGGAGTACAACCGATTAATACTGCCATTAATCAACGAAAAATTTTATCTAAAAATTTGTCTGATATTATTGAAAATTACAATGAACTTTACGAAATGTTGATCAAGACTCAGTTTGCCCATTATCTCAATGTACAAGACTGATTACTCAAATAAAATCGGGATACAGACAACAGTTGCATCCCGATTTTAGATGAAGATGAATGACTAAATGACTTAATCTAAAAATTCATCAACCGGGGCATAAATTCCTTCTTTAACCAGTTGATGACGATCTTGAACCGGAGACCAGCCCAACTCTTTTTCGGCTTTAGAAGCATCAAAAGTTGCCGCAAAACTCCGTCCTTGACAATCTGCATAACTGGGGAAAGCCGCATTCGGATCTCGTCCAATACTCTTAATTGCCCACTTGCCTAATGCTTCACTATAATAACGCCAACTGGGAGTGGGAACCCGTTTAATTTTAATCCCGGCGTGTTGTTCAAACTCATCTAAATACTCATTAGCCGTAATACAAGGTTTACTGGTTAAATTGTAAGACTCTCCTTCAATTCCTGGGATATCTATCGCCCTTGCCATCGCATCTGCCACATCTTCAACCAGTACAATGGGTAAGGGATTTTTGCCATCTCCCCACAAGGCACAAACGGAATTATAAGGCCAAGCCGCAACCCCCCAATGATAAGGATTTCCGCCTTCTCCGAGTACAATTCCGGGGCGGAAAATCACCACAGGTAAGCCTTTCTGACTATGCAATTCCATTAATAATCGTTCATTTTCAGCTTTAGAACGGGCATAGGGCTGTACCCGCAACATTCCATCATGGGGTTTAGTATTCTCTGTGATGATATTCCCTTGATCTCCGGCATAATAAATAGCAATAGAAGAGGCATAAAATAACCGTTTGACTCCTTGTTCTAAACAAAGTTCTCCTAATTTCCGAGTGGGTTCAACATCATATTTGAGGAATTCATCCCAAGTTTCTCCATAACCCCGTCCTAAATGATAAACCTGTTCAATTCCTGCTAACGCCGCTTTGACTGCTTCTGCATCAGTAAAGTCTCCTTTAACTACTTCTGCTTGCAGTTGATGTAACTCCGCCGGACAACTTCTGGGGTTTCGAGTCATCACTCGTACGCCATAGCCATCTTTGCGTAAACGACGGACTAAGGCCCGACCAATAAACCCAGTCCCACCAATCACAAGGACTGTGGAGGGGATAGAGGGTTCTGCGGTTGTCTCCGGAGGGGTAGAAACAGCTTCAGTGGCGGGTTTAGAGTCTGGTAATTCTGTTTCGTTTGCGACCCATTCAGCCAATGCGATGGCAGTTTCACCAATTTCGGCGGTAATTCGTTCATCGAGTTGTGTCTGTCGGGTATTGTAGAAGCTTTCAACCGTACGGGCAATACTGTAGGGAAATGGGCCGTTGACTTTGGATAAACCCATCTTGGATAAGACGAAGTTAGCTAAAGTATTGGTCGCTTGACTGGCTGCATCTTTAGCGGGGCCGACAACATTGGCAAAGCGGTCAATATCGAGTAAATAAGGGGTATGTTCTTGACAAACATAGGTGTTATTCTCAAAGTCTACCCGCGCTGTGGCGTTGGTGCCGCGAATATGGATGTAATGTTCTGGATAACCATCAATAAAACAGAAACGAATTCGCAAGCTGGTATTATTTTTCCAACCCCGCACTTCCCAACGGCGATAAAATTCTAATCCTTTGGGTAAATCTATGCGATCGCGAACTTCAACTGAGATAGAATCAGGTAAACCCTGCATCAGATGAACAGCATGGGCAAAGGAATGAGGCGCAACTTCAAATAAGATATTTTTTGGGGTTTGTAACATCCACGCCCCAAACGGGCCGCCTTTGAGTTGTCCCAGTTCTTTATTCCAGACAATATCAATTTGATCGATTTGTCCTAAGCGGCCACTACGTAAATCTGTTATCAGGTTTTCATAAGCGGGGAAGTAGAGAAAATTATGACTGACCCCAATCACCCGACCTTGTTCTTGGGCAATTTGCCGCAGTTGTTGACAAGCGTCAACGGTATGACAGAGGGGTTTTTCAATAAATGTATCGACTCCAGCTTTGAGGATTTGTGAACTGGTGGGAAAGTGAATATGGGGCGGGGTGAGAACATGAACCACATCGAGGTTTTCGGTGGTTAACATTTCCTCTAAATTGCCATAAACTTGAGGAATGCCGTTAGCGGCGGCAAATCGTTCGGCTAAGCCTAGGTTGAGATCGCAAACGGCGCGAATATCAACGTTTGGCAGCACTCGCAAGGCACCATAATGATAATCAGAAATATAGCCGGCACCGAGTATCGCAACAGTGGTTTGACGGTTTGGGTTTGTGTTGGCAGTCATAATTGTGTTGGTTAATGGGTGATTGATGATGGGTGATGAGTTAAATCAGGAATAACGAACCATTCCCTTCCCTCTCAGCCTCTGATAACGAATATTCCACTCTGTCCGAAAAGAATGGGTTTTATTTGGTTACCGGGGCTTGAGCGCCCTTATATTCAATAATCTGGTACTGTTTATTTTGTAAGCGATCTAGATGAAATTTGATCACTCCTAAAACGTTGGGAAAAGCGGAGGCCGCGCAGGAAATCCCCCAGGCGTTACTATCAGCTTGAGAGTAGCCCTGTTTTTTCATGCTGGTGATGATTTTAATGGCGCTGAGGGGATATCGAGCGAGTAATAGTAATGATAATCCTCGGGTGGGGAGGGCTAAAATGAACGCAACCAACGGCAGTCCTAAACCCCATAACAGGGTACGAGTCACTTCTTTAACAAACTTGCGTTCAGGCCGATCCCCATGTAAGTAAGAGACTTGAGCAAAGCCGTAACCGCAGCGAACCGCCCGTTTCCACCACTGAGAATAGTTATGCATATCGGCATCATGCAGGGTACTGACGCGATCGATGCGGATAATTTTACCACCAGCTTGGCGCAGTCGTACACTCACTTCATCATCTTCTGCGGCAATGACATTATTGTTGTAACCGTCAACTGCTTCGAGGGCGCTGGCGCGGATCATTACATCTCCCCCGAAATGAGTCACTTCTCCCACAGGTCCGGTTTGCCACTCAATATCACAGATGCGGTTATAAACACTGTGTTCTGGATAACGTTCCCGCCGATATCCACAGACCGCCACGACTTCAGGATCGTCCCTTAGGGTTTGGGCAGCGGCCTCTATCCAGCCTGCCATCACCTCACAATCTCCATCAATAAATTGAACAAATTCAATCTCCGGATGATGTTGACGTAAGTATTGAAATCCGGCATTACGGGCACGGGCGGCGGTAAATGGAATGGATAAGTCTAACTCAACCACTTCAGCCCCACGTTCTCGCGCTGCCTCACAACTTCCATCGGTAGAGCCTGAGTCTACATAAATGACAGGGCGAGATCCATCGACTACAGAGTCTAGACTGCGGATGAGACGCTCTCCTTCGTTTCGTCCAATTAGAACTACTCCTATTGACTGCAACTTTTCTCCCCCTCCCATACATTAAATCTTTGCTTTGAATGAGATCAGTCTAAGTATTTCAAGTCAAACTTGACTCAGCGTGATGATTATCCTATATGATTATCCTATTTTACCATCTATCCGATTAATTTTGAATCAATAAGAATATAATCAGTATGAATTTTAAATTGAAAACTGAGATCAATGATCTCGACTTCAACTTAAGAATATCATCACAGTTATTCAGATTTCAAGTAAGACTTAAACAGATCAAACAGATGGCGAGATTCTTGATGAATATTATGTTGTTGAGCGACGGCCTTTGCCCCTGCCTGGCCCATTTTTTCTAATGTTTCAGGCTTTGTTTGAAGCGCAGATTTCATCGCATTTTTTAACGTTTCTACTGACCCAGCCGGCACTAACCAACCATTTTCACCGGGTTTCACCAGTTCTGGGATACCTGCCACATAAGTCGTAATTACAGGACGACCCAAAGCCAATGCTTCCATTAACACAACCGGTAAGCCTTCGGCAAAGCTGGGTAAAACCATGACTTGACTGGCTAAGATATATTGTTGCACTTCTGTATTGGTTGCCCAGCCCGTAATCTCAATATAGTCTTGCAGTTGAAGTTGCTCAATCAAGGCTTCGATTTGATTTCGTAACTCTCCATCCCCGACAAATACTAACTTAAACTTTAATCCTTCTGCTGCCAGTTGACTAACGGCTTCGACTAATAAAATATGACCTTTTTGTTCACTTAGACGACCCACACAAACAAAGCGGGGTTCTGTTGGGATGGTAGTGGGGGCTTGCTCAAGAAATGAATCATCCACGCCGCAGCGAACAATATGAATTTTAGACCATTGTTTATAGTCACACCAGCGAAAGAGTTGACTTTTACCAAAAGAACTAATGGCAACTATAAAAGCAGCGCGATTAATTTTTTCAGTCAGTCCAATGGCACCGGCTTTATCAAATTCTTCTGGCCCATGAACCGTAAAGCTATAGGGAGGGCCACCTAATTCATGACAAAGCATGGCAACGGTGGTCGAGTTGGTGCCAAAATGAACATGAACTTGATTTACTCCATCGGCTTTAAACCACCACAACAGGGTACAGGCTTCAATCAGATAAATCAGGTGATAAATGACTCCCCGTTCAGATTTTAGACCCACTTGCCATGCTAAGCGGGCGGCTTTAAAAAAATTGAGAGGACGGGTGAAAATTGTCCGGAGGAAATTTAGAATGAAAGAACCGATTCCAGTTGCTAAAACATATCGGGTTTTTTGGAGTTCTTGTTTATCTGCTTCATCGACTAATTCTGACTCTAAGGAACGGATAGAAAATCGTTCTACTTCCAAGCCATAGGTTTCTACGCCAACAATTTCTCGACGGATGAAACTGTGACTGACTTTGGGATATTGGTTAACGAGATAGGCAATTTTTTTCACGAGATTTATAACCTTTAATTCATTCGTTCAGGTTTAGGAGTTTCAACGGAATCTCGTTGGGTTCTAACCCAATCTTTTTGAGGTTTAAACAGAAAAGCAAAATATAGAGGGATTTTCCATAATACGTAAAACGGAATTGATAACAGGGTTTTTCCAGAAATCCGATCTCGGCCAAAATTAGCCCAAGCGATCGCAATCGCCATTACCATTAATACACCTTCTAAGCTTAGTAACATCGTGGGCAGCCAAATTCCGGTCAGGAAACCGAATAAACCTGTTATTGCTGCTGTGGCTAACCACAACATCACCAGTAAAGACAGGGGCGGCACACACAAATCTAAGGCTAAAGCCAATAAATCTCCTCGTTTTTGCCCTAGGGCGGCTTTCGTTAAACGAGGAACTTGAGTTAATAGGGTTTGTAAATGTCCATGTTCCCAACGAGTCCGTTGACTGGTGGCGGCGGCCGCTTGTTGCGGTAATACCCCTGTGACTAGGGCATCGCCGCAAAAGTAGGGGGCATAACCAGCGATCGCTAAATCTAAGCCCAATTGCATATCTTCAACAATATTGCCACTAGCCAGGGAGATGGTTTGTAGTACAGACCACGGAAATGCCATTCCTGTTCCGGTTAATAAACAAGGTTGTCCCAATTGAGTTAATCCTAATGGACGTACTAAGTTTTTCACCAGGAAAGCCAAGGCGGAAATGGAATCTTTTGGGCTAGGAGTGGGGGGAGTTTCCATCAAATATAATGCCTGCACAGGTTGATTGATTGTGGCGGACTGTTGAGCAATTTTTTCAATTCCCCCCGGTTCAACTCGACAATCAGCATCCACCATCACGACAATATCGGGTGGGTTAGCGGATAACTGTTGCAAGCCGAAATCTAATGCGTATCCTTTTCCCCGTTGCTGCTGATTGTGGCGTTCTAAAACTATAGCGCCATGTTGACGAGCATTTGTGGCGGTTTCATCTGTACAATTATCCGCAATCACAATCAGTTGATCTGTTGTTTTCAGTTGAGGTAATATTGCTTTTACTGTTGCGCCAATCTCTGTTGCTTCGTTGTGAGCCGGAATTAAAATTGAGACTTTAATCTCGCGAGTATTTTTTTCAGAAGCAGGCAGATTCAGTTGAGATTTGCCCCAAATTGCGGCTAAACATTCGACCCACAAAACACAAATAGGTAAGGCTAGCCCAATTGCGATCGCGATTAATACAGCAGCCAATATCCCCATCACAGGTACTTCCATTGCAACTTCTTGTATTGAATTTTATCAATGATAATTAAACGGCGCAAGAGACATATACTCCCTAACTGATGAGCTAGGTCTATTGAAATGACTCGATATGATCGCCTCTGTATCCGATTTATCTCCGATTGAGCTGAATCCCTAGGGGAAAATACCAATTTATGCAAGTGCAGTAGACACAATTTCAGTATTTTTCCGTACTATAACTAATTTATAGCTTACTTTTTGATAGCATTGCCAAGCTTTACCAAATCTTGAAAAAAAATTGAGGGGTTTTACACAAGCTTTACAAAGCCACCCCCCGGATTGCAAATATATTGTATGGCGATCGCGATCGCTGTATATTCTTTAGCCTGCTTTGGCTTGCTCTACAATTGCTTCTATTTCCTGTTGAACATATTCTAGTTGTTGACGCTGTTGTTCAATCCAAGCTTGGTCTTTTTGTCGTTTTTCCAGTGATTCTTGATGTACTTTTTCATTTGCTTTCAATAGATTATCATAATGCATCATCACTGTTTGAATACTTTCTTCAGCTTGCTCTACTCGTGCATTAAAATTAGCTACAATTATTTCAGAAATAGTATCTATTATCTTGTCCACAGCATCACAAAATTGTTGGCATCCCGCATCAAGCACCTTATTTCTAATTTGAGTGTCTATATCAAATAGACTGCCTATATTCCATCCAGCTATTGCACTTGCTATCACACCAATAATAATAGCTATTACATTAGATAATAAGAGCAAGGGAACTAAGGCTACTGCACTTAACCCTATCCAATTAAATTCGTTATCTATTTTAAAGTCTGTATTAAATGTATAGAATGATTCTTCGGAGTCAGCAGAATCTTGATAAATTGAGATCACAATCTCGTGAAGATCCTTTTCTATACAAAAAAGAGCTTCTTGTATTTTTTTATCCAGTTTATTAGTATACTTACTCAAGATTTTGGCTTTCAGTTCATTTTCTATCCATCCGTTTAGTTCATCGGAAATGTTTTCTTGAAATTGATTCATATAATCTTGAACTAATTGATCGCGACTAAATAATGCAGAATATTCTGAAGACCAACTTTCAGCCAGATTTGGTAAACGCTCATCTAAATATTTGAGCCATGTATTCCAAGAGTTATCAAATTCATCAGCTAATTGATCGAATAAATCATCGGCGAATTCATTTATTTTAGTACTTCGTCCGCTTGCCTCTCCTATTTTATCTATAATTTTCTGAGATTCTTCTGCTGAAATTTTTAGCTTACCGTCTAGGATACTTTCAGTAATCTGTAAATCATTTTGTGCAGACTTCACTAACTTATTTATATCTTGAGATATTTTTGTCACCTCTAAAATACCTCGTTCTTGAGTTAAGAATCGTTCTAGAGATTGCGTAAACTGAGAAAAACTATGAACATACTCATTTTCTGTTCCCTGCAAAACTGCATCTAGAGTTTGCTGTGCAGAAATATAGTGAATTCTATTTTCTCCTGCAATTATTTGATTTTGCTCAATTACTAAATTTTCAACCCGTTTCTTAACTTGTTGACGGCTTTGTTCACTGCGAATTAAATCCCAGAAATTTACAAGCATAAATAAATTATTCGCGGGTTTATATTCTTTGCCACCATTCATTTTATTTTTCAGATCTTGCAGTAAATCTCGTTCAGTTTCAGTCAGTAAACGGGAAGCATTCGCCACAAAAATTACAGCATCTGTATCCTTTAATAATGTTTGGGTAATTTCTGTTCTTGCTGGATGTTCGTTTAACCCTGGAGAGTCAATAATTTCAACACCATATCGACACAAAGCTAAATTTGGATGTTCAAAAATAATCTCACTAATTTGAGAATTAGCTAACTCTTCTGTACGACTTCCTAATGCTGCCTCTTCAGAAATTGCCGCTTTTTCATGATACTTTTCTAATGATATTTCCTCTTGTCGCTGGTCTTTATAACAGCAAATAACTCGTTTCTCAGGTCCATATCGCAAAACTGTTACGGCACCACTACAGGGGATATCTCGCACCGGTTGAATTTCTTCACCCAATAATGCATTTAAAATTGTTGATTTTCCTTGGCTAAATTCCCCGACAACCGCAACCCGAAACTTTTGAGACTGTAGCTTATGGGAAACTTTATTAATTTCTTGAATTAAAGAATCTTGTAGAAACTCTCGGTTAATACAATCTTGAACAATTTGATTCAGATTAAAGCATTTTTTATCCAACAGGATTTTATATTGTTGAAACGCTTGTAATGCTTTATAGGAAACAATTGCCTGTGGTTGATTATGTTTTTGTTCTGCTGTTACTGGCAATATTTGTAAGACCTGACTTGCTGCTTTCACAAATACTGTATCTAAGTCATGAAACCATACAGGGTCAAGTAAAAATCGGATTTTTTCGAGATCTTCTTTAGTGATAGAAACTGCACCGCCAAAAGCAGACTCTAAAGTATTTAAGTGTTTTGTCTCAATCTTTAAATGTTGGGCGATAATTTCTAAATATTGTTTTTCTCGTGTATCCATGCTGCCATCTGCGGCGGACATTTCATATCCTAAACTAATTAATAATAACTTTTCAGAATCAGAAAAGGGTGCAGTCAGTAATAACAATTCATTAATTTTTTGATAGATCTTTTTTTGACGAATGCCTTTCACCATCAATTTAACTAATTGACTCATATTTCCTGTGGTTGGAATAAACTGACGCAAGGTGATTTTCAGGCGTTGAATTTCTTCTTTAGTGACTTGTTGATCGACAAAAATCACACCCAGTAAGACAGAAACTAAAGCAGCTAGAAATAGAACAGTTGGATTGATATCTTTTTTACTGAGTTTTACTTCAGTAATATCAGATAGTAAATTTACGGTTTCAGTTTGAATCTGTGATACATCCATTGGTTGTTAATCTCCTAAATATCTGTAATTTTGCGGTTACTAACTTCAATTTATCCGTAAAAGTACGAATGTAAATATGCTGTTGCGAAGCAATATTCTTTTTTGTGAGTTGGAGATGAAAGAAACCCTTTGCTAAAAGGGTAATGTAAATATAATGCTCTCTATAAAAATAGTATGCCCTTAACTGGAAAGCAGAATTACACTTGAATAAAAAATTAATCCTTATGGACTATGTTTTTAGTGCAGCTAGTCAAGCCTTGTTGAATTCTGGTCAACTGAGTCAAGTCACAACAGCCGCAGGTCAAGTTTTACCGTTATTACGAAATCCTGAAACAGGTCAATTTGTAGAAATGGCAAAAAGTGTAATCAGTAATGGAAGTGCTTTATCCCCTTTAATGGCAGCAAATCCATTGAATGCAGCTTTAGGTGCCGGGGAAATGTATCAAAATAATCGAGGTTTTAAAGCTGTTTTAGGAGAACTTGGTAATATTCAATCCAGCTTAGGAGTTTTACAAGCTAGTACAGCTTTTATTGGTGTCGGAGTCGCAGCAACAGCAGTACTTGCCGGGGTCAATTTATGGCAAACATTAAAACTCAAAAAAGAGGTTCAGCAATTAAAAATAGAAGTTAAAGAAGGGTTTATTGACCTGAAACAGGCGTTAAGAGATCAAGGTATTGAAATTATTCAGCATATTGATAAAGTTGCACAAGATATAGAATTTAAGCAACATCGTCTTGAATATGTAAAAGCTTATGCCCGGTTTGCCGAAGCAGTAAATTTAATTAAAGTAGCGGCTTCCATAGAAGATTTAACGGCAAGAAATATAGAATTTTCAAATGCTCGTCAAACTCTGGGAGAATCTTTAGCGATTTATAATAGTCCTCATTTATTGTCATCTGCTTCTGCGCCGGGAAAACTACGGCGATATGAATGTGCTTGGGCAATTGAACAAACAATTTGTCTAACCTATCAGTTACAAAATGAACTGAATGCTTTTCAATCGTCTCTGTTACATTTACAACAAAAAATTAAACAAGATTCTATAAAAGTCATTCAAGCTTGTGAAACGGAAGCAGAATTAGATTTTATTTTTCCGGAAATGACTCATATTTATTATCATGACTTAGCAGCATTAAAGGCTTTACAAAATCAAATTGAATGGATGATTGCTTTACCTGCGAATGAATTAAAGTTGCTTGAAAGTGCAGATTTTCCCGTAGAATCAAATGAAGAAGCGCAAATAGAAGCAGCAACAATTGTAGAACCTCCTGAATTTAAACTTTATCAGGAATTACAGGAAAAATCTCATTATACTTCTCTTAAAGATCAGCTCCTCTTTCTCATGCAGCCAGAATTACGAAAAGAATATGAAAAATATGTGATTCAACAGGCAAAAAATTCAGGCTTTCAAACCCTTAATACCACAAATTTAAAACAAGCTTCTCACCTTACGATTGCCAACTTATACAGGTATTTAACAAGACAATAATCTCCAAAAACTGTATAATATCATTAAATAAAGCTAAGTAGATCAATCCTATAAAATCAAAAATAACTTAGACCGAAGATATGACAATCGCGTCAGTGATGCGCTATATTAGGACAAATAGCTCTGTATTGTCGATCAGCAAGGTTTGAGCCATTGCACAAGCTAGTGTCCGCTCTGAAAAGACTAAGCCAATCAACCACCGCAGAGGCTGATCAAATTGAGTCAGAACTCAAGATTAGAGAGAACGGGTGCGATCAACTGACAGCAAATCAAGCAAAATTAATCTATTCAGTCGCGAATTGTATTATACAACATTTGAGATCTAAACATTCACCTCTGCTCTATGTTCATCCACTCTCTCGGTTATTATTTAACCTGCTTTACTTTAATCACAGGAGTCAGTCTGACTTGCTCCTTACCGCTGTTGGCTCAAGATACTCCCTTGTTGCCCACTCCCAGCGAAGGAGACGCGGCTAAGCTTGAGTATACTTATACTTTAGGTGTCGGCGATCGCCTCCAAATGAGTATTTTTAACGTCGAAAAGTATACCGGGGAATACCAGGTGTTAGCCGATGGCAAGATTAACCTACCTGGAGTGGGACAAGTCTCAGTCCAAGGACTGACATTACCCCAGGCTCAACAGCGAATTGCTCAACGTTACAGCGCTTTATTAAAGCAGCCCGTGGTTACCCTCGCATTAGTGGGGACTCGTGCTATACAAGTGGCAATTTCGGGGGAAGTCTTTCGTCCCGGATCTTACCAGGTCGGTGAAGAACAAGGTAATAATAATAATAATAATGGCGGAGGGCAGTTTCCCCGTTTGACCAATGTCATTACCCAAGCGGGAGGAATTACCCAAGTTGCCGATATTACTCAAGTACAGCTTAGACGAGGGAGTCCTAACGGAACAGTGGTGACGTTAAATTTAAGTGAGTTGCTTCAGGAAGGGAATTTAAGCCAAGATCCCATTTTAATGGATGGAGACAGTATTTATATTCCCACTGTCACTCAGATTGATCCGATGCAGGCCCGCCAAATTGTTAGTAGTAATCTGGCCCCACAAACCAGTGAACCGGTTCAGGTTGTGGTGGTTGGGCAAGTCTACCGTCCTGGGGCTTATACAGTTGGCTCGATTACAGGAACGGTTGATAGTGAAAATGTTGTAGGTGGGCTATCGAATGCCCGAGATCAGTTCGATCCGCCAACGGTGACCCGGGCCATTCAAGTTGCTGGAGGGATTCAAGATCTGGCCGATATTCGCAATATTGAAGTGCGGCGAATTACTCGCACCGGCCTACAAACAATTGAAGTCAATTTATGGGAATTGTTAACTTTAGGTGACATTAGTCAAGATGTTTTCTTACAAGAAGGGGATACAATTGTTGTGCCTCAAGCCAGTAAGGTTGAAATTACAGAACTAGACGCGCGAGCGAATGCTAACTTTTCTCCGGCTACAATTAATGTCAATGTTGTGGGTGAAGTGACTCAACCCGGTGTCGTTCAGGTTCCCCCCAATACACCCCTCAACCAAGCCTTACTCGCAGCCGGCGGATTTGACCGAATTAGGGCTAGTGATGGATCGGTACAATTAATTCGGGTTAATCCAGACGGAACGGTTTCTCGACGTAAAATTCCCATTGATTTTTCTGACGGAATTAGTGGTAAAAATAACCCGATTGTTCGGAACAATGATATTATAGTTGTGAATCGATCAATTGTAACAACTGTGGCAGATACAGCCCAAGAGTTAATTCGGCCGTTGGAAAACTTCTTATCACTCACTGCCTTTTTTAGAGTATTCTTTGAAAGCAATTCTAACTAATGCTAAAGTGAAATGAGTGAAGACAGCTAATCGGGCAGAAAGGGTGCAACAAGCTTTAAGTTATCCATTTGTTTATCAGGTCATGCTAACAAAGATTTGAATCTAGACAGAACTAGATTGAGTTGAATGATAGTATTAAAATCTGATTTTCACATCACCCATTTCCTGACTTAGAGCCACGAATGAATTTATGATATCCAATTAAGGTGTAGCAAAAATTTAGGTAATCATGCAGCGTGATCTTGTAGCCACTGAGCCTAGTGCAATTAAAGGCACACCCGTTTTAGATGATACTGAAGAGCTGGCCGCTTCATCTCAGGGGGGTCTAAATCTTCAACCCCTGCTGAGAACAATTCAGCGCAAAGCACTATTAATACTCGGAATTGCAGGCATTACAACAACATTAGCATGGCGTTTTGGGGGAGAAACTGAACCCCTATATGCTGGCAGTTTCCAGATGTTGGTTGAGCCTGTTACATCAGCCGACAAATTATCCGATCCTTTAACCTTAACCCGAACACAAGGCTCCCCGAATGATAATCTATTTGAGATTGATTATCCGACTCAATTAGAAATCTTGAAAAGCGAAGGGATACTCGATGAGATTGTTGAAGAAATTCAATTACAATATCCAGACTTCGGCCTAGGAAAGCTCCGAAAAAATCTTGTAGTTGAAAGATTGATTGGAGAAAATAGACGGTACGATACAACAAAGATTCTAGAAATTCGTTACGAGGCTGAAGATCCCGATTTAGTCAAACTGGTATTAGACACCACTAAAGATCGATACTTGCGCTATAGTCTGGATGAACGGAAAAACCGGATTAGCGAAGGAGTTAAATTCATCGATGAACAGTTACCCGAACTCCAGCAAAGAGTCAATGAGTATCAAGCACAGATTCAGGATTTGCAACAGCGCTTTGAACTGATTAATCCTCAAGCTCAAGCCGAGCAAATCTATCAACAAATTCGGGATTTGGAAACACAACGCTTAGCCACTGGGCGAGAACTGCAAGAATTACAAGTTCAGTACCGAAATCTCCAAGCTCAACTGCAATTAACACCGGAAGAAGCCATTGCAGCTTCAGCGTTGAGTGAAGACCCCAACCGAAGTCAATTATTATCAAGTCTGACTGAAATTGAAAATCAAATTGCTCAGCAATCTGCGATTTATAATGACAATACACCAGAGATGAGACTGTTAAGACAGCAACGTCAAAACATTCTGAATCTTTTAAACCAAGAAACCGGAAGAATTTTAGGAGAAAATTCAGCCAGTGCTAACTCGAGTCCCTCGATTTTTACCTACCAAAACTCGATTCGGCAGAACTTAATTAGTCAGCTTGTGCAGGCTCGAAATCAAATTGCTGCCTTAGAAGTGCGTTTAAACCAGCTAACCTCAACGCGAGAAACATTACAGCGAGACGCAGAACAATTTCCTCAAATTAGCCGTCTGTATACTGATTTAACCCAAAAGTTAGAGCTAACCAATCAAAACCTCAATCGGTTTTTAACACAACGAGAAAAACTGCGGGTAGAAGCGGCTCAAAGTAATATTCCTTGGGAAGTGATTTCGCCGGCCAAACTCACTGTCAATGAATTTGGAGAACCTGATTCGGTTGCTGAAGAAAATACTCAAAAAATGATTGCATTGGGTGCAATGGCGGGATTAGGATTGGGTGTTTTATTAGCGATTTTACTCGAGCGGATTCATAATATTTTCTACACCACTGAGGATCTTAAAGATAGTATTCAAGTGCCATTATTGGGGATTATCCCTCGGCAAAAAATGCAACCTTCTCTAAACTTATTTAAACTTCCAGGTTTAGCAGATACCGCTCGTGGAACTTACAACTATCAATCTAGCTTTATTGATGCTTTTGATTCGCTTTATGCTAATCTCAGATTTTTATATGCTGATGCTCCCTTGCAATCTGTTGCGATTTGTTCCGCTGAGTCCCGCGATGGCAAGTCTACTGTGGCATTACACCTGGCTCAGACGATTGCAAATATGGGTCAACGAGTTTTAATTGTTGATGCCAACTTACGTCATCCTCAGCTTCATAGTACCTTAGGATTATCCAATCAAAAAGGACTGGGTGATTTGCTCACAACGAAGTTAACGCCCAGTGCTGTGATTCAACGATCTTTAATCTCAGAAAACCTATTTGTGTTAACCGCAGGCCATCCCACTTTAGCAGCCATTAAATTGCTGGGTTCAGGTAAAATGCAGCATATTATTCAGGAGTTACAACGAACCTTTGATTTAGTGATTTACGATACACCTGAATTAAATCAATATACTGATGCAACATTTTTATGTGGTCACTTAGATGGCTTAATTATGGTAGTTGGTGTTGCCAAAAGCCATAAGTCAGTGGTTGAGCAAACTATAAATCAACTCAATACTTTCCGTTTACCCTGTTTAGGAGTGGTTGCCAACCATCTCAGACGACGATCTGCTACTGCAACTCCCCATCTTTCTGAACCGACTCCAATTCATAAAACTGAAGAGATTGAACAGATGATTTAATCGGTGTTGAGTCAAAGCTTTTCCTTAGAAGACTCTGATGCAGACTGTTCTGCGATACGACTCAATCACGCTCCGCGATCGCATTTTGACAACACCAATCACTAGAAACCAACGATGGCCATCCCATTCTTAATGCTTCATGACAAACGGTATGAATCGTGAGTTGACAATCTAATAAATGTAATCCGGATTTATCCGCTTGCTTCATGCCGATTTTAGAAATTGAATCATTTTTAAACTCTATTGTCCGGTTACATTGAACACAAACTAAATGGTGATGATGGTGAGGAAAAGGTTGATTTATTTCATAATGTTTATGTCCTTCAGCAAACTCTAATTCTCGTAAAATTCCCATTCTTGCCATCAACTTCAATGTCCGATAAATCGTAGATAAGCTGATAGCTTCTCCCCGACTCTTCAGCAAGTTATAAAGATCTTCTGCACTCAGATGATCGCCTTTCGGAAGATTTTGAAAAACCTGTAAAATCGTTTCTCGTTGAGGAGTTAAGCGCCAACCTTTATGATTGAGTTCAGAACGAAAAGACTCAGAATTATACAGTGGCATGGCTAATTCTCAATTATACTTTCATACTGATAATGATACACAAAATTTGCGATCATTGTCAAAAAAAACGGCTTATTGAGAATCTTTAGCTATAAATTTATATATAGATGAGATTTTCTATAGATAAGATGATTGTTTTAAAGGGTCGCACTATAGCAGGGTAAAGGACAAAAGCATAAGTGTTGTGTTTAAGTTTCGACTAAAGTTGAGGAGGGTTGATCCAAAGAATCTGATGGAGTTACTGAGGCTAAAGGAGAACGAATACAGAGGTAAAATAGCGGGCCGAATAAAGGCATTAAACTCACTCCCCAAAATAATTTAGAGCTGTTCATCTTCCGTTTTGCCATATCATCTCTAAGTAAGGCAGGAAATAGCAACGACAGTAGACAAAAATCTAAACTCATAACATGAATAAAACGATCGGTTTGCCACTGGGTAATAAAATCGTTCCAATTTGCCCCCAGTAAGCCATAACTGGCGATTGCGATCGCACTTAAAGTTAAAATCATACCCGTAATCCGAGAATCTAATACTCGAATTAACCGATTTTTAACGCCGCTAAATTCTGAGTTGGGTTGACGTAAGCCGAGATAAGGTAATATGGCAAATGCACCAACTCCAAAAGAGATCAGCACAAACGGCCAAGCTGAGATTCGTTGACAACGACCATCAGCAATCAAAACACAGCTATAAATTAACGGCCATATTCCCATTAAATTAAATAGACTAACAATCAAGGGATTGATGCCTTCCCAATCACCCGTAGAAAGACTTTTAATCAGTTGAAATGTCTCAGGCTGGTTAGGGGGGGCAAACCCGAAAGCATAAACAATTAACCCGATCCAAATTCCCCAGAATAAAACCTTTTTTGCCATAAAATATATTACAATATTAGATTAGTACTTATTTTTGGAATTGCCTATAATTCAGTCAATAACTATTCCCAATAAACGATAGGCTCTGACAGGGATAACGATTCCTCTGTTCCTCAGAAAACTCTTAACGCTAGACACAATAACTAGTTTAAGGTAAAAATCGATCGAGTGCTGCTTTAAGTGCTTCAATCTCCGAATCAATATTACCTTCTTCAGCGGCACGAGCCACACATTCTGTTAAATGTTCATCTAAAATCATTCGCGCCACTTTATCAAGCGCCCCTCGAATTGCAGCCAATTGAATTAACACATCTGGACAAGGGCGGCTGTCTTGTACCATTGTTTTCACACCTCGAATATGTCCCTCAACTCGGGAGAGGCGGTTAATAATTTTTCGTAAAGATTCTTCATCATGAACATGGGTGTGAGTTGAATGTTCATGGGCCGGAGTGGGTTGTGGGGATGAACTCAAGCGTTGAGGACTCAGATCTGATCCAATCATTCTAACTATTTGCTCTATTAACTAACACGGTGTTCTTAGATTGTAGCTTAGGGTCGCAACAATATTGATCAAGTGTCCTATTGTCCCAAACTTTTATGGTATCAATTAGGCTAAGATCGCGGCGATGCATTTAATTAACTATTTCACTTTGCTGAGTCCTATGGTTGCCAGTTTGACATTGAATTCTCATCTGCTATTATTCACAACTGGGTTTGAGTGGAAAACCAAAGTACTATTACAGCCTCAACCTCTACAATCTGCGATTGAAATCTCCGCCAATCAACCGTACTGTGGAGATCAAGACTGTATCATTGCAGTAGACCCGATCATTGCTCCATTAATGCAAGCTTTGCCTAGCTATACAAACCGAGTACTGCAACGTTCTCCAGAAGTTGGGTTAGGTGAAAAATCAGGTTATATTATCTTGGCACAGGATTTAACTCAGGCTCCGTTTTCTATTAAGACCGAATTAACCGATAAGAAAAATATATCATCAATTTATCTGATGACCTGGGAACGACGCTATCGTAATCAAACCGTCTTCAATGTTAAACGATATCATTGGTTATTTCTTCGCCACACCGCACAAGGATGGGAAGTCGTTAAACTCTTCTCTCAATCTGGCCCCTATCCAGGTTATAAGTTGTTTCCAGACCCTATGGATACGACTAAAGGAGCTATGGCTGAAGCAATTCGTCTTTGGTTAAGAGATTACCAAGCAGGAAAAGTGGTGATTGGTCATTAGTCAATTCTAGACAGTTTTGTAATAGGGTTAGAATTACTTTGTTTTCCTGCATCCAATATTCTAAATCCTCTAATGACCAATCGTTTAACTACGAAAGCTGAGGAATTTCAGATGATGTTGTTGTGGTAATGTTTGTTAAATCCACGGTGGGTAAATATCCTAACCATTGTTTAGACAATTGGGAAAATTGCTGAGGACAGCCACTGACGTGAAAGCGAGTCGGTTGAGCAGTCTGAGGATTTCGCAGTCCTAACATTTCTAACTCTTGAGAAACAGCCTCAACTAAATGAATAGCCGGGTCAACCAGTTGAACCGTTGGGGGTAAAATTGAGCGTAATACAGGGGCTAAATGGGGATAGTGAGTACACCCATAAATCAGGGTATCAATTTGCTGATGTATTAGGGGTGCTAAATATTCTTGTGCGACTTCACGGGTATGGGGGTGATGAATACGATTTTGCTCAATTAACGGCACAAACTCCGGACAACCGACTTGCCAAACTGCAATAGCCGGATTAACTTCTTGGATAGCCCGACGATAAGCGTTACTTTTTGCTGTGGCTGGAGTTGCAATTACACCAATGCGTTGACCCTGTTTGACTGCTGCCTTCGCTCCCGGTAAAATTACCCCTAAAATCGGAATATCAAATTCGGATTGCACCACTTCTAGGGCTAAGGCTGAACTGGTATTACAAGCCATGACCACCATTTTGGCATCTTGATGAATTGCCCAAACAATGATTTCACGGACAAACTGTAAGATTTCTGGTTGAGAACGAGTACCGTAAGGTAAGCGGGCTGTATCGGCGAAGTAGAGAATTGATTCATGAGGGAGTTGTCGGTATAACTCTCTTAATACCGTTAGTCCCCCAACACCACTATCAAAAATTACAATTTTTTGTTGTTTTTTGTCCGTTGTCATTGGCGCTTGTCAGTTATGAATGGTGGGTTATGGGTTAGTTCTAAGTTAGGAACAGAGAAAATCATGCACAGGACATAGGGTTTACCATACTTTAACGGGGCAATAGAATCCCGGGCATTGGATGATATGAGTTGAATGTACTGTAATACAGCACGACTGTTTTGGGGAGGTACAACAGGAAATTTGTTTCCCCATCTCTTGTTTTGCCTTCGTAACAGTCAAGCACTTTTCTGGAAAATGTCATCATTTCTTGACATATAGCTTGTTAAAATGAAGTCATTACGAGTATGATTAAATCAGAATGATTAACCTTTATCACAGCCTATGCAGATTAAGGAGATAGCGATCGCAAAAATTCGCCGCCCTTTACCCCGAGCAACAGATCAAAACAAGGTGGCTACCCTGATGAAATCGATTCAGGAAATTGGTTTGCAAGAACCCATCGATGTGCTAGAAGTGGAAGGTCAGTATTATGGATTTTCGGGGTGTCATCGCTATGAAGCTTGTCAGAAACTCGGTTTAGAAACGATTCGCTGTAAAGTCCGTCAAGCGCCCCGTTCAGTCTTACAGAAACATCTAGCATAATTGGTTTGACTCTGCCTTACAATAGGGTAGTCACATCAATAAACTGCCGACTGATGTTCTCAAGCGTTCATAGTTTAAACAGAAATTAATGGAGAATGAACAGATGAGTACAACTAGCCTCAAAACACGCCTGTATTCAACTCGGATTGATTTACCGGAAGAGACTCGAACTCAGGTCGTTGAAATTCTCAACCATAGTCTTGCTGCCACGTTAGACCTAAAAACCCAGGTTAAACAGGCCCACTGGAACGTGAAAGGGATGAATTTCTATCAACTCCATGAGCTGTTTGACGAAATTGCTGGGGAATTGGAAGAATATGTTGATATGGTTGCAGAACGGGTAACGGCCCTCGGTGGTGTTGCCTTGGGAACAGCTCGTATCGCAGCAGCCGAGTCAATATTACCAGAGTATCCTTTAGACATTATTGATGGCACAGATCATGTGATTGCTCTAGCTGAGCGGTTTGCGCCTTATGCCAAAATGGTACGGGAAGCGATTGACAAAACCGATGAGTTAGGAGACGCAGATACAGCCGATCTCTACACAGAAGTGTCCCGAACCGTAGATATGCGTTTATGGTTCCTTGAAGCCCATCTCCAGGGAAATGACACCACAAACGGTAATGGCAAACACACTGGGAATTAAATCCAATTCGATCAGATGAATTTATCTTCATCACCTGACTATAGCCCCGAATTGCAACGCTTGATACAGCAAGCGGGGCTTTCTAGTTTATCAGAACTTAGTCAAAAAGCTGGGGTTTCAGAATGGCAGTTAATTCGACTGCGACGGGGTTTAGCATTGAAAACCCAAGTGGAAGTCTTGCTCAAAATCAGTCAGGGGTTAAATATTTCTCTCGAAGAATTACTGGCAACTTTTGCACCCAATGGGATATCCACTGCGACGACATCTAACGAAGCCATTGATGGGGAGTATCAACGCCTACAGAGACAAATGGAACAGCAACGGGAAACACTGATGCAAGCCTTTCACACTGAAAGCTTACAGATATTAGAATCTTGGTTGTTGCAATGGCCTACAGCAGCCTATCGCGCTCAGCAAAATCCCCAGTTAGCTGCTATAAAATTGTTACCGTTGTTGCATCCGATTGAACAGCTTATGCAACAATGGGGAGTAGAACCGATCGCCCACGTCGGCTCCCAGGTTCAGTACAATCCGCAATATCATCAATTGATGGGGGGAGTAGTTGAGCCGGGAGAAACGGTTGTGGTGCGATACACCGGTTATCGATATCGAGAAAAACTACTTTACCGGGCTAAAGTTAGTCCTCTGTGAGCCAGTCAGTTGATCATCGATAACCTCCAATAGACAAATGTTAACTTGTTTCAAAGCTATCATTAGTGATTGTAATGAGTTAACTCAGGGTGATTAATATAGGTTTTCCTGAATTTTCTTTGTGATTGATGAAGTAATTATTTGCTGAGTAGTCAATGACAAAGTTATACTGAATGGAAAACAGGTAAGTTTTTTTTTGATGCTTCAATTCTAGATAAAATTATGAGTTCTGACGTTAAAGTTGTTCGACCGACAGGTATTTTAGACGGGACAAAAGCCTCTCAATTTCGTAAAGAAATTAGCGATCAGGTTGAGGCTAACGCTGAAGTAGTATTAATTGATTTCCAGGATGTGACCTTTATGGATAGCTCCGGTTTGGGGGCACTTGTTTTAGCGCTTAAAACAGTTCGAGCAGCTGGGAGTACGCTCGTGGTTTGTTCAATCAATGAACAAATTCGGATTTTGTTTGAACTCACCAGTATGGATCGAGTCTTCGAGATGTATGAGAGTCGAGAAGCATTTGAAAGTCAATTGATGACTCAAAATACTTAGCTTAAAGTTAACGCTATTACATTGGGTTTGGGGATTTTCCGATATTAGTATTTCTTCTCCCCTTATCCCCAAATTAACATTAGCTTATTCTATTAAACCGATTGAGGTTTTTGGGTTCAATCGATTAGCTGAATTGAATTTTAAGTAAGGAAAAATCGTCATCAAATGGATGACCGGAATTAATCAGTTTCACCGATTCTAGAACCGTATCTAACTGGTGGCCATTACTGGAAGGAGCCGAGTCAATCAGAAGATCAACAAACGCATCTAAACCAAAAATCATCCCATCGGATTGATGAATTTCGTAAACCCCATCACTAAAAATGTAAAGACTACTCGACTGTTCGATGTAGCAAGTATCATCCGTGTACTCAGCATCTAAAAACATCCCTACAGGCATTCCAGGAGTTTTGAGCCGTTGTGCAGCCAAGTCTTTACTGGAATTGCCTGATAATAAAATAGCTGGTGGATGACCCCCACTCGCGTACACAAGCTGCCGTGTGACTCGATTATAAACCCCATACCAAATTGTAAAATACTTGTCATTTTGGTAGGTCATTTGGAAGGTTGTATTCAACGCCCGTAGCACATCACTGGGTTGATAGTAATCAATATTGGGCAATGCTCGAGACCGAAGTAAATTCAGTACAGACACTGAAGGTAAAGCCGCTCTCAGTCCATGACCTGAAGTATCTAACAGGTACATAGATAAATAATCAGCATCGAGCCAACAATAATCAAAACAATCTCCGCCCAGTTGACGCGAAGGAATAAATTTAGCTTCAATAGAAACCGGATCGGTTACAGGCTCTGGCAGTAGTGATCGCACATAGTCAGCCGCTTCAGCCAATTCAGCTTCCAAGAGTTGCTTTTGAGTTTGCAGGTCTTGAGAGAGTTGATACAGGCGTAATCCGGCTCTGACTCTAGCATACAACTCATTCATCTCAATCGGTTTAGAGATAAAATCATCGGCCCCCGCATCCAAGCCACGAACTCGATCTGAAACCGAACCCAATGAAGTGAGTAAGAAAAATTGAGTGGTGGACAGTTGGGAGTTGGATCTGATGTGCTCACAGACCTCAATCCCGCTAATACCGGGCATAATCCAATCACAAATAATTAAAGCCGGACGTAATTCTTGTGCCTTTTTAATACCTTCTTCGCCGTCGCGAGCGACTGAAACGTCATAACCCTGCTTTTGGAGTGTTCTCCTGAGCAACTCCCGAATGACTGTGTCATCATCTATTACTAAAATTTTAAACATGGGTGCTTTGACGAGATTCTTCTAGGGTTCAAGGTCAGTAATATCAAGTTCAAGTCAATTTTGAGCCTAAATAGAGTATAATCTACTCCGACAGTGGTCTGGTATCCCCTACAACATTAGCTTCAAAGATGTTTAATCTGTCTGTATGGTATGCTAGATCATCTGCGTCGAGACTCTCTATTATACTGTGCTTGCTGGGTTCACTCTGGACTCACCTAACTCAAATATTGAACTATTTTTTTCTCTTATCATTCAGTGTGATTGAAATTCAACATTCAGAGTCGATACCCTACAGCGATCAACTTCGAGTTCCTTCAAGCTTGAATGCTCTGGTTGATGTTTTATCCTGGTTTACTCAATTAGCCCATCCTGTGATGCCCCAATCGATTTGGCTGCGTTGCCAATTGGCTTTAGCAGAAGGCTTTACCAACGCGGTTCGTCATGCTCACAAAAACTTGCCATCGGAAGATTTATTTGTGGATATGAAAGTGACAGTTTTGCCGGAACAAATTATTATTTGGGTTTGGGATTATGGCCCTCGGTTTGATTTAATCCAGAAGTTAGAACAGATTTCTGCCAAAACAGTTGATAAAAATGCGGGGGGAGGACGAGGACTGAAACTGATTCAAGATATTGCCGATGAGTTAAGTTATGAACGAACGGATGATAATCGTAATCGCTTAAAGATTGTAAAAGACTGGCAGCCTCGAAGCTTTTAAGTTTTGGGGGCAAGGGGATCGAGCCAATGGAGAACTTCTTGTCTTAAACGATAAAGATCTTGATAAATTTGCTGTCTAACCCATTGACCCAAAGCATCAAATGGTGTAAACGTTTCTCCCACAGACCAGTTCAAGTCCTGTGCCAAAGGTGTTTGGTGATCTCCATTCAGCCGCACTAAGGTAACCATCCCCGGAAATCGAGTTTGTAAAACTTTGTTCAGGGGTGGAGTTTGATCGATCGTATCTTTGCTAAACTGAATTAATAAATTTCGCCTAATTTGATATCGTTCTAAAACTAAACGATTTGTTTCTAAAGGGGATGGAGAAAACTCCACCTCAACCATTGATGAAATCTGCTCAACTAAGGGAATAGATTCTCGGGCTGCATAGTTATTAAAACACATCAAAATATTACCGGCACGCTGTACTGGGAACAACGAACCAATCAACAAATGTAATTTACATCCCATACTATGTCCGAGTCCATAAATGGGTAACGTCCGCCGTCGCAAGAGTCGCGTCGTATATAAATCCTCCAAACAATCCTCAAATGTCCATAAAACCTGCTTGGCAATCAGGTTATGATCCAGGGTATTGATAAATGGAGTAGCAATAATCCCATATCCCTGTTGGGCTAATTGTTCTAGTAACCAGCGATAGGTCAGTTGAGGGGCACTGGCCACGAATGCACCTCCTAGAAAATGAATAATTGCCTTAGGTCGTAACGGGATTAAGACCCAATTATTTGAAATTTCTATCCAGTCCATGAATTGCTGATTTGAGGGCTTTTAGAATCGGAAAATTTATTTAATTCAAATGCCTGTAGTGATTGGCGATCGCAGTTAAATCCTGTCTAGCTCGGATCAATTGCAATGTTGGCTTTGAAACTAGCGTGACTCCCATCACTATAATAGCAGACTTGTGATTTAACTATTTTTTTATGAAGCAATCAGGTGGCGATGGCGGAGCGTGATTGAGTCGTATCGCTTCATATACAAACGTTCTAAAACTTAGAAATGACTTGGGGTTTTCCCAGAGTAATAGAAGAGGGTAGTATCTAGGGTCTGTTTGACACAGCCTATGAGGATTAATCTCCTTCGAGAATCCCAGACTTAACACTTGACATACTCCCTCCGTCAAATCAGAGATTATGACGGGGGATTCTCACAAACAGTGATTCTAGATTCATCGAGACAACTTATTGACTCAAGTTTCCCTTCATCAACAGCGGTCGAACTCTCCTCAAGCGTTCCCGAATACTCGGCAGTTTCCCAATGCCCTTGGGTACTGTTATTATTATTCCACTCAACACCCAGAATACTCATGCCCTTTTTTAAAATATTTAATGCTGCATTAGTATCACGACAAATTTCTATGTGGCATTTCGGACATTGATGGGTTCTAGTGCTGAGTGATTTCTTCACCCGATGACCACAATTTGAACAATCTTGGGAGGTATAATTCGGTGGGACAGAAATCACTGTTTTATACCAAACTTTCCCAAAATAATCTAGCCATTGAGTCAATTGATACCAACTTGCGTCAGAAATAGACTTTGCCAAGTGATGATTTTTAACCAGATTTTTTATTTTTAGGTCTTCGTACACCACGACATCGTTAGATGCCACTACGCATCGGGCCAACTTAATAGCCCAATCTTTACGTTGGCGTTGAACCTTCAAATGAGCTTTCCCTAGTCTAATTCTGGCTTTGTGGTAGTTGTTTGATTGGGGGTTTTTGCTTCTAACAAATTTTCTAGATAGTCGCCGTTGCAGCTTCTTGATTCGCTTTTCAGCTCGTCTTAAATACTTAGGATAGATAGCAGTATTGTCGTTTTGGTCTTTATAAAAATACTTCAGCCCTAAGTCAATACCGATAACATTACCTGTATAGTTTCCCGGTTCAGAGCGGGACGCATCAAAGCAAAATTGAGCATAATATCCATCTGCTCGTTTGACTACTCTAACCCGATTAATTTTTAACCGGAATAAATCCTCTCTCGTTTCATGGTTACAAAATAAAGAAAACGTACCTGCTTTAAAACCATCGGTGAAATTAATAGTTAGACAATCGGATGAAAGCTTCCATCCAGAAGTTTTATACTCAACTGAACGAGAATGTTTTTTAAACTGAGGATAACCCTTCTTTTTAACTCCTTCCCTACAGCGACGATAAAAGTTAGAGATAGAATTCCAAGCTCTCTCTGCGTGAGCTTGACGTGCCATTGAGTTTAACTTTTTGGCAAAAGAGAACTCACGGGCAAGTTCTTTACACAGCAAAGATAGACGCGCCTTGTTGACATTTGGCTCGTCACGCCATAATCTAACTGCTTTATTTCTAATGAATTGAGCAGTTCTTATAGCTTCATCTAAGGCTTGATATTGAGCCGATAATCCGTTTAGCAGCTTGCATTCTCTAACTATCATGATTATATTTTACCACAGACAAGCTTTGATAAACACAAATCCTTCATTCTTTTTTATGGGTTGGGATTCATCTCACCGCTATACCTTCGGTATAGCGGGAGCCTTCTCCCAACATTTAGGTAAGTTTAGTCTGGGAGTACGTTAATACAGCTAAATTCCTGTTCACACCGAATGGGTTAAATCCCTAAATCTGAGGGGCTACCAGAAACACTTCTATGGGAGCATTGACAGAATTAGGAAAGGTTTGATAATCCAATACCTCAAATTGTTGATCGATTTCTTGGCGAATTAGTTTCATCCCCCCAGTCCAAGGTTCATACACCACCAGCCAATAGCGGGATGCCGTGGGGGGTAAACCTTGCAACATATTGCGGATAAAGGGTTCTGTTGTTTCAGGATTTTTGGGTCGTGGCAATTCCTCCTGCTCCATTACATGGAAAGGGGCATCCCCCTGATAATAGCGGGGAATTGAGAGTCGTGCTTCCCAGTCGGGCGCATAAAAGCCAATGATGTCACCCGGTTGTTCGTTAGTGCGGATTAACTCAGAAATACCACGCCAATCGTCATGATACAAGGTAGTGTAATAATGCCATAATCCGCCGCCCACTGCAAT
>CAYNXM010000345.1:0-15826 GCA_964401105.1 uncultured Lyngbya sp. | reverse complement strand
GTTTCTCTGTTTCCAGAGTGCCTTGTGCCTTATATTGGTCTGAAAATAAGCATACCATTAGGCGGTTAAAACCGCCCGCGTCGCGGTTCCTCCCCGGATTAAAAATCATGCTTGCTCTGCGCTCCCATCCTTTTCTCGTGAGTTTCCCAGTGTAGCTGCCTCCGAGGTGGGACAGCTGGGGCAACGCACTTATCTGTCTATCCATCGTCCGGGTGTTAATATTGCCACAGATATGTTTGGGGCGATCGCAGTCTTTAATCATCAAACCGAAAGCCTCACGGTGGCAGATTTAGGAAAACATCGCTATCCTACAGAACCGCTTTATATTCCCAACGAAGCCGATCCTCAAGGGGGATGGGTGGTAACGGTAGTATTTGATAGCCAGAAAAATAGCAGCGAAGTTTGGATTTTTGAGGCGAACCGACTGGAAGCTGAACCGATATGTCGTCTGGGGTTACCGAGTGTGGTTCCTAATGGGTTTCATGGCTGTTGGAATCCGGCTTAAATGCTTGAACTTAATCATACTAAAATCGGGTATTTAGCATTTTTAAACACCCAATTTTTTAGGAAACATCTGGGATTACAAACAGAGTAAAATCATTGTCTATTGCAAGAGTATGTAGTGCTATAAAAGCTTATTTCCAGAATATAAATTGTGTACCGTACTGTCGAAAGCGTAAATTGGGATGTTCTGCTTTAAACTCATCTACCGCTTTTAATACTCCACCTTCCCACCATCCTTTTATTCCATAATCATCACCACAGAGAAATCCTCCTGCTTTTATTTTTGGGAAATATAGCTGTAAATCTTGTTTCACAAATTCATAGGTATGATTGCCATCAATATAGACCCAATCTACAGAATCTGAATCAAAAGATTCAGCCGCTTCGGCTGAGGTTTGTCTCAAAATCGTAACGGTTCCTGTCTCAATTTCTGGAGAAAATCGCTTAACGACTCTATTATATCTCCCATCAAGTTCTTCCTGCTGTTGTTTATTCCGAGAACCATATAATGAATTTTCGTAGCGGGGATCGGGTTCGTATTTCCAGGGATCGATCAAAAAAAGCTTTGCGGGTTTAACCAGTTTCAAAATATGAGAAGAAAAGTCACCGGTATGAACACCTACTTCAATCCCGACAGAAGAAGGAGGAAATAGAGATAAGAGTTTTAATCGACCTTTTAATTCTTTTGAACCTAGCCAAGATAACACCTTTAAATTACTTTTTATTTCTCGTAAATCTAGCATTTGATTGAACTCCATTGTGCTATATGAATTCTAACATTCCTATTATTCATCCCGGATGTGATCTGAGTCACCCTAGCTGTTTTGCTTTATTATTACTTATCGGTATAATCAGAATAGGGAGAAGCTTGAGTAACCGATCCGATATGGATTAAAATCGAGTTGGGCGTTCGTGATTAAAATTATGACAAACCCACCTAATAACGTGCTTGCATTGATGGCTCATGGTTGGGTAAGACTTACGAAGATTAAGAATCTGTTTTGATCATCAAGCCGAAAGCCTCACGGTGATAGATCTAGGATAACATCGCTATCCTACTCCGGTTGACCGGCTGATTCTAATCCGTTTAATTAATCAGTTGGACTTTATTACTTCAATGATTGAATCTTTCTAAGACTTTCTAATGCTATAGCTTGTTGATAAATCCTTAATGTTTTCGATTTAATTAATTGAGTCGTTTCAATCGATAATTCCTCTTTAGCGCTATTAATCTCTCCTTTTCTAAAAAAGTTTTTGTATCCTCCTACTTCGTTAAAACCTAAGATTGAATCTTCTTCCAAACTCGCTATTTTTTTTAGTTTTTTAAATTTTTGGTTTTTAATAGCTTGTTTACACATCACTCTGCTTACTTTTAATCCGATAAAATTAGCGACTAATTGTAAAGCAGCAATCGGATGCTGTTTTATAGTTTCATAAGACAGAAATAAGAAATCAGATGATGTTTCCTCTTGAGCTTGAAGATAGGTTTTAATATGTTTGCACCACTGATCGACAGAGTCCTGACAGAATTGATTTAGCCCGATGCCTCGATCAATAAATTTTTGAATTCTGTCAAGCTTATAGTAGTAAAAAGAACATAAAGAATCAGCCGGATTACGGAATAGATAAATAATTTTTTTATAGCATTCTTCGTAATATTCGTGAGTTTTAATGATCCGAAAATCAAGTTGACTTATTCGATCATCTTGATTCCACTGTTCAATATTGACCTTATAAACATCGGGTATAATATTCCCCCCAGTGTTAGTAGAAAAACCCTGCATCTGTAAAATTAAGTCACTTAGCAATAGCCGCATCCACGTATTACCCGAACGAGGAAAAGATGCCAAAAAAATATCCTTGCTCTTAAACAAGCTTTTGTTACTTTGATAGATTTTATTATTGGGATACATCTATGCTAAAGATTAGAGAGGGTTTAGTATCTAATTTTCACGAGCCTTGGAAACGATGAGCAATTTAATCATACAATCATTAAGAATTCAGGGTCAGGAGTTAGGTAAAGTGAGATGCGAAAGCAAATACTCATTGCTTGCATATCGGCAATAGTATTTTAGGTTAACAGACACCGAAACTTAAGGGCAATTTCCCATTAAGACGAGGGTAACAATGACTTAATTTTATCGACGAATTCTTGATGATCGATCACAGGTTTAGAAATATAGTCATCTGCACCACTTTGGGCTAAAAAGTCCTCGCGATCGCCAGCCATCGCATGAGCTGTGACGAGAATAATCGGGAGTTTTGCGGTGTCTGGCTCAGCTTTCAGCATCTGAGTAATTTTAATCCCATCTACAGATTGACCTTGATAAACACTTCTAGCCAAGGAAACATCCATTAAAATTAAGTCTGCTTCCTTGTTTTGAGCGATTTGTATCACTTCTTCCACATTTTCTGTATGTTTAACTGTTAATCCTCCTCGTTTGGTCAAGATTTTTGAAAAAACGCGAGCATTTACCGGATCATCTTCTACAATCAACACAGTCTTCATCTCAATCTCCCACTGGACAAATGCTCCAGTTACGATGTGCCATCATAACACGCTCTGGACTGGAACGGGTTGGCTATTCGATCTGACCGGAACGCGATCGCCCCTGGAGGTCGTCAATAGCCTACTTTATGCTACCTTACTTCCTTGTTGAGATCAGCATTATTGAAACTTGGCTACACCTCAAGTCGTTCTGCCGGGTTTGACAGCACTTCAACTTTATCATCGATCTTAGAGCAAACCCAATCTCCATCAACAGCTCAGGGCTCTCTGAGCTGCTTGGCTTTGTCTGGTGGGCGTTTTTGTTAAAGCGACTCAGTTGAATCTCGTGATACAACTAGAATAAAGCGCGATCGCTCATTGTTGGGCTGCCAGATCTGATCTGAATCAATGTCAGAATAAAAAAACTGATAAGGTGAGTTCATCACACTCAGGGCTTTTTGGAGTCCACTTCTACCCCTTGTCGAGGGAAGAACATGACGGGGAGAGAAATGAATCATTGAGTAATTGAGAATTGTCAATTGTTTTGTTTCCTATTCCCAATCACCTCTACCGATGATCAATACTGAATTCAAACAAACTCATGGCTAGACAGTTAAACCTACTCTCCGGGCAAGTCATCACAACTGCACTTCATACTGAGATGGAGCAGTCCTATCTCGAATACGCCATGAGTGTAATTGTCGGACGAGCATTACCGGATGTGCGCGATGGCCTCAAACCGGTGCATCGTCGGATTATGTATGCCATGCATGAATTGGGACTGACTCCAGACAGGCCTTACCGCAAATGTGCCAGAGTTGTGGGGGATGTTTTGGGTAAATATCACCCTCATGGGGATCAGTCGGTTTATGATGCTCTAGTGCGCTTAGTTCAAGACTTTTCCAGTCGTTATCCGTTACTCGCCGGACATGGTAATTTTGGGTCGGTGGATAATGATCCAGCGGCTGCGATGCGTTATACGGAAACTCGGTTATCTTCCATTGGACAAGCGGGGTTACTGGAACAAGTGGGGGAAGCAACAGTTGATTTTGTCAGTAATTTTGATAATTCTCAACAAGAACCGACTGTATTACCCGCTCAACTGCCAATTTTACTACTCAATGGCAGTTCTGGGATTGCGGTAGGGATGGCAACCAATGTCCCGCCCCATAATTTAGGGGAAGTGGTGAATGGTTTAATTGCCTTAATTGATAAACCGGATTTATCCGATGAGAAACTGTTGGCAATCATTCCAGCCCCAGATTTTCCCACGGGGGGCGAAATTATCAATACAGAGGGCATTGTAGAGGCTTATACGAAGGGAAAAGGCAGTATCACGGTGCGGGGTGTGGCGAAAATTGAAAAAGTCCCCACTGCCCAACGTCGTCGGATGAAGACCGCTGTTGTGGTGACAGAATTGCCCTTTCAGGTGAATAAAGCCAGTTGGATTGAAAAAATGGCTGGATTTGTTAATTCTGGGCGCTTAGAGGGGATTTCTGATATCCGGGATGAAAGCGATCGCGAAGGCATTCGTGTGGTGATTGAATTGAAGCGAGAAGCCGTTCCTGAGGTGGTTTTGCATCATCTCTATCAACAAACGGATTTAATGACGCGGTTTGGGGCAATTTTCTTGGCGTTGGTGGATGGACAACCTCGGCAGTTAAGTTTAAAGCAGATTTTACAAGAGTTTCTCAGTTTCCGAGAACAAACCCTGATCCGTCAGTATACGAACGAGTTAGAAGTGGCAGAACGTCGCGCCCATGTGGTAGAAGGGTTATTGATCGCGTTGACCAACCTCGATGATGTGATTGAGATTTTACGCCATTCCCCGGATGGTAGTACCGCTAAGGTTGCTTTACAAGGGAATTTAGGATTAAGTGAATCTCAGGCTGATGCGATTTTAGCCATGCCGATGCGGCGCTTAACCGGACTCGAACAACAAAAATTACAGGAAGAATTTGAAACCTTAACTGCCCAAATTCAAGAATTACGTCGGTTAATTGAACAACGTCCTGAGTTACTGAAAGCGCTGAAAAAGGAATTGCGATCGCTCAAACGTCAATTTGGGGATGAACGTCGCACACGCATTGTTCAGCCTGAACCTGAGGCTAATTCTAAGGCGAAATCTGGGAAAAGTCCATCTTCTCGCGGTCGTGGCAAGTCTTCTTCTCAGGCGGGAGAAACCTTAAAACCTTTAGTTCCTCAAGCAGAAGAGACGGTGGTAGAGTTTAGCCATCGCGGTTATGTACGGCGACTGTCTGGGAAAGCCGCAGAGACTAAATCTTCTAATATTGCGAAAAAGTTAACAATTGAAACGGCAGAGGATTTTACTGTTAACCGTTACGATACCATGAGCGATCGCACGGTGGTGATTTTAACCCGGACTGGCAAGGCTTATCCTTTGAATGTGGCGGATATTCCTTCGGGTTCGAGTCGTTCTCGGGGTACACCGCTGATTACATTATTACCCCCTTCGGCAGCCAAAGATGAGTCTATTAGTCGTCAGGAATTGGTGTTCACTCAATTTATTGCCGCCGAACATCCCAATAAAACTGATATTATTACTCTCACCCAACAAGGCAAAATTAAACGCCTGCCGTTAACTGAATTTACGGAGTTAACTAACCGTGGCATGACGGTGGTGAAGCTGAAGGATGAGGATGAGTTGAGTTATGCGGCACTGTGTCAACCGCAAGATCAAGTTGTGATTGCCACTTCTTTAGGGCGACTGCTACGATTACCGATTAATGATGAACAGTTACCCATTATGGGACGTACTGCCCAGGGTTCACAGGTAACGCGACTGCGAAAACAAGAAGAATTGGTGGGTTTTGCGGTAGCCCCTGTGAAAGGGAGTGTGTTGTTAGTCTCGCAAATGGGTGATGTTAAACGGATTGGGGTTAATCAATTACGCAGTAGTCGCCGGGGTGCAATTGGGACTCAAGTGTTTCAGTTTAAACAAGAAACGGATCGTTTAATCGGTTTGGCAACTGTAAAATCAGAGCAAGTGATTCATTTACTGACCAGTGAAAATCGATTGGTTAATTTTGCCCCAGAAAGTATCAAAATGAAAGAAAAAGATAAGTCCGGCGATCGCTTATTTAAATTATTAAAAGGAGAAACAATTTTAGAGATTAAAATCGAGTAATAATTGGCTTTAATTTGTGTTATATCTGGGGTAAATATGAGTCAATATCCTCTATAATCTGCAAAATTAAAGTTGAGAAACAGCAGTAATCAATCAGTCAGAATGAAAAAACAGCCGTGGCGTTTATGGCAACAATCTGCTTATTTTATGTGGGGGATTTCTGGTATTGGCTTGATTTTGATTTGTGGTTTAGTCTTTCTGTGGAATTTAGGGACGGTGGGTTTAGTGGATGAAACTGAACCTTTATTTGCTGAGGCTGCTCGTCAAATGACGGTCACAGGAAACTGGATTACCCCCTATTTTAATCAAGAAACTCGCTTTGATAAACCGCCGTTAGTGTATTGGTTAATGGCCGTCGGTTATCAAGTTTTGGGGGTGAATGAATGGGCAGTGCGTTTACCTTCGGCTATGGCTGCTATTGTCCTGACAATTACAATTTTTTTAATATTACGTTCTTTTGGATTTTTACCCAATAAAAATAATCTTAAAACTCAGCCCTATTGGCTGTCTGCTTGGATTGGTGCGGCGTTAACAGCATTAAATTTAGAAACCATTGTTTGGGCGCGTCAAGGGGTTTCAGATATGCTGTTAAATGGGTGTATGGGAACGGGGTTACTCTGTTTTTTTTGGGGATATGCCGCCTCAGACAAGTTGCCTAAAATGCCTCGTTTCATTCCTCATCAAGGCTATGTATTATTTTATATTTTAACAGCATTAGCTGTTTTAACAAAAGGACCTGTAGGTCTAGTTTTGCCGGGATTAATTTTATTGACTTTTTTGCTTTATACTAATCAACTGAAAGCGGTTATTCAAGAGATAAATTTACTGCTGGGCAGCTTAATATTCTCAGCTATTACTTTACCTTGGTTTGTTTTAGTTACCCTAGAAAATGGTCAAGCTTATATTGATTCTTTTTTTGGTTATCATAACGTGGAACGATTTACTCAAGTTGTAAATGGTCATTCTGCACCTTGGTATTTCTATTTTATAGTTGTTTTAATTGGGTTTTTACCTGGGTCTGTTTACTTGCCCGTTTCTATCTATCACTTAAAGTTCTGGAAGCGCGCTTTTTGGATAGAGAAAAGCCGTTCTGCCCAACTGGGTTTATTTGCCTTTTTTTGGTTTGCTAGTATATTTATATTTTTCTCTATTTCTGTAACTAAGCTTCCCAGTTATGTATTGCCCTTAATGCCGGCTGCCGCTATTTTAGTTGCTCTATTTTGGAATAATATTTTAACTGATAGTCAAGCTAGAAATAAAGGAACATTTGGGAGTATTATTTTTAATATTATTTTATGGGTTGTTATTGCTATTTTTTGCTTCTATAGTCCTCGTTTAATCAGTGGCGATCCTGCAATTATGAATTTGCCAGAATTGGTAAACCAATCTAATCTACCTGAAATTGGAGGAATAATTTGGTTAACTACTGCATTAGTCTTAGCTGCAATTCTCATAAATAAAAACCAAAAACGCTGGTTATTAGCAGTTAATCTGATTGGGTTTATTGCCTTTTTTATCTTCGTAATTAATCCGGCTATCTTTTTCATAGATGATGCCCGTCAACTGCCCCTTAGACAACTCTCTCTACAAGTTTCTCAAGTTCAACAACCGAATGAAGAGATAATAATGATTGGGTTTAAAAAACCCAGCGTTGTTTTTTATAGTCAGCGTCCCGTTCAATACTTTAGCACGCGGAATTTTCTTAAACCTTATAATGAACCGATTGATTATCTCAAAAATTCTGTTTTAAATTCATCCAATAGTTTAAATGCACTGGTGATTAGTCGCCCTAAAGATCTGAGTAAAATCGGAATCCAATCTGAAGATTATCAAGTTATCAATCAACAAGGTTCATATTTACTCATTCGTATAGATAAACGCATGATTCTGAATCGAGTATTAAATCTAGACCCGTCCTAAAAATGATTCAATCTCGGTCAAATTTCTTAAGAAACGCTATGATAGTGATGACGTTAAGTTTTGTAAAGAACATTGACTGCTAGCTTAGGATTGACAGAACCGATTCAACAACCCCTAGCTTGGCATCGTTTACGTCCTCAGTGGCAAGGGGGAGAAGATGCTATCCGCAAGGGGTTACCCCATACTCAACTGTCTCCACCGTGGCAAATTTTGCTGCTAGGAGATGGTTCTCCGACGCGACACCTGCAACTGTTAACCGCAGAAGCCACGGAAGTCGATGTAATTGATATGTCGACCGTGGGGATGGATACAGACGGGGCACCGGATTTAATTCAGGCAGTTCCCGGCCCTCGCCTACGTCGTCAGGTGTGGTTAAGAACCGCTTCTGGACAGCGACTGGCTTATGCGACTTCTTGGTGGGAAGCCAGCCATGTAGATGAATATCTACAAAATCGTTCTATTCCCATTTGGGCCAGTTTAGCCCGGTTACGGACAGAACTTTATCGAGATGTACAGGGACTTTATTATGGAGATTCTAAGGCGTTAGAATTAGCGTTTGAATATCCGGGGCCGTTTTGGGGTCGTCATTATTTATTTTGGCATCATGGTAAACCATTTACCTTAATTTATGAAGTCTTTTCTCCCTATTTAACAAAATATTTAGGGCCGATGCAGCGGCTAGATTAATCTGTTTACAAAGCTTCAAATATCCTTGCGAAATCATCTTCTTTCTGCCATGATCAGCCGTGAAGCATCGGGGTAAAATAATGGCACTTTCTGAATATGAGTTTAGCAGCAGCCAAAATGAACTGATTGGCGATTTAGCTAAAAAGATGAGTTTTGTTGCAATTTTGTCAATTGTAGCGGGGGTAATTACCTTAATTTCTGCAATAGTTATACTGATTGCGGCTTTTACAGAACCTCAACGTTTCCCAGAAGCAATTAATGCATTGATTCAAGGAATTTTCTTCTTGCTGATTGGAACTTGGACAAAAAATGCCGGTTCAGCATTTAAGCGTATTGTTACCACAGCTGGTACAGATATTGAGAATTTGATGGGGGCATTGGGAGAACTACGTAAGCTTTACACCCTGCAATACTGGCTGGTAATTCTGTTATTAGTTTTTATAATTTTGGGAATTGTTGCTGGAATTATTCTGGGATTTGTAGCGGCTGGATAATTGATCGGGTGCAAAATAAAGTGAAGTGGTTCGCCAATATCTCGTATTTTAAATCAACTAATTTTAACGTTCTCAACTATTGCTCTGTGTCATTATGTCATCAGGCTCAAGAAAACGTTTACTATGAGTGATAATCTTTTATTCAAATCAATCTAATGACTATTAAAATGAGTTTGATTCCCGTATTGACAACTGTCAGTTTACACCTCCCCAGTGCCTGGTGCGTCCGACAGAGGCACCCTACAATCTATTGAAATGAGTTTGATTCCAGTCTTGACAATATTGCCACAGCAGTAGAATTGTCTTGAGTTGAATCTGCTCCCACCAACTGAACGAAGTGACGAAATTACGGATAATGTGTATCAAGTCTATTTAATCTATTTAATCTCTTTGGGAAAAAGTTTATCAATTAAAAGTCATACCCTATTCTGAATTCTAATAACTTAGACTTAACTATCTGGAGTCAAACAATTAAAAAATTATATAATTATTAAATAATGATGACATTGTAACGAAAGATGAAGCTAATGAATTGCACGAATTCGTAGGGGTTGACAACTTCAATCCAAGTTTTGTAAGATATGAGATATAGAGTACAATAGGGTATTGCTATACCTAAAAAGTATAATTGGGTTCACAACTTATTACTTCAGCCTCATGGAATGAGGGCTGGCATTCTCTTAAAACCCTAATTACAAAGGAACGTTGGCGCTTCACTAAATATTTTCCTATTGAATGAGCTGTTGCTATCATACCCAGTTGAACTGACATTAATTCCATCGACAAGACACTAATATTGAAGAGGATACCAAAGCAGCAGGTTGACAAAATAAGAAAAGTATGCAGCAGTTAATCATTTGAGAACAGAAGTATGAAATGGGATCTAAATCTAAATCTAAATCTAAATTCAATAAAATCTAGTTTAATCAATTTGTCTAATCAAGCTGTTGTAATCCATCTAGCAAGCCGTTGCGAACTAAGGGTTCTGCTTCACTGCGTAACATGAGTCGAAAACACTCTGCTAGTTGCGATCGCGTTAAAATCATAGATGTTCTTCGGCTTGTTGGATGGGGATTTGAGCGGAGTACACAATGGGTTAATTTTCGTACAGCAATTAAGCGTTGTAATGCATCTTCGTGGGTTAATTCTGTAAGTAATTCAGCGCTATAATATTGCTTGCGATCGCGGCTGGAACGCAGAAACTGCCAGAGGAGTACGCACGCGATCGCCAAAATACCGCTATTTTGTAAGATTAAACTTAAGATGACCCAAATATTTTCACCAGATAGCAGCAGAGAAACGGTCCAATAGGTGCTGAGTGCAACAAAACCCCCACTAATCACCGCCAGCGTCAAAAGACGATTAGAAGGGCTAAAAAGCTGGCAAAATTGAGACCAATAATGTTGCCAATTTGATTGAGGCAGTCGATAAACCCCAATCATTGTCCCAATGCCACAGACAGTCGACAGTAATAGTAGCCCATATAATCTCGCCCATAGTATTAAAAAAGTGAATCCCAATAGCCACAGCCCTGTACGAGTCAGACGTTGAATATTCAACCGAGTCGGCCACTGACTTTTGAGAGGTTGAGTCAGGGGTTGAGGGGGGTTGGCAAAGACTAAGGGAGCTTCACGATCAATCGCTGAGTTAAATAGCTCAGGAATGCTAGGGTGTTGAATTTTATCTGTAGAGGGTAAGATCTTAGTGCTGCTCATTTTCTCATCAGTGGTCCGAATATTATTCCTTGCAACTTTATTGACGCTCCCTACACCTAACGGCACACGACCCGATCGCCGTAGAACGCCGGGGATTCTTGGTTCAACGAATCACCTTTAAATCAACACCAAGCCAAACGCGCTGACTAGAACCCTACTTCTTACTTGCAACCCCACAGAGTTGGTTTTCAGTTGTAGACTGTTGACCCCAGAGGGCTATTCTCCCCAAGCGTACCAGGAGATCAAACCTGGAGTTCCTGTGCGCCCCACAGTACTTTTTTTAGTACAAAGAAGTACAAGAATTAACTTTTCTGGTATCGGCACTCTATAGGAGTCCATGGGTTTTTTAATCTTGTCTTTCGCGCCTCCACTGCTAACATCGCTTCAGCGTCGTAAAATCAATTTGAAATTGATTGGGGCTACCGACGAATTCACCCCTGTGCTAGACCAGTATAGTATTTATTTTGCCACAAATAAAGATGACAATGTCATTACAAATTGTATTGTTTTATAGATTAACCGTCCTGGAAGCCTGCTCCCTTGCAGAAGGGGGGCCGAACCCGGTGACCCGCTTTCTTTAGTCATTTGTTATTTGTATTCCTTGACACTCCCCCGGTTGAAACGCGGGGGATTCTTTGTTCTATGACCTAGGTTGCTGAGACAGGTTTTCACCAACCTCAGTAGTGCCCAAATCTCCCAAAGCGTTCGGATTATTAATCCAAGTTCCGACGTGCCCCGTCGTACGATAGGCAGAGTTCAGAATATTTTTAGCGGCGTTATGGTCGCGGTCTAAAATACATCCACACTGACAAACATGAGTTCGAGTAGATAGGGATTTCTTGACCGTCTCACCACAACTTGAGCAATTTTGACTTGTGTAGGCAGGATTAACAGCAACGGTTATCTTACCGAACTTTTTGCCAAAATACTCTAGCCATTTTCTGAACTGATACCAACCCGCGTCATTAATCGACTTGGCGAGACAATGGTTTTTCACCAAATTCTTAATCCTCAAGTCTTCATAAGCTACCACATCGTTAGATAGGATTACGCAACGCGCCAATTCAAGAGCGTGTTCTTTACGTTGCCGACTTATTTTGAGGTGTACTCTGCCCAGTTTATTAATGGCTTTCAATCGGTTGGCACTGCCTAGGCGCTTGCGAGAAACGCGACGTTGATAGAACTTCATCCGTTTCTCACTCTTTCTGTAGAACTGAGGGTTAGGCTCTGTGCAACCCTGAGAATCTGTATAGAATTCTTTGAGTCCAACATCTAAGCCGATGGTATTGCCAGTAGGCTCAACCTTCTGGTTAACCTCTGTATCAATCAAGAACTGGACATAATACCCATCAGCTCGTTTGATTAACCTAACCCGTTTGATTTGCCTAATTTGATAGAAGTGTAAGTCCCAAGTGCCTTTGAGTTGAAGTTTCCCAATCCCAATCTTGTCAGTGAAAGTGATTTGCTTCCGGTTTTCTGAAAGTTTCCAGCCACTTTGCTTATATTCAACAGAACGGGAGTTGTGCTTAAACTTAGGAAATCCTTTTTTACCTGGGACTTTCCTCTTGCAGTTCTCATAGAATCGAGAGATAGATGACCACGCACGTTCAGACATCGCCTGACGCGCCGTTGAATTTAAGTTGTTGGCAAAAGAGAACTCATGAGCTAAGACTTTACAGTATTTGTACAAGTCCATCTTATTAGTTCCTTTCACATCCAACCACAAGCGAATACACTTGTTTCTGATGAACTGACCTGTACGAATTGCTTGATCTATTGCTCTGTACTGTTCCAGTTTACCTTTAGCTTTAAACTCGAACGCTACTGGCATTTATCGACCTCGATTCCATTATTTTTACTCTAGCACATTCCACGTAATCTATCGACAACTGGCGGTTCAAACCCCACGGGCGCGTTTTTCATCCTCCACTTAAAAGATGGAGGCTTTCGCGCCTCCCGTCCTTTTTCCGTAAGTCTCCCAAAGGCCTTACGTACCCTTACACACTCCACAACCGCGACCGTTATTTCTCATGGATCATAGGTTAGTTATTGTTTGTCACTTTGTCAGCAATCCCCCAATCTCTGATTTACCAACTCCAAATACCTGGGCAAACTAAATCGATGACGTACAATAGACCTATGTCGGTTGTAATGTACCTAACAACTGCTGAGCCACGGTTTTTGCCTAATGATAGGCAATGCAAATAGTGTGAGGCTTCCGGTTTCATCGATTGTATACAAGTCGGTTCATACTATGGATAGTTTACCAGACTTAGCGGGTTAACGGGGTTATTACGCGATCGCCCTGACTGTGTTTTATCTAGAATGATTGGATTCTATAACTACACGAAAGGTGAAGCGACCTCGATAGCAAGCAAGAGTGAACGGTACACCGGACTTTAAGTCGGTGAGGTGCGTTCACCGCCTTCGGTCGGTCACTATGTCAGTGGTTCATCCCATCAGGTTGACTGGTTAGCATCCTATCCAATCTTACCCCGTCACTGAAGTTTATTCATCATTCAGCTCACCTTGCCAGACGAAATAATGTCGAATATAAACAATCAATTTACAGTTCATTTCTGGGGCGTGAGAGGAAGTATCGCCTGTCCAGGATCAGAAACAGTCCGCTATGGTGGTAATACCTCCTGCGTGGAAATGCGGGTCGGTTCAGAACGCTTGATTTTTGACGGCGGGACAGGTCTGCGGGTTTTAGGACAGTCGTTGCTGTCTCAAATCCCTCTACAAGCCCATTTACTGTTTACTCATTCTCACTGGGATCATATTCAAGGGTTTCCCTTTTTTGTCCCTGCTTTTATTCCGGGAAATACATTCCACATTTACGGGGCAGTTGCGCCAGACGGGTCTACCGTTGAACAACGGCTCAATGATCAAATGCTACATCCTAACTTTCCTGTGCCATTACAGATTATGGGAGCAGATTTAAAATTTGTCGATGTTGAGATAGACCAGCCTTTCTTAATTGGAGATGAAGTTAAAGTTGAAACAGCCTTGCTCAACCATCCCGGAGAAGCGGTGGGATATCGAGTCAATTGGCGGGGTCATGCAGCCGCTTACGTCACAGATACAGAGCATTTTCCAGACCGCTTGGATGAAAATGTTCTATTTTTAGCAAGAGATGCAGATGTGCTTATTTATGATGCCACTTATACCGATGAAGAATATCATTCTGAGAAAACCAGTAAAGTGGGTTGGGGACATTCAACTTGGCAAGAAGCCGTCAAGATAGCCAAAGCTGCCGGGGTGAAGAAACTGGTGTTGTTTCATCATGATCCCATGCATAACGATGAGTTTCTCGATCAAATGGGTGAACAAGTCACGACTCAGTTTCCGGAGAGTTTATTAGCGCGGGAAGGGCTTTCCCTGCAACTGATTGCGCCCACACCCGATGGCAGCGAAACGGTTACCCATTCAATGGCTCAAGAAACTCATATTATCTCTTAAATGAGTCTTTTAAAGTGTTTTTAGCCATTGATTTTCTTGATGAGGTTCGTCTTTCCTACTGTTTTTCTATCCATGCTAAGCAGGTTTGCATCTGTTGCTTCATCGTTTCAATATCAGCATGATAGCGTCGTCCATGACCGGGTAGAACCCACTCGAAGGAGTAGTTCGCTAGTTTTTTCATGGATTTGACTAACTCATCCCAAGAATACCAACAATGACGACGGAAGGCATACAGTTGATTAAGCATTGATGACCAAGCTAAATGATCTCCTGCAAACAAAAACTGATTGTTGTACAACAAAACAGTATGACCTTTTGTATGTCCGGGAACCGGAATAATTAATAAATCAGGTGCGAATTGGATGGGGTCAAGGCCAGATAGTTTGATTTCCACATCTCGGGTATCAGCAGTAATTTCATCTTCGTGTAAAATGCGATCGCAGTCAAAGTGTTGATGAAATTTTTGATGATCGGCGATATCATCTTGATGGGTTAAATACATATATTTAACCCCCCCCATTCGCTCAATTTGCTTGACTAATGGTGGAGAATATCGCGGAGAATCAATTAAAATATTGCCACTGGCTCGTTGAATCAGATAACTGGCTGCACCAAAGGAATTTTTAGAATGATACCCACAATGATAGACATTATCTGCCACTAAAATGGGGAAACTTTGTTGAACGGTTTTAACATCTGTTGGTTTCTCAACTGTGCCGATAGAAGCAGTCGGACACGCCAGTAAAGCCTGCATTGCCTCTAAGCGTTCTTCTCCATTGCTGGGTTGATGGTAGACGGCAGACATTTCGCCTTGGCGGTTAAACACCGCAGGTGCCATCCAGCGGCAGGTATCGCAGTCAATACAGGTGTGATCGACGTAGAAATTCCCTTCGATGTTCTCTTGGCGGCGTTGCTGAAATTGGGCCATGAGTTGTTCCCTCTCTCAAGTCGTAATCGTTATGACTTTATTATAGCAGATGAGCAGGATTTGAGTTGAATGGTACGTTGAATAAGATTTAAGCAGAGGAGATTCTCATAAAGAGTTGACTTGATCCATATTTTTGCAGTAGTGCGTTCATTTTATGAACGCACCTATATTGGGGCTAACTCATTAGACCTCTCCGACAATTCATCTCTAACCCTTGCAATTCCTTGGCTAAAACTGAGTTTCCGGAGATGTCTATTAAGGCTATTAGTTGCGGGTGGGTTCAACAGTTAGATATTTGCGTCAAGTTGAGGGTAGTTATGAAAAAGATATCAAAAAGACTTTCACAAGAAACACACGGAAAGCGGGAAGCCCAAGGTCTTTAGACTTGGGAGGAAAGCGACACGGGCAGTTTTAACTGCCGTGGTCTTTCTAATTATCCGTGGTGCGGGTCTTCAATATACTTTTTAATTGATTCACTAC
>CAYNXM010000344.1:0-10671 GCA_964401105.1 uncultured Lyngbya sp. | reverse complement strand
AGAAGTCTCAGGCGCGGGGGGGACATTATCCCTCAGTCCTAACTTCATGAATCTGCGGGGGCGGTTTGTCGCGGTCAATTCGACAACCGGACAGTACGATACGGCAATTATTACAAATTATGAACCCAACCCTAACCCGTTACTTGGGGGGACGTTCACCCTCGAAGGGTTTTAATATAGAAAAAGTTCATTATCTTTAATATCCTATGCCTTGGTTTTCTGATTACGAACAAACCCCCCCAGTACAGTCTCTGACTTGGGGCAGTCCTCAATCATTTTCCCTGGATGAAAACAGCGTAGAAATTGTTCCGGCCGGAACTTCATCTCGAGTTATGTCAATTTCAATCTCGCCAAACTCTGCACCTGTTTATATCTGTTACGGGAGCGCAGTCAATGTTTCGACCAAAAACTACAATAATATTCTCCCGAAAGCCTTTGAACATAATCAGATGGAAATCTCGGCTCAGCCTGTTTATGCGGCAACTCAAGGCGCAAGTCTAGCGGCTGAGATAATTGTTGCAGTGGCATCATAGGTGGGGTAAGCAATGCAAGGTGGCTGGTTTTCAAGTGGAAATATAGACGGTATTGACGGGAAATCTCTCGAGTTCAATTGGGACGGTGAACGTCTCGGGGTTCGAGTCGAAGGTGAAACCGATTATGAATATGTAGATCTGCAGGGTTCTCAAGGCCCCAAGGGAAATAAGGGAGACACTGGTGATGCTGGAGCGATCGGCCCTGCTGGTCCCTCTGATTGGGGTGCTTTACCCGAAACAAACCCAGAAGCATTTATTCATACGGCGAAGCAAGTATTTAAGGGTGGGAATCGTGCTATCAGAATAGAAGCGGTAGCCCCTACAATTGAGTTTATTGATACATCAGCAGATCATGCCAATTGGTTTATTCACGTCAATGCGGGAAGAATTCATTTTCTCCCTGATAGAAACAGTAACGAAGCGTGGGAAACTCCTTGGTCGTGGCTTGATTGTGTTACAAATAAAGCTTATTTCTTTGGCAGTGAGGCTTGGACGGCTGGCAACTTCAATCCGAATGAATACTGGAGGAAAGATGAGCTGCTGAAATTCTCAAAACGATATAATCCATCTGCCAATTCATCGGTTAATTTTCTTCAGGTTGACTTTGCTAATGCAAGTGGAGTCGCGGTTTATGCTTTTGAATTTTTGATGTGGGGTGGGGCTTTAAACAATTACTCAGATCTTTATCGATACACTTGTCATGTATTGATTGAGGATCAAAATGTGCAGTTTTACCCAACTAATATGAATGAAATTATTTCATTTTCAAGTACCAATAATAGTATAACTTTAACTTTTGATTTGTGGGGTAATAGGAATAATTTGGTCGTGAAGGGCGAGCAAATATGGGGGTTTAACTGGGCAGATCACACTGTTCTTTAAAACCTTTATTTAAAACTAGCTTCTATGCCGAATTTGTTTGCAAGCATTAATTCCTCTCTACTTAAAACAACAGTGGTTTTTTGGTCTCGTTCAATTCTCTGGACTGTAAAATCATCTTCTTTAATTACTTCAAGAGATTTTGTGCAATGTAGGTTGTACGTCGTGGCAAATATTTGCTTGTCACGACTTTTTGCTACGTAAATAATGACGGGAATTAATTTCTGAATCACTGTGTAATGTAGGTAATTTCCCAGTCTCTCAATTAATAAGACTTCATTTTGAGCATTGACTAAGGCTAAAGATATTTCCAATGCTCTTATAGTTCCACTTCCTGCACTAGATAGGTGTTTTACGTATAAGTCTAATTCCTTTAACAACTCTAATATCATCGCTTTTTTAAAAGATGGCAACCGCTCAAACTCATGAATAATTTGTTTAGGTTCCGGTGAATAAGCAGAAATAAATACTGTTGTCACTCCAGCTTTTTTGTAGACTTCTTGAATAGCCTTTAAAACTCTAGTTTCATCCTTAACAGTCAGTCCTGCAAATAAGTTGAATTGTTTTAAGTTAGAAAGGGTTAATTCTCTGTTGTACAAAGGAGGTTTTAGGTTTAAATTAGTGATGTTAGCCATTCGTCTCTAGGGAAAAGTATTTGCGCTTTAAAGTCTAAGTTTATTCGTCAGCAATATATTTTCTCAACAGAAATCTCAGCTGACAACTTTATATAGGTTTCAATTTTGCTGTCGTCAACACTAAATAGAAGATGGTATGAATGAGGGACTATAGATAGCTTTTTCCACTCTTCTAATTTAGCTCGCTCGGGGATTTTGTTGGAATCTTTCAAAAATTGAATTATAAACAGTATGGTTGTAGCTTCTGGAGACTTCTTTGTATTGATTGGTGTTGATTTGTTCTCAAAATTCAAAGTAACTGGTTCTTCCCTTGAGTTGATTTTTGCCATGTGATGACTTAGTTTAACTATCAAATTATTTTCTACTTCTTTAATCCTGGATTGATCTAATATTCTAAAGTACCAAAGGTAGTTTTTCAAGAAATACCAAAAGTCTTTAATCAGTTCAACCTCGTTTTTATTCTGTTTGCAAAATACTACATTTTCGACTAAGCTAAGCAGCTTTAAAAATATATCGTCGTAAAGGTCGTTTTTCTCCTGTATGCAAGAAGTATATAAAACAGCTTGCAATACTTCAATGTCATTCTTGTGCCAGATACCGTCAATGATTGAAGTGCTAATTCCGTTAAGCGTATAGTGGATTAAAGTCAATTTAGGGTTGGTTCGTTTCATCGCTTGTTAATGCCTCAATTTATAAAATTTCTAAAAGTTGTTTCGCTAGCTCTTTCGGTTTGTCTAGTTTGGCTAACTTGATTAATTCGATCAACTCTTTGGCTGCCCGGTTGGCTTGCTCAACTCTCTCAACCGCTTCAATTTCTCGCTGCCGTTCCCAGGTTTCGATTAATGACAGTATCGCCGGATCTATTTGATATCGGCCGTCGCAGAGTCTGATTAATTCTTCAGCCGCCTCTACCGGAAATCGCCAAGATTTATCCTTTGGCTCAAAGCTGCCGCTGGGCTGGATTGATTTGATATTCGATATTTCGTCAGCATCATAAGGGTGGTAGATGCAAAGTTCTGAACCTTTAAGGATAAGTCGTTTGTCAGAATCCAGGTGTACATCAGAGTTCTCAGTTTTTTTGCGGGCAATAATAGCAAGTAGGTTTTTTTGGATTTCTAATAACTGCTTAAGTGGCAAGGATTCTAAATCTATGCCTTGATTGCTCGAATTTCCCATATCCAAACTCCGCGCAATTTCTAAGATTTGTTCAGTGAAAACTTCAGGAATTCTCACCGCTTTTGTGGGGGTATGATTCCAGGCTCGATTGCTACCTGCTTTCAAGTTCATTATGCTTTTATTAGTTGGCTGCTGTACAGCAGAGCTTTGGGTATCGCTAGAATTGCGCTGCGCTCTTTTCCGTCGTCGAGGCACCAATAATCTTTGGGCAAACTCTGCGTGAACATCTTCTACGTGATAGACAGAAATTCCTAATTCATCCCTTCTGATGCTGCGATAAATATCTTCGTCTCCCCGCATATAATCCGGAACAGGAAGCGATCGCAGAAACTCTTCAAATCTCTCAACCCCAAAACTATCAACAATTGCGTTCCAGTGCTTCATCTCTTTCCTGAGGCACTTGGCTATCCGTGTTCCTTGATATTCGAGTTCAACGGCAGTCTCGAATCGGATCTCTTCTGAGGCTGTTTGCCAATGAATTGATAGGACAAGTTTAGATCTGGCTTCGGCAAGTTTAACCGCTTCTTTCAGGCATGACTTGCAAATTTCTGCATCGGGATTATCCGGGAGATTGTCGAAAACTTCACCAAAACGCTCCTCTGCGCATGACAGCAAAGCATGGGTAGTCTCTCCGTAAAAAGGTATCGTGCGGGGGGCTTTGTGGGTGTCAATATGTGGCTTTTTTTTGGCTGGTGAAATCATTAATTTGTCTCGCTAGTTTTTGGGGCAACCCGCGTCGGCCGGATCCGGATTAGTTTGTATTGCGGATTTTTTCTGCTGCCGTAGGGTTGGAGTCTCCAGTGACCCCGCCTTTGCCACTCGGATTGTTTGTAGTGGCGACTTGCTTGATGATTAAGAATTCGTTGTTTTCCGTTCTGGGGTGCTCTTTCTCCGATCCACCGGGGGAATTTTTTTTGCGGCTCTTCACGTAGGGGCGCAAACCCTTTCTGACCCTGCCTGATAATTGATTTTGGGATACTATCGCTAACAAGTCCTGATCTCGAATCCAGCGTTAACAATATTTGAATCGCCAGCATCTTTAAAACCCTGGTGAATTCGGTTTCTTCTTTCGACATCAGGAATTTTTCTCCTGATTTATTATGCCTGTAATTAGGTTCAACGCCCTGTTCTTCTCCTAAGTAGAAATTGCCAAGCCACGAGTACCCATCAATAGAAGTCGTACCAAAAGCAAAATGGATTTTAACTTTTCCATTAATCGTCTCTTCAAGTAAATTAAAAACTAGATGATCTATTGCGCCTTCAGACTCGCAAATCTTTGTTTTAGGGAACAACACCATGAAACTTTCCAAGGGGATTTCAATGTTGTTAATTATGCGGTTGTCGATATCAGAACAAAGCAAGTCACTGAGTAACTCCTCTGATAGACAGTACAAAGGAGATCTACAGGCGACCCAGTGAGAATATTGATGAGCTAACTGACAGACATCCATTTTTAAGGTTTCTTCTTCGTTAGTTGCAGCGTCTACGCTAACAGCAAGAATAGTTAAAATTTCATCCCATTTCGGATAACGCCGAGGGACTTGGTAAGGGAATCTGTCCCGCAAGTAAGCTGTTAATATTTGAATTTTAGGGATCTCACTGAAAACAGCCTGAAATTCTTTTCTGCTCTTCATAATTACCTCCTTTTAAACGTCATAGACACTTACTTTATTTTTTTCACTTAAAGTTCGAGAGTTAATTGCCCCAATTCTTCTTGACGCTTCAACCTATTTTTTCTGCGAGAGTTAATATGATGTTGAGCGTCGTATCGACAATGACACGGGGCGCATAAAGCTTTCAAGTTCTCCGATGAACAATTGGCTGGATTGTGATCGAGGTGGGCAGTTGTCAATGTAAAACGTTGAGGCTTGGGAATACTTATTACTCCGAATTCTTCATCATCAATAGCCTCAAAAAGTTCACTAAGCCATTTTGGATGATTACTAGAAAGCCACTGTTCTGTATTGTAAAGTTTCACGCCGGGGGGTCGGCAAGGTTTACCGCAAAATTCACAACTCCAGTTAGCAGCTACTTTAATTGAACGGGCGATTGTTTCCCAATTATCCGGGTAAAGTTCGCGTTTCATTGGCATTATTGTACTCCTATTTTTGTTTTAGTGAAATAAAAACAAGTGTCATGATTAGATCTAAATTCAACAACAAACCCCGACCAACTCCAAATAGTTAGCCGGGGTTAAATTTTATTCTTCTTCTGTTCTCAAGTCTGTAAAACCTCCTTTTTGAGCTGCCTCCTGTTGATATTTTTTGATATTTTCAAGAGCTTCAATCTGCTCTTTTGTTTTTTTAATCTTGTCTTGATGGCGCTCTATGATAGCCTCTGACTCCTTTATGTCAGATTGAAAAGAGCTGATTAACTGATTTATGGTTTCGCCACCGACAAGTCCAAAGGGATCTCGTCCGCTCCAATCTGATCGATTAAATCCGGTACTGTTATCCCGAGTAGGTTCGCTTTCTCCTCCAAGCCTTCTAAGCTGCTTTTTCTTAAACGAATAGTTCTCCTTACAGCCTTGGGTTCCCCGTATTTGAGTTGTTCTGTCTTGCGTTTTTTCATCGACTTCCATTATCCAACCCCTCCATTTTACCAATTTGGCAGACAACTCTTGACAATTATGTCTGCCATAGCTAATATAATAAACATAAGTGGCAGACAACTGCAACCCCGTCACACAACTTCAAGGACATTTGCCTATAGATAAAACAACATGAGTTTCTGAAGAGTGCGAAGACTGTGAAACCCAAAACCCCGACTGTGCCTTCCTTTGAGCTTTGTCACATGACATTTTCAATTATTATCATGTCCCACTACAAAATGGAGATGTGTCATAGAAGCAAAAACAGTTTACGTAGTTTCAATTGTTACCAATTCTTTACAAACTTATGCATTCAACCTTGACCGGTGAACAGATAGCTGAGCTATCTCGACAGTCTGTAACCAAGTTGTACAAAGAGCTAGCCTATGACGAAGAACTGGATTTCACTATTTACATGATAATCATGGAGGGAATTACAAAACACCACAACTGCATTGTCGAAACACTAAATCTGGAGGATAAAGAATCTTATCTAATTAAAAAAAGGGAGGTGTCAGTAGAAAAGTCTACGACCACGGATTTCTGAATCCTCGACTGTGCCTTTCTTTGAGCTTTGTCACATGACATTTTCAATTATTATCATATCCCACTACAAAATGGAGGTGTATCATCGAAACAGAAGCAGTTTATACGGTTTCAAGTATTGCCAAAGCCACTGGATTAAGTGAGAGCTACCTTAGAAATGCAGATTCATCTTTAAGGAAGTTTATAAGAGCTTATCCTCAATTCTCACCAGACGGAAAGGGGTTAAACTACGATGGCTTTGGGTTATTCAATGATTACCTTGAGCGCTGTAGTTCGTTGGATTCCGACGGCAACCGCCGTGTTCCAAAAATGACATTTAATCAATTCAAGGAGTACTTAATGGATGAATTTGGTGTCAAATCAAGCGATACCGAAACTGAGGTTGATTCAACCGAATTAGCGACGGTCAAATCTAGCGAAATTATTGATGTGGAGGTAATGCCAATATCCAACCCATTTGACGGCATAGACAGCAGTTTGGAGGCCTTAGGAGATAGACTAGCTAGCCGGGTCGGTCAATCTATCCGAGCGAATGTGACTAACAAAGTAGCAGCGAGGATTAACGCAGAATTTACAGAAATTGACGACTTGATTAATCAATTCACAAAATAACAATACGGAGACTTAATTCATGGGTTTTGCCAAAAATGCGATGAGAGCTTTTAGTGGAGAATCTGAGCCAACACAGGGCGAGGACAACTCGGTTGATGAATACACCATTTCTAGCTCTCAATTAAGAAAAATGGCGGTAGGAGACAAGGCAACTGTTCCAACAATTAAACCGTTTAAAATGCTGACAGAGACAGAGGTTGAATTAGCAGAACAGAATGCCAAGGAGATGAAAGAACAAGTACAACTTCATGGTCGAAAAAATATTGCTGATTCATCAAGTTTTGATTCTCATTGCCAAATATCGGAGGACGGATTTAAAGCTGGACAGAAGAATATCCAGCGAGGCTTGAATTCTCGAGCAAATGGATCGGTGAATTTTGGTGAATTTGTACTTAACGAAGCTCGGGCAGAGTTTACTCTTCAGAATCATCGAGTACAACGAGCCAGGAAGACGGGAGATCTGAAAGTCGGCCAACTAAATCAACAGCATAATCAAGCAATTGAAAGCTTGGGCGAATATATGGAGAGGATGTAAATGAGCGCTCAACGGTTAACTACTTTAATTAGTCGGGTATTGATGGGATTTTCCGGCGCGCTTGCAGCTCATTTGACCCTTGTTGAATACTGGATGACTGGATTCTGGGTGCACATCGCACTTTTCATGTTCTCATTATCAATCTGTTTTTGTTGTGAGTACAACCCTCGCGATAATAGCAAAACTGAAAGAATCAAAGCTGATCGAGCAAATTGGGCGCAGGTGCAAGCGTTGATTGTTGGCTTAGCAATATTTATGGGGGGACTAATAAGATGGGTGGTTTAATTCGGGTCGAGGAAAAAGAATCTAACTTTTTCCCCTTTGCTATCAATGCTTTAGCGCTGGGCATCTCAAGCATTTCGCTGATCACCAGTTTATCATTCTTGCAACAGAATCGCCTGCCTTTTGCTGGATTAACTGCTGCCGGCACTTTTCTCTGTAGCGCGATCGCTGACTTTGTGAATCGTTCAACAAAATCAGATGTAGCGATCGCACAAGTTGTCTCAGATGCCGAGGCTCGATTAACAGCTCGATTGATTGAAGCTCAAGAGGCAACTCAGGCAACTGACCTATTGGTTAGCAATGACTATAAGCTATCAAAATTAGATGTTGATTCAGCCGCAATCAAGACTGAGACAGCGATTCACTTAGCCGATCTCGAAGCGAGATACAGAGATGCGATCGCACGGCTTCAGGAATGGGGACCGACTGACGAGACCTGATGTACACCTGAGATTAACACTCGCTCAACAATTTCATACAAGGGAGGTATTGAATCCTCCCTTATCCACCCTGCACGTTATTGAGGATAACAGGATGAAAGAATTATACACTTTAGGCGACAAATCAATCACAGAACTTAAGCAATTAGCCTTAGGAGAATTGAACTTAACCTTAGGACAAATCCGTAAGTTTGGCGATCGCCGTTTTAAAAAGACTTGGACTAAAGCGATTCAATCTGCAATTGACACGGGTAAAACTACCCAAGACTGCCGCAATTTACCTGAAGAGAAAACTACGAAGCTCTCTACAGTTCCCTATCTGGAAGATTCAGAACTTTTAGCAAAAATTAAACAAGATATCACCGAGGCGTACAATAAAGATCATTTGGTTGAGCCAGCGGAATTAAGTATTTTGCAGCAAAGAGAGCCAACATTTTGTAAGTATAAAGATTGGATGCAACCCGGTAACTTTATCGACGTTGAACTTGAGGGACTTTGTCAAATTTTATATATTGATTGTTCTCGGTGGGTGTATTTTATGAACATAGAGAATGGGGAAATACATCGGTACAATATAACCTGCATTGCGAATCACGCAAAACCTGTTAATGTTGACTATAAATCTCCCATTGATTACATAAAACATCTTAATTCCTATCACTTTAACAACCGTTTACACCCCCCACGACTGACAAGGAGAGAGGACGAGTTAGCCTTTAAGACTGATAGCGAAACAGATCAAACTGACAACGAGACTTATGAGACCGCAGCGCGATCGCCTGTCTGGGTCGAGAACGATCAATTTTGCCAACAACTTAGGGCTTTTTTCCACTTCAAAATTGAAAGACAACTATTGGTTCTCTTGGAGAGTTTAATGTGGAAGAAAGTCAATGACAAACGCTTTAAAGAATGGACTCAAGACCTCGCTCCAGGTAGTCTGCGTTTAGCTCACGACGGTCCAATATTCCAAATATTGATGTTCGACCAACAAGCTAATTGCCACTGCGTCCATTTCCGGGAGCCTAAGATATTTCTTGCTCCAATTAGATCTGTTCTCCTTCTTTCCTCTCCGTTTTTACCAGAGGATAAGTCGGCTCTATTAACTGCAAACCAATACATCGAATCAATGTATAATTTAGCCAAAGAATATTACAAGGGTACAAAATCACTTAAAAGTTTGCTTTAGGCTATCAACCCGAAAACAAGAGAATTATGACAAAAACACCAGAAGAAATTGCAGAGCTATCCCAGGAAGTCATAGGCTTTTTGAGAGATAAATTCTCTCAAGAAACAACGGCTTCTAAACTACTTCCAACCTTGATACACGGGGCTACAGAACATCATAAACACTTGATTACAAACCTACCACCTAGCTTAGTTGAAATAGAAGAAATTGCAGAAATATCTGAGGACATAATAGATCACTTAAGATGTACATTTATCCAAGAGACAGAAAGCCTCGCGTTAGTCTTTCACTTGTCACGTGGAGCAACAAGACACCATGACTACTTAGTTACAAGGTTATTCTCTGACCCGATTGAAGCAGGCCCTTTTTTGTTCAACAACGTAGAAGATTAAAACTAATGAAAATCACAAAAATCACATACGGTTTAACTGCCAACTTAGGCAACTATCAAAGTGCTCGAATTGATTTAACTTCTCAACTTGAAGATTGGGAGAACGTTGATGAATCTGTTAAACACCTCAAACTTGAGGCGGCTCGATTAGTTGGTTCTCCTAATGGTTTTGAAGGATTGAGAGATTTGCTACGTGAAATCTTAGGGGATGATTCCCCTTTCCTTCTAGAAGTTCTTCAAGAGCGCGAAAACGAGAATGTTTGCAAAGCTGACGAATACAGAGAGAGAATCTCTAAACTTAGATCCGAGCGCTCGAATCTTGAAAGCGAATTTAAATCCCTCAAGTCAGAAAATGAACGGTACAAAGATCAATATACTTCGATGCTTCAATCTGTCAACAATCATCGAATTGGAGTTCGTCTTTTAAAGCTTTTTACAACTATCCTTTCCAGTAATGCGTCATTCATAGAAATTATTAATTCTCCTGATGATTCACATGACGATGATTCAATCCCACCTTTGATGACCAAAAAACTATTATCGCTGCTTTCTCCGATTGAACCTTCTAGCGTTGACCGTGAAGACGAGGATAAAGACGAGGAATATGATCCTTTCCCCTCATAAACCTTAGTTTCCGCTTCCTTACAGCCCACAAAGGGCAGTACAAGAGGGTTGGTGGAATATTTGTCCCTCAGAAAAAAATCAGAGGAGAGGGTTAACATCGACCCTCGACCTCTGATAATATAGATACCATCTGATAAGTTATTCAGTATCTATGTTGTTACTAGATATGATTTGAAGGGTTTAAGACCCTATCAAAGAATACTTATCCCTGCACACATACCTTATAGATAACATTATGGAAT
>CAYNXM010000343.1:0-12492 GCA_964401105.1 uncultured Lyngbya sp. | reverse complement strand
ATACTCATTAACGCATCACTTTGAGAGGTGACCACTAAGTTTAAAGAATTGCCTTGGGCGGTATTCACAATCACTTCTTGAACAAACGGTAATTCTTGTAATAATGCCTTTGCTTTTTCGGCTTCTTCCATAGGAGAAAACTCTCTTATTCTTAAAGTAATGCGATCGCCGCCGACTTCATCTTTCAGTTGAGAAGGAGTTCCTGTGGCAATCACAACTCCTTTATCAATAATCGTCACCCGATCTGCCAAGGCATCCACTTCTTCTAAGTAATGACTGGTGATTAAAACAGTTGTTCCTGCATCTCGTAACTGCCGTAGAAAATCCCAGACTGCCACACGGCTTTCAATATCTAAACCTACTGTCGGTTCATCTAACACCAATACATCCGGTTTATGCAATAGTCCGGCGGCTAAGTCGAGGCGTTTGCGAATACCCCCAGAATAAGTGCCACTTTTCTTATCTATCCATTCCGATAATCCCAATAAATCTATAACTTGGTCAATGCGATCGCCTATTGCTCGACGGGGTAAATGATATAATGCCCCTTGCAATTGCAGTAACTCACGACCCGTGAGAACTTTATCCAAGGCAACTTCCTGGGCAACATATCCTAAACGTTGTCTTGCCCCACGAGGATTATCTACAACAGAAATACCAGAGACTTCTAAACGTCCTGCATCTGGTGTAATGAGGGTACAGAGTGCCCGTAACGTCGTTGTTTTGCCCGCGCCGTTGGGGCCGAGTAAACCAAAAATTTCCCCAGGTTGAATTTCTAGAGAAATATCTTTAACCGCTTCTGTCGAACCGTAGCGTTTTTGGAGTTTTTCAATCAATACGGCAGGAGTCATTGCACAAATTCCCTGGGATACTGCCTTTATTTACGCTTGCTCAATAATTTTATCGCAAAAGCATGAAGGCAGCTATGCTAAAGGGATGAAGTTTGAGGGGTTAACCGTAATTGCTCATGCATTTAATTCTTTACAGTAAACCGGGTTGTCATTTATGCGAAGGGTTACAGGAAAAGCTAGAACAGATTCAAGCTGATTGTGATAGTTCTTGTCAATTTGATCTAGAAGTTCGGGATATTACTACCCGTGAGGACTGGTTTAACGCTTATCAGTATGAAGTCCCCGTGTTGCATAAACAATCCGATCCCAACAGTCCGGAAGAACAAATTCCTCGTCCTTCTCCCCGGATTAGTGCTAAACAGCTTGAACAAAGATTAATACAGTATTTGTAGCCTAGATTTCTTGCATTCGGCTGATGTCCAGACTACAATGCATCATTAATTATTTTTTAATAAAGCGCTGGCTTGTGTTGTGAGGAGAGATTGAGATGAAACTAAAAGAATTACTAGAACAAGTCTCTGTTACGACTGCGTTAAATCATCATCCTGCCTTAGATAACGAAATTAAAGGACTCACTACAAATTCCCATGCCTGCCAGCCTGGGGATTTATTTTTAGGAATGCCTGGGACTCGCGTCGATGGCGGAGATTTTTGGCCCGGTGCGATCGCCTCCGGGGCAGTAGCGGCATTAGTTTCTGAAACGGCTTTTGAGAAGAATCCCCCCACAACAAAAACGCCATCTCCTTGTATTATTTCTGCCTCAGACATGCACAAAGCCTGCGCCCAGGTAGCAGCAACATTTTATGATTATCCCGCCTCAAAACTCAAAATGGTGGGGGTAACGGGAACTAATGGTAAGACCACAACGACTCATTTAATTGAATTTCTGTTAAATAATGCCCAAAAACCTACCGCGTTATTTGGGACGTTATATACTCGCTGGCCAGGATATCAAGAAGTTGCGGCTTATACTACGCCGTTTGCTGTGGAATTACAACAAAAGTTAGCTGATGCCGTTAAAGCGGGAAGTGAATATGGCGTGATGGAAGTGAGTTCCCATGCCTTGCATCAAGGACGTGTGGGGGGCTGTCCGTTTGAAGTGGCAGTGTTTACCAATTTAACCCAAGATCATCTTGATTATCACCCGACAATGGAGGATTATTTTGAGGCAAAAGCGTTATTGTTTAGTACCGAATACCTGAAAGGACGGGCTGTAGTTAACGCGGATGATGCTTATGGCAAACGGTTAATTGAACGGTTAGAATCATCCGTGTGGAGTTATAGCATTAATGATTCTAACGCCGATTTATGGGCCGATCAGCTTCAATATGAACCCACAGGGGTAAAAGGTGTTTTACATACTCCCAAAGGAGAGGCTGAGTTTCATTTACCGCTGGTAGGTCAATATAATTTATCTAATTTATTGGCTGCGATTGGAACTGGGTTAGCTTTAGGCTTAGAATTATCGGTGATGGTGGAGAAGTTACCCGAATTTCTGGGAGTTCCAGGACGTATGGAACGAGTACAAGTTTCCCCCTCTCAGGATATTAGCGTCATTGTCGATTATGCTCATACTCCCGATAGCTTAGAGAATTTACTGAAAGCTTCTCGCCCATTTATACCCGGCAAAATGATTTGTGTATTTGGTTGCGGCGGCGATCGCGATCGCACAAAACGCCCGAAAATGGGGAAAATAGCCGCTGAATTAGCCGATATAGCGGTAGTGACTTCTGATAATCCTCGCACAGAAGATCCTCAACGTATTTTAGACGATGTTCTAGCTGGGATCGATCCTAATATTAATCCGATTGTCCATCGCGATCGCGCAGAAGCGATTCATAGCGCTATTCTACAAGCCAAACCCGGAGACGGGGTCTTGATTGCTGGTAAAGGGCATGAAGATTATCAAATTCTCGGGACGGAGAAAGTTCATTTTGACGATCGCGAACAAGCCCGCACCGCCCTCCAAAAACGTTTGTAAGGTGGCGCGGGGATAGAGAGAGACTCAGAGATGGGAAGAAAAGGGAGATGAGGAGAAATCTAAAATTCCCTATTGCCAGATGAGCTGTTGCCTTTCTTGCCCTATTCCCTTTTCAAGCAATATGTGCTATCTTATAAATCAGCGTATAAAGAGGCGTACACAGCATTTGAAAATCCGCTCTTTTTACGTATAAATACGGAATGTGACACTTTTCAAAGCTACACACGTAAGGCGGTGTAGCTAGGGATCCCCTATGTTAGGATTCAGATATCTCGAGGAAAATCAGCAGTAAACCTAGTTGCTTCACTGGTTACCGAATCAGTAAAAGCACAGACAAACTAGGCGAAAGCGAACCTCAAGATTAAGGGGATATTAATTTTAATACCCCGAACTCCATCAGGGTGCGTTAGGGTGACTCATCAGGGTGAACCATTAGGGTGCAATCGGTGTGATGAGGCAGAGTTTTTGAGTGATCGACACTCGTCCCCCTCTGTCTCATCCACTCAAAAAAAATCGATAGATTTTCCTATTGTAAGAGAAATTTTTTGAGTTGGGGAAAATTAACAGAGCGCAAAGCAGATTTCTCAGTTGCTACACAACTTCTGATTGTATATTCAGACTGTATTAGAACGACTTAGAGTATACCACTCTAGCTGTGTAGAAATTGGGAATGTTATGGGTATAGCGTTAGTTTTCTATTCTATAGTAGGGATTACTGCATTTTGCGCTTGGTTTAAGCTTTTCATTGAAGACACCACAACAGCGATGAATGATTATCGCTCTTGGTTAATTCTGATGAGCGCATCTTTGGCTTGGCCAATCGCAGTCCCCCTCGCTCTAATTGAGTTACTGTTGCAAGATGAGACGGATAATCGTCATCAACAAACTATAACATATTTTCAGTTACCACTCAATCCGGGAATTCTAACAACGAATACTTTACCGTTGGGTTATCTTCTCAAACAGGCTGGCTTAATCACAGAGTCTCAAGTCATGACAGCTTTAGAAACCCAGCAAACCTCCCAACGTCATCGTCGCATTGGTGAGATTATCGTTAATTATGGTTGGTTACAGCCAGACACAGTTGATTTTTTTGCTGAATATCTGCCTCAAATTAGTAGTTTACCGCAGCAACCGATTGGGCAGTATCTCAAGCAAGCTAAGCTATTAAACGATAAACAAATTGAAGACATCCTTACAACCCAACAGCAAACTCAGTTAAAGTTTGGGGAAGTAGCCGTTGGAAAAGGATGGATCAAGCCAGAAACTATTGCGCTAATCTTACGGTATATTGGCCCTAATCCCACAACCGATCAAACGACCTAACGGCCCAAGATTGAAAAAGGATGGATCAAGCCAGAAACTATTGCGCTAATCTTACGGTATATTGGCTCTAATCCCACAACCGATCAAACGACCTAACGGCTAAAGATTGAAAAAGTATGGGTCAACTCAAAAACTATTGCGCTAATCTTACGGTATATTGGCCCTAATCCCACAACTTATCACCTAACCACTTTCATGGCATGAGATGCAGAGTGGCAACAGCTTGATTAATTGACCCAAAGCCATCTAAAAACATATAATGGAGATTTGGTAAAAATTTCATGGAGAGAGGAAGTTAAATGTCTCGATATAGAGGCCCCCGTCTGCGGATTGTGCGTCGTTTAGGCGATCTACCTGGACTCACTCGTAAATCAGCTAGACGATCTTATCCCCCCGGTCAACACGGTCAAGCCCGCCGGAAACGTTCAGAATACGCGATTCGTCTAGAGGAAAAGCAGAAACTACGGTTTAACTACGGTTTATCTGAACGTCAATTGGTGCGTTATGTGAAAAAAGCCCGTCGGGCACAAGGCTCAACCGGTCAAGTGTTATTACAATTGCTGGAGATGCGCCTAGATAACACCGTCTTCCGTTTAGGAATGGCACCCACAATTCCAGCCGCCCGCCAGTTAGTCAATCATGGTCATGTTATCGTTAATGATCGTCGGGTTGATATTGCCAGTTATCAATGTCGTCCTGGAGATGTTATTGGGGTTAGAAACCAAGAAAAATCCCGTGAAATGGTGAAGCTAAATCTTCAGTATCCAGGACTAGCAAATGTTCCTAGTCATCTTGAATTGGATAAAGATAAATTAACAGGTAAAGTTAACAGTATTATTGAACGGGAATGGATTGCCCTACAAATTAATGAACTGTTAGTGGTTGAGTACTATTCACGAAAAGCTTAACAGCTTACAATCTTTCGGGGGTGTGTTCTATCAGCATATCAGCATAAACGCACCCTTTCATTGGTTTAAAGATTCTATATTATTAGCCTCGGATTTGTACAGGCATAACTAAATAAGTCATTTTAAATCCTCCTATAGGAGTCAAAATCACTGGACTGGTTGCCTGATTTAATTGCAGTTGAACAACTGAAGTATTGAAGACTTTTAACCCCTCCAATAAATACTTAACATTAAATGCCAAATCTTGGGGGTCATCTCCAGAAATCTGCGCCGGTAATCTTTCGACCGCATTCCCCACATCTGTTGCTTCAACCGACAAAGCAATCTCTTGATTGACACTATCAATCGTACATTTAACAATATCATTTTTCTGAGAGGCTAGTACAGCAATTCGTTCTAATGCCCCGATCAATAGCCGTCTATCAACATTAATTTGACTCGCAAATTGATTGGGAATTAACTGTTGATAAGCTGGATAAGCCCCTTCTAATTTCCGACTGGTTAAGCGTTGATTACCAAATTCAAAAACGACTTGAGTCTGATCAAACCGCAGCGTAATTAAAGAACTTGTTTCTTCCTTATTTCCTTTTACCCCTATCAATCGTTCTACTTCTCTTAATGCTTTTGCTGGAATTGTAACTTCAAATTTTTCAACATTTGTATTAACAGATTCTGTATTTTCATCCTGAGTATTCTCTGTTTTGACCACCGCTAAACGGTGACCATCCGTTGAGGCAAACTCTAAATGACCTGAATCTAACTTTAGATGCACCCCAGTTAAGACTTGTTTAGTTTCATCCGGACTGGTGGAAAATAATGTTCCTCTTAACCCCTCCATCAATGCCTCAGCAGAAAGCTGAATGGACTCAGCCGTTTCAATTAATGGTAATGCCGGATACTCTTCCGCCTCCATGCCTCGAACTTGATAGCGTCCGGAATTACAGGTTAATGTTGCGATCGCATCACCCGACTCATCATCAAGAGTAATTGAACCACCCGGTAAACGCGATACAATATCATTGAGGAGTTTTGCGGGTAAGGTAAAAGTTCCCCCTTGTTCGACTTGAGCCTCAAAGCGAGTATGAATACCAAAACTCATGTCAAAAGCAGTTAAACTCAGTTGCTGCCGATCTTCGCTAGCCTCAAATAAAATATTAGACAAAATGGGATTACTGGGACGGGCAGCAATGGCACGAGAAACCAGTGATAAATTAGAACTTAATATTTCTTGTTCAATTGTCAGTCGCATGAATCAATCTTAAAAGTGTTGGTATTGGTTATTTGTGATTGGTTATTAGAGTAATATAGAAGGATAAACCACGAGGTCTTTATTGAATGGGGGGATGGGGTTGACAAATACTAACTGACTTCGATAAGCGATCGAGCACTTGGTCAGCGGAGATCAAACGAGTTAAGACAACCTGACCAATACTACTACCGGATTTGGTATTAGAAGGTGTCATTGGCATCACCTCAATCATCAATACGGCATCTTCGACCCGATACAGCCACATTTTCTCATTTTGATCCCAAACACACAAATCCAACTTCTCAATCTCTGGTGGCCGTCGGCGAGCTGTTTCATTCCATAACCCCCCAACTCCCCAAACACGGCCTACTGTCCATCCTTCGGTTAAAAAGAAATATTTCACAGACTTACTCGAGTAGGGTGAATTTGAACGCTAATGCTTGTTTAATTTACCGTGAAATGGGCTCAATAAACAGTAGATATGGGAAACAGTATTAAAACAGAGTTGAGCTGAAAAAGTGTTAACGTCCTAGCTTATTGGGAATACCTTCACATCCGCCGGGTATGGTTTTACGAGATTGAGATCCACACCAAGCACAACAATAGTGACGGTTTTCCTCAGATAAGTTTTCAGCCTCTGTAAAATCAGCGTTTTCAACCACTGCCCCTGTATTTTGTCCGGTTTGATAATTGGGTAAGCGAGTTTTATTGCGGGGAGTGGCGGTTTCAACCGGGCCATAAAATAACTTGGTAGAGCGCAAATTCACCTGAGATAAGTTGGTATCATACAGAATTGCCCGAGATAAATTCGCCCGGACTAAATCACAACCCTTTAAGTTGGCCCGGACTAAATTCGCCTCACTCAAGTCAGTCCGCCGCAGATCGGTACCACTGACATCAGTCCCAGCCAGCATTGCACCGAGATCAATCACCCGAATTCCGCTTTGGCGATCTTCCTCATAGCTGCCATTTCCATCTAAAATCGCTCTTCCGAGATGGCGATCGCGTTTCAATGGTGTAATCAGTTTAGCCTGGGATAAAAAGCGTAAAATCTTGGCTTTTCCTTCACCGTTAACGCTACGAATAATAGCAGCGGTGCGGCCTTCGGCAATGACCCGTTCTTGGGGCCAGTCTTCTAATAACCCTTGCTCTCCTAATGCTAATTCAGATACGCCTTGAAAGTAAGCATCAATGGTTTGTTGCTGAGTAATTAAGTTTTGCTGAATGGTTAAATCTCGAGAAATCACATATTGTCGCCAAGCCACATACACCGCGATAATCGCAATCAGAATTTGACCCAATGCACCAATTAACTCCCCTAAAGCCCCAATGGCATCCCAGTTAATCCTAATATTGCGACTGCCAATTTCTTGATTTGCCCCACTCAGCATCAAAAAACCCACAATCGCCGATAAAATCCCAAAACTGGCAATGACTAAGCCTCGCCAAACCGGGGGGATTAGGGTTGTCCAGACTTTCCCCCAACTTGGCCATATCATCCGAATCCCAGCCACAAGGGCAACTACAGCGCTGATATACCCCAGCCAGACGTTATCAATCGCTAACCCCAAAATCATTAATGCCACTGCACTCAAGGTGATCACAGAAGCGGGGAAGAAATTAGTCGTTTGTTGAGCGATCGGATCGTCTGCTGTCAGGCTATTAGAGGCAGAAGATCGCAGGAAATCCGGATTAGGGATCTCAATGCTCAAATGATCTGGCTCTGGGGTCTCTACTGCACTGTCAATTTTGGCTCCGTTAACGGCGATACGGCTAACGCCACGCGATGCGATCGCATCATCCTGGGGATTAGAATTCTCTGGAATTGAGGAGTTAGAGTCTGGGGTCATAGGTCGGTGCAGATTAAATTTCAATCCGGATACAGCATGGTCTGTAGTTGATTCTACCGAACAGATTTAGTGCTGACTAGCATCTTACGACTTAATTTTAAACGGATTACTTTACCACTCAACTTATGTTAGCTTGAAAATCCAGACAATTAAGCAGTTATTCACTATAAATAACAAGTGAGAGGATAACTGTTGTTCACTTCCTTCAGTTTCAAGAAATATTACTCATGTCTACTCGTCTAAAACGATTAAATCGGGTCATTAATGCTCGTTTATCCCGGCGAATTTGCTGGTGGATTTTAGTCAGTATTATTACGATTGAGATCATTATTTTAATTCCGTCTATCTCTCGCAGAAAAAAAGAATTATTATCTCAATTACCTCAAATGTCTTCTAGTAAAATTGCTTGGATTGTTGAAACTTATCCTCAGCAAACAGAGACTGAGTTGCTACAGCAATTGAGATATTTAGATGAAATGAACCCGACTGTATTGGGAGGCGCACTCTATAATAAAAAGACCGATCAATTAATTGGTACGTTTGGGGAAATTCCACAACTGACATTAGCGCGAGCTAAACAAGGAGAAAATTTGTATCTTCACATTCCTGAAGGCGATCGCTATGATGCTGCTTGTTACGTTGAGCAATTGAAAGATAATTACTTAATTGTTATTCGTCATGATGCTAACAGTATCAATCGAGACATTCGCGGGTTTGTTTTGAGAATTGCCGGATTAGTTCTGATTATTTCAATCTTTGTGACGGGTGGTACAATGATAGTGATAGAACAATTAGTGATTACACCGATTTTAAATTTGAGACAAGATCTGATTAACGCAGGAAATGCGATTAGTCTTAATCAACTTCCACCTAAATTTTATTCTGCTTCGATTCATCGTCAAGATGAATTAGGAGATGTAATAACGGCTTTTATTCAAATGTTCGATCAAATTTATGATGCGATTAATGAAAGAAAAAGAGCGGAATCTGAATTACGGCAAGAAAAAGAAAAATCAGAAAGTTTGCTACTGAATATTTTACCCCAAGCGATAGCAGAACAACTGAAGAAAAATCCCGGTTGTATTGCCGATGGATTTGAACAAGCCACTATTTTATTTGCAGATATTACTGACTTTACTGGGCTGGCATCTCAGCTTTCTCCCACTGAATTAGTTAAACTGTTAAATGAAATCTTTTCTACTTTTGATCTACTCGTGGATCAATATAGTTTAGAAAAAATAAAAACGATTGGAGATGCCTATATGATTGTCGGTGGAATTCCCAAACCTCGCCCAGATCATGCCACAGCGATCGCTGATATTGCCTTAGAAATGCAACAAAAAATTCATCGTTTTTATCGTCATGATAATCAACTGGTTAATATCCGAATTGGCATCAATACAGGCCCCGTCGTAGCTGGAGTCATTGGCTTAAAAAAATTTACTTATGATTTATGGGGAGATGCCGTTAATATTGCTTCGCGGATGGAATCTCATGGCGTTGTTGGCGAAATTCAAGTCAGTCAATCTACTTATTTATTACTTAAAGATCAGTACCATCTAGAACAACGGGGAACGATTGATATCAAAGGAAAAGGAGAAATGATGACTTACTGGCTTAAAGGTAAAAAGAAAAAGTATTAAACTTTGAATTGAATTTAAAATCAGGGCATCTACAGCAATTGAGAGAAACGACAAAGACACATATAGAGTGTTTTTTATAATTAACCAGTGAACTGCCTAATCACTTGATCATCTTAACTATCACCCTCGCTATTGCGCCTTTTACTTAAATGTAGCAGAGACCTACCAATCGTTATAGGTTTGGGGTTATTTTCTTTAGCAGCAGGCCATCCTTCCCGTTGACGAGTGCGATCACCGTCTGTCTCTTCTGTTTGATCGTGAAATAAGATTTGCTGGGTGGGGAAAGGTAAATCGATACCAGCAGCCGCAAGTTGATTATTTAATTCGGTTAATACTTGATCTTGAGCTTGTAGGACATCAGCACGACGAGGAGGGTTGATCCACCAACGAGCGCGTATGTTAATCGTACTCCCTGCTAAATCAACGACTAAGGCCTCTGGCGGTGGATCTTGCAACGCATTCGGGTTGTTGCGTAACACATCTAAAATAATATCTTTTGCTGCTTGAATATCATCACCATAACCAATCCCAATATCGTACTGCAAACGACGTTTATCAAACGCAGTATTGACAGTGACTGAGTTTGTAAATAGTTCCGCATTCGGAATCACAATTCGACGACCATCATAGGTTTTAATAATCGTCGCGCGGGTTTGAATTTTTTCGACTGTCCCTTCAAAATCCCCAAAGATAATCTGATCGTCCACCACGAAGGGTTCAGTAATTAGAATTAAAATACCAGCCAAGAAATTCTGTAGAATATCGCGGAAAGCAAAACCAATTGCCACCCCACTCACTCCGAGTAGCTGTACTAAATCTCCTGGCTTAAAGGAAGGAATTACAATTGCTAGAGCAACAAATGCACCGACTAAAATAATCAGTCCTTGAGATAATCTCGCCAGAACTAAACCTAAATTACGGGACTGTTTACCGCGACTAAATCTCCTAATTAATCTTCTAGATAATCGGGCAGCAAACCAGAATAGAATAAATACAATGATTGCAATTAAAATATTAGGCAGTAACTCAATTGTGCCCTTGATCATCGATATGAGCTGCTGCCACACTGTTTGTATGGGTGTAAAAGTATCCATAAATCACCTGAATTCAAATTACTTACGATCCGATATTATACCCCCTGTTGTATTCGTTCAGCAGTAATCCTGTATTTTTTATAAACAAATGAGTGAAAACTTAATGATTCTTATCGGGGTTATATTTTAAGCAACTGCCCTTGTCTAAGCGATGACCCATCTACGACGAGGGAAAAGTCTGTTTCGTCTGGGCTGTGATCATCTGTACTTAATTTTCACTCATCTTGACCACCTATTTTTTTCCTGTACTTAGACTATAGGTATGGTGACGATCTATTTTTTAATTTTATTGGGAAGAATAGGAGATTTTCTCAATGATAACGGCTGACGAGTTGTTGCGATCGCCACCACCCCGGCCACCGGAATTTTTGCCCGCTTCAACGTTTTAATTGCTGCTTTCATCGTTGCCCCAGAGGTAAAAATATCATCGACTAAAATCACAGCCCCCCGTGGACGATGATGTTGAAAATCTAGCCCTAAACTAAAAGCACTTTTTAAATTATTCTGGCGTTGTTTGCGGGATAATCCAAATTGTGCAGTTGTGTTACGAACCCGTTTTAATCCCTGACTTTTCAAAGGTAAACCGGTGATTTTACAAAAGCTATGGGCAATTAATTCTGCTTGATTAAATCCTCGTTTTTTCTGTTTGGCAGAAAACATTGGAATTGGCACTACCACTAACTGACTTAAAGTTGATTCTGCTGTGTTTAACCAAGCTTCTGCTAACTGTTCTCCTAATGGCTGAGCAATTTCTGGATAATTATGATATTTTAGTTTGGTAATTGCCTGTTTTAAGGCCCCATCATACCGTCCCCAAATAAATACCGGAATATCATTTGTCCAGCGTAAGCCAGCCGGAAATTGACAGTCTTGTAGTTGGGTTTGACAATCGCAGCAGAAACAAACCTCAGCCGGACGATGGCATAATGGACAATTCGGTTTAAGAAAAAGATTAAGAAAAGTTTTGATCCAACGCTTCATCAAAAATCCTTGGGTCCCAAACCCCGCCCTTGAGAGTGAAAGATTGCTAAAGTAGAATATACGTCGAAGATGCAAAAACCAAGCATTCGATACAAAGCACCTTGACAACTGGATATATGGGGTTCTGTGCAGAAATGCTTGTACAGGTAAAATATCCAAGCAGCAAGTACCCGTCTTTTAGCGACACCGTACCGCAGGGCTTGCGGAATCGGATTTTCTGAAATGGAAATAAAAGTCTGTGGACTCTGTGTAAGACAGTACATGGTTTTTGACTATGGTATGCAACGGTGAGTAAAGCAGAAACCTAAATTGTGAGGTTTAGGAATCACCGCACTTTTAGGGTGGTGAGAATGTCAAGTGTGACAATTTTCTTCGAGAGTAGATGCTTACCCCTGTCAGGATTCCCTTACGAAACGGATAACGTTTCAGACTAAATCCAGGAAAAAGCATCACAATAATGAGGAAAGATTTCACAAGAAACACACGGAAAGCGGGAAGCCCAAGGTCTTTAGACTTGGGAGGAAAGCGACACGGGCAGTTTTAACTGCCGTGGTCTTTCTAATTATCCGTGGTGCGGGTCTTCAATATACTTTTTAATTGATTCACTAC
>CAYNXM010000342.1:0-6007 GCA_964401105.1 uncultured Lyngbya sp. | reverse complement strand
ACCGAGTTCATGGCTGTATCGTTCATGTAGAAATCCGACAGGATAAACTGTGGATACATTATGACGGTATTGAAGATAGTATCACAGAAGCCTTAGTTTCAGCCGGTATCCCCAAAAATCATATTGTCTTGGCATTTCACCCTGCCTGTGTTCGTAAATATACCGGATATGCATTGGCGTAGCTACCAGAGATTATTGCCCCGCTTCAAATATTTGTTCTGCTGTTAAATTAAGTTCGGAGAAAGTGGGTGAACCCACTACATCTTGACCGCTAAATAAATTGACCATATATTCTCCCTCAACCCAATGATAAACCGAAATTGTAGGTTCTCTTGGTGCGCGTTCCTTGGCGGATTGAGAATCCGCAGGGTCGCACCGCTGTTTAGGATCTCCAATATAACGCCGACCACCTAACCCTAAATAATCCACTATCCAATATTCACCGATTCCTAATTTCTCATATTCTCCCAGCTTCATTAAATAATCATCTTGCCAATTAGTACTGACAACTTCTATAGCTAACTTAACACTTGTGCCTTGAGTAATCATGGAGCGTTTTTTCCATAAGGACTCATTTTCCAAAGCATTAGAATCTAATACCATCACATCAGGGATATAAGCTGATTTTTCTGAATCTATGGCTTTAATTAACCCTTGTCGAGGGATAAAAAATGGTAAATTAAGACGTTTAATTTCCACACCTAGTTCTAAAGCCAGAAAACCAGCCACTTGTTCATGAGTTCCAGTAGGTTGCACTTTAATAATCACTCCATTTCGCAATTCAAATCGACCCGAATAACCATCAGGATACCAGTCCAGAAACTCCTCTAAAGTCATTAATGGAGCGTTTTGTTCTTCTGTAATCAGCATATTGATCCTCCAAATTATGTGAATTATCAATCAATTTTAATACTTAAATCTCCTAACCCAAATCCCTATAAGAAATGATTGTCGTCAATTCCTAAACTGGCGACACCATATTTTTTGAAGTTTGTATAATGAATTGGTCTTTTTTTAGGATATGCGATCGCATCCCCATTAAAAAGTAACCTCACCAAAGTGATGATCCCAGGGGCGATCGCTTCACCAGTCACCCAAAACACCCCCGAATGAATACTCTAATATTGCTCTGTATAACCCTGAGTTTCTGGTTCTGGGGAGAAAGCGAGCCATAGAGGATATTGTAGTAAAGACAAACTAATTTTATCTTCTGAATCATCAACAATAATTAAGGGCAATTTTCCTTCCTGAACCAATCGATCTGCTTTTTGAGCAACCAGTACAGGATCTTCAAACAATACAACTCCCCGATCCGGGCTAAAATCGCGACGTTCTAGCCCTAAACAGTCCTGTAAGCCCCGCCGCCACTCACCCAGACGTTCGGGACTATTTGCCAACACAAGACAGCGTAGACGCTGTTTATAGAGGGTTCTCAACACGGAAATAATCGCTGAAGCAATCAGAATATTTTGCAGCCGACTCCCCATGGTTCGTAAGGCTCCCCGTCCCCCTTGGTCAAAAAACCAATTGGCAACTCGTTTAGCATGAATCGGTTCAAAGGTTCGTCGTAACTGCCAGGGAGCACCATAATAATCGGGCATCGTGCGATATTGATCCAACAATTGACGGATTTGCTGGGTTGTATCTTGAAACTTTTGCTCTGCAAACTGAGGAGTATTATCAGAGAAAGATTGAGTCTTTCCCGCAGAAACAGGAGGGGAACTAGGACTCGGAGTCGGTGGGGTTTCTGGAATCAAGTCCAGTTGTTCGGCGGTACTGGCTAAGTCCTGCAAACTACCCACTAAATACTCTTTAAATCCTTGTACGCGAATCGCTAAATCCTGAGAAACCCCAGCAAAGCTGGTACGCATTTCTTTCTGAACCCGATCGCGACGGCGTTCAAGCTTTTCGACTTCCACTTGCAAAGCTTGCTTGCGTTGTTCGAGTTGACTGACTGCCTCAGAAACCAAATTACCCATCGACTCGGTCAACATCCGTTGTTCTTGCTGTAATTTGGCTTTGCTCAGTTGCAAGCTTGCAATGTCTTGACGTAACTCAGTCAGGGGCTGCTGAGGTTCTGTGGTTTCTGAAGTCCACAAGCTGGCTGTATTTTCTGGAACTGGGGATATATTTATTTTAGGTCTGTCTTCTGGATTGTCCATTAGTGATGACTCCTCACCCACTGATGATGAAGTTTCGGGTTGATCTGAGTGGTCTGACTCTTCTGAAGTCATCCAAGGATCTGCCAAAGGTTTTTGTCGTTCTGAATTTTGGGATTCGTCTGGATTCATGGACATTAAATCTATTGCTGCTCAAATTCGATTAAGTTCGATGTGTCACAATCTTTGATCATCGTTAACTTTACCTAACTCTAGATATTTTTGACTAGATCGTATATCTATTCTAGTCCTCGCTGGCTCACTCACAACAATGAGCCGTCACGATATCTGTCTTTTAATCACAGATTGGCTAATTTTTGAACTAATTCTTAAGATTTAAATCCCCTAGGGGGGCATATTTAATTCTATGGTAATATATAACTCGATGCCCCAGGGGGGGATAAAATTGCAACTCTCTGAGTTTATTGTAAAATTAAGTAACAAAACTTAAAATAACCCTTGTTCAACCATTTTTTTTCAGATTATACTTTGACCATTATCCAGCCTGTTGAATCTCAGAAGCCGCCCCTGCTCGGCTGGCGGAAAATTATCACCTCCCAGAGATGGAGAATACTCTGGGCTGCTATTTTCCTGGTTTCTGTTCCCGTGTTTTTCCAAGCGCCCTTAGTCCGAGCCTTACCTGAACTCAGTCTGGTTCTGACCATTGGATGGCTATTTCTGTCTGGAGTCTGGCTCCGTTCGGCTTCAACTTGGGTCTGGGGCGATCTTTTACTCGGATTTAGCTGGACTTGGTTAACGGGCTCAATTTATTGGGGCTGGCTGCGGTGGGAACCCCTACTGCATTTACCCATTGAGTCTCTGGGGGTACCTTTTGCGGTTTGGTGTCTGTGGCGGCAAAAAGGTCAGATCGGCAACTGGTTTTATTTAGGCTCTTTGTTTGGAACAGCCTTAACGGATGGATATTTCTATATGGCAGGCCTAATTCCAAGCTGGCGACAACTGATGAGGGTTGATGCTTCTCTGGCTTTACCGATTTTCCAAGATGCCTTACAGAAAATGAATACCCCTTGGGGAATTGGCGGAGCGCTTCTACTGCTGATCCTGTTGCTGAGTGTCGGTCTTTATCCCCTACAATCTAAACAACTCCATTGGTGGGCGTTTAGTGGAGCGGTGTTGAGTACCATTTTAGTTGATAGTTTATTTTTACTGGCTGCTTGTGCCGCATAAAGGATTACCCCTGGCTACAATCTCTATCGCGCGATCGCTCCGACTCGCTTTTTAATCAGATAGCAGGGAGAGGTGTGGCGTAAAAGAGACAGTTGAACATAAAAATGGGTATGATAAAATCGTCACTCTTACCTATCTCAAGCATAAGCTGGGGTGGTATATTATTCTGGCAGTTCAATTCTCTGAAAACCCTGTGTCCTTTCTCATCTTGCTGTGAAGCTTCGACACGTTCCTCATATTCTATTGCCTGGTGCAAGCGGTAATCACTACCGGCCACTACTGGGTAAAACATACTGGACATTGGGTCGCAATGAAGACAACGATATCCAGATTAAAGATCGATGGATTTCTCGCAACCATGCAATGTTACAGCGCATGGAGCATGGAGAATTTTTTTTCATTGATTTAGGCAGTCGAAATGGATCATTTGTCAATGGCCGCCGTGTAACAATCCCCATTACACTTCAGGATGGTGATCGGATTATGCTGGGCCAGAGTGAACTGATTTTTCACTGTCCTTCGGCTTATCAAGCTGTTCCAAGTCTCGAAGATCTTGAAGACAGCGATCTCGAAGACTACACAGCAACCCTGACTGTCCGCCGTTTAATTTCTGTGATGGTGATGGACATTCGGGATTTCACGGTTTTGACGCGACAACTCGATGAACGTTTACTCTCAGAAGTGATTGGGACTTGGTTTCGTCATGCTGGACAAATTATTCGTGATAATGGCAGTTGGGTTGATAAATATATTGGTGATGCCATCATGGCTGTATGGTTTCATGGGGCAGAAGGGGTCAATTCTGAGGAAATGTTACGAATTGCTCAAGCTTTAAGTCAACTGCATCGGATCACAGCAGAATTGAGTAATGCTTATCCCTTACCCTTTCCCTTGCGAGTGGGGGCTGGAATTAATACAGGCTATGCCATGGTGGGCAATACAGGCGGCGGGGCAGGTACAACAGCAGACTACACAGCTTTAGGAGATACTGTTAACGCCGCGTTTCGTTTAGAGTCTTCCACCAAGCAAATTGGCATGGATATTGCTTTGGGAGAAACAACTTATAAATATCTGTCTAAATTGAGTCCTGATGGGATATTCCAGCAATATACAGTCAATCTCAAAGGATATGATGAACCGATACTCACTTATGGGGGTACTTTTGGTGATTTAAATCGATTATTAAACCAAAAAACTAAGGAATGATTTGGGAGAAAGGGAAAAACTTTTGATCAAAAAGAATTTATTTATAACATCAAATAGCTTGATTTTTTATCATAATGCGAGTTTGACAGAGGCTAAAACCCTGATTCGAGTGTAAGCTGTTTACAGAGTGTTTCAGGGGCAAAAAGCCAGATTTTTTTATTGGCTCAACCCAAATTGATGTTTTCATCGAACTCCTGTTTAGATGACTGATATTCTTGGGAACTTTAATAACAGTAAAGAGTGTTGAAGGCAATTATTTAGTTCTCAAGGCTATGACATCCACAGTACCTCAATTCCCGGAAATTTATGGTTACACCATCACTGAACAACTCTACAATGGCTCAACAACAGCAGTATATCGAGCAGTAGATCATAACCAGCAGTTTACCGTGGTAATTAAGGTATTGCAACGAGAGTATCCCACATTTGGGGAATTGGTACAGTTTCGCAATCAGTATGCGATCGCAAAAAACCTATCCATTGATGGCATTATCCAACCTCTAAGCCTGGAGAGATTCGGCAATGGCTATGCACTGGTGATGCCAGATTGGGGTGGGATATCCTTGGATCAATACATCCAGCTTCCTCAGCCATTAGACCTCGGTAATGCCTTGACAATTGCGATTCAACTGGCTGAGATTCTCCATGATTTGCATTCTTCTCGGGTTATTCACAAAGACATCAAACCCGCCAATATTCTCATTCATCCAGACTCTAAGCAAGTTAAACTCATTGACTTTAGCATTGCTTCGTTGTTACCCAAACAAACCCAAGAAATTCAAAACCCTAATGTGTTGGAGGGAACGTTAGCTGATCTAGCACCGGAACAAACAGGACGAATGAATCGTGGTATTGATTATCGCAGCGATTTTTATGCTTTCGGTGTCACCCTGTATCAATTGCTAACAGGTCGTTTACCCTTTAAAGCTGACGACCCCTTAGAATTGGTGCATTGCCATATTGCCCAGATGGCGACACCTGCTGATCGCATCAATACCAATGTGCCGGAAATAGTGGGGGCAATTGTCGCTAAACTGATGGCGAAAAATACTGAAGACCGTTATCAAAGTGCTTTGGGACTCAAGCATGATTTGCTTTTTTGTTTAACTCAGTGGAAAGAAACTGGGGCAATTATAGAGTTTGATTTGGCACAAAGGGACTTATGCGATCGCTTCAATATTCCCGAAAAACTCTACGGACGCGAAAGCGAAGTCCAAGCGTTACTGGATGCTTTTGACCGGGTCACCGCTGGTAATAGCGAAATGATGCTGGTTGCAGGATTTTCAGGAATTGGTAAAACAGCAGTCGTTAACTACGTCTAAACCCATGTACATAGCTGATATTTTCATTCATAAATAATTGAAGACAACGGAGTTTATCTAATGCTTTATCTCCCATTTTTTTAGATATTTCTGTTAGCTGCAAAATGATATATCCAATCAAACAGCTATCAA
>CAYNXM010000341.1:0-28544 GCA_964401105.1 uncultured Lyngbya sp. | reverse complement strand
AAGTGCTATTTCAAACTTCAGTTAATCCCTTGCGACAGAAAACTCAAGAAGTGATTAAACAGTCGTTAGAATCGATTGGGATTGAGGTCGAACTTAAAAGTATCGATCCCAGCGTTTATTTCTCTGGAGATCCGGCGAATTCGGAAACACTAGAACGGTTTCAGGCAGACTTACAAATGTATACCACAGGCAATACTAATCCCGATCCTGGATCGTATTTAAAAACCTATACCTGTGATGAAATTCCCCAAAAATCAAATAACTGGATAGGGGATAATCCCTCGCGATATTGTAATCCTGAATATGACCAACTCTGGCAACAATCCAATACTGAATTAGACCCGGAAAAACGAACGCAGTTGATTATTCAAATGAATGATTTATTAGTTGAAAATGCAATTGTCATTCCCTTAATTCATCGGGCTGAAGTTGCCGGAGTCAGTAATCGAATTACAGGAGTAGAATTAACCCCGTGGGATTTAAACACTTGGAAAATTAAGGACTGGAAAAGACAGGAATAAATTAAGCCATTACCATGCCGCCATCAACGTTAAACACTTGTCCGGTAATATAATTTGCCGCTGAATCTGCCGCTAAAAACTTCACCATTCCGGCAACTTCTTCGGCTTCTCCATACCGTCCAAGGGGAATAAATTTAATGATTTCTTCAATATTTTTCAAGTCTTTTGTCATGTCGGTAGCGATAAAACCCGGGGCAACAGCATTGACTAAAACCCCTCGACTGGCGAATTCTTTAGCTAAAGTTTTGGTTAAACCAATCACCCCGGCTTTAGCGGCGCTATAATTAGCTTGGCCCGGATTTCCCATCTGTCCAGCAACAGAAGCAATGTTAATAATTCGGCCAGATCGTTGCTTTAACATCATCTTACTCACAGCCTTCGTACAGAGAAATACCCCAGTTAAATTGAGGTTAATTACTGCTTGCCAGTCTTCCGGCTTCATTCGCAACATTAAAGTATCACGAGTAATGCCTGCGTTATTAACCAAAATATCAACACGTTGCCACTTTTCAATAATACTTTTAACTAAATTGTCTACCCCATCGGCATCAGAAACATCGGCTTGTAAAGCGATCGCATTTCCGCCTGCATCGGCAATTTCTGCCACGACTTGATCGGCGGCACCACTCGAACTGGCATAATTAACTACTACTTTAGCCCCTTCTGTCGCCAAAGCCAAGGCGATCGCCCGACCTATTCCCCGCGAACCCCCGGTTACTAAAGCGACTTGATCCTTGAGTCGTTGCATTGATTCAGGTAAGATTTCCATAGATAGATTCACTCAAGCTGCAATAATTTTCCAAATTTCATCATCATATCTGTTGAAGGTGACAAAAATAAAGGGATCAGCCATGTTTCTTCATAAATTTCTGTATTAATAGATGGCTAACAGATGAGTCAGCAATGATCTATAATCAAAAAGTTCATTCAGTCATAAATTGTCCATGTCAGTCAAAAAAACGTTTACCAACTTCCAAGATTTATTAGATAATTCTGAAAAACCTGTTTTAGTTGATTTTTATGCAACTTGGTGCGGCCCTTGTCAGATGATGGCTCCGATTTTAGAACAAGTGAATCAGGAAATGAAAGAACAAATTAAAGTGGTAAAAATCGACACAGATAAATATCCTCAAATTGCTTCTCAATATAATATCATGGCGCTGCCCACTCTCGTTCTATTTAAGCAAGGAAAGCCAGTAGATCGGTTTGAAGGTGTTCTACAAGCACCTGCATTAATTCAACGAATTTATGGTTTACTGTAATTGATTTATGAATACTCCCAGTCATGCGATTCTCAATCTTACAATATTAGGAAAATTCACCCATCCTCAAGCCAATTTAATCATTGTTTTAGGGGGAATATTACCTGATGTTCCAATTTTTATCTTTTATGGTTGGGCGAAACTGATTGCTAAAATACCGGACGGTCAAATTTGGTCAGAAGCCTATTATCACCCAGTGGTACAAGACAGTGTTGCATTATTTCATTCTATACCTTTGGCTGCGATCGGATTAATCATTGCCTTATTTTTTAAATGGGAAATCATACAAGTTTTGTGCCTCAGCTTAATCTTGCATTCCTTATTGGATTTACCTGTTCATCATGATGATGCTCATCGGCATTTTTTCCCATTCAGTAATTATCGCTTTATTAGTCCTTTTTCTTACTGGGATCCTAAACACTATGGTAACATTGTTGCCTTTATTGAAATTATTCTAGTCTTTCTCGGAACAATTTGGTCATTTACTTTGGTTAACTCTCCCATTGGCAAGGGATTAATGATTGTCGTGAATGGAGTTTATCTATTGGGTTATTTCTATTTTTACTTACTTTCTAAATTTGGATTTCAGTAAGATGAAAATTTAAATTTGTTCTTGAGATCGCTTTAAATAAATTCGCGCAATTCGATCGCCTGGATTTTGCCTAAGACACTCCTCAAACCGTTGTGCAGCTAGTGAAAAAGCTTGGCAACGGTAATCTATACAAGCCTCAGTAAACAGAGGTAAAGTGGCTAACTTTTTCTCTTTTACTGTGGGTGGATCTGCCTCGAAAACTTCATACACCGTGACCAGTTCTGATTTCCCTTTAACTCGAACTTGATCCACTTGACGAATGGCGTAATCATTGGGATTTTGTAAGCGTGAAAAGGTTTGTTGTGAGATTAATAATGAGACACAATATTCTTTAGTTAAACTTTCAATTCGTGCTGCTAAATTGACTGCATCACTAATAACAGTTCCTTCCATTCTTGTTTGTCCGCCAACGGTTCCTAACATCAAAGAACCCGTATTAATTCCAATACCAATTTTAATCGGATTTAAGCCTATATTAGTTAAAGATTGGTTGTATTCTTTGAGTTGATAAAGCATTGCAATTCCGGCTTTTACTGCGTTATCGGCAGCACCACTAAAAAGTGCCATAATCGCATCTCCAATATACTTATCAATAAATCCTTGATACTCTGTAATAGCAGGTTCCATCTGACTTAAGTAGGAGTTAATAAACTGAAAATTTTCGGCAGGTGTCATCAGTTCAGAGAGAGTTGTAAAGTTACGAATATCAGAAAATAATACTGACATTTCTAATTGAACTTGATCTCCAAGTTTAACATCAACAATACTATTTTTATTTAAAAATTGTAGAAACTGATTAGGGACAAATCGTTCATAGGCTTTATTAAGTTGAAACAGTTCATTCGTAAATTGTTGACGCTCAGCTTCTGCTTTTTTACGTTCAGTAATATCCTGAAACGCTGCAATTGCATAAATAATATTTCCCTTTTCATCATAAATCGGCATTCCCAAAACTTCTAAGGGAATAACCCGATCTCCCCGGTGAATTTCTAAATCATCAACCGTTGTACTTTTTCCTTTTAGTGCTTGAATAATTGGCATTTTTTCTACAGGATAAGGCTGTTGTGTCCCGGCTATATAAGTTTGTATCATTACCGCAAATTGCTCACTATTTAAACTAGAATTTAATGTTTCTCCTATTAATTCCTGAGCAATTCGATTAGTATAATAAGGTTTTCCAGAAGCATCAATAATTCCAACACCTACTGGCATTGCTTCTAAAAATTGAGCAAATCTACTTTCATTTTCACGGACTTCAGTATACAATTTTGCATTTTCAATTGAGATCGCAGCTTGTCCTGATAAAAGTTGTAAAATCTTAACTTTTGCAGGAGTAAAAGCACCAGTTGTTAAATTGTTTTCTAAGTAAACAATACTCACTAATTGACCTTGATGAATTAGCGGTACACATAAAATAGATTTAGGATGACGATCCTGAATATAAGAGTCATTCATAAAATCTCCGGTATTGACCGCATCATGCAATACAATTGTTTCTTGAGTTCTAAATACATAATTAACAATTGAGTGAGATAAATCTGTATAATTGTCTATGGGAATTGATTGTAAAACTTCAATTTTTTTTGGATCAAAATTTCCAGTAGCTTCTATCACTAATTGATCTTGTTTTATCAGGATTAAACAGCCGATTTGTGCTCCCGCATTTTCCATTAAAATTTCCATTAATTTAGATAGAAATTGATCCAGTAAAATATTACCAGAAATTGCTTGATAAGCTTTGATAAATGTTGAGGTGTCTAAATTTGTGTCTACACTAGTACCAATACTCGTTACAGTTGTTTTAACATTATGACTCTCCGGTTGAGTCATTGTTATTAAATAATGATATTTCTTTTCTAAATCTTTGACTTTAGCTGTTGCTCCCCATTGTCGATAGTAATAATGGGCTTCTTGTAAATAAGTCTTAGCAATTAATTCTTTTCCCTGAGAGAGATAAAATTTAGCAGCCAGTTCAGAGGCAATAGCAACTTCGTTAACATAATTATTTTTTTTAGCTAACTGAATCGCTTGTTCATAAGAATCCATTGCTAATGTTTGTTTTCTTAAAACTCGATATCTCTCGGCTTCTATCAGTTTGTATTTATGTGAGTAATTCATCGGTGCATGATGCATCCATTTTTTTATTTTTTTCTGATTTTTTTTAACTTTTTTCAAATGCTTTTTCTGTTTTAAGCTAGAAAGATAATGACACAAAGCTAGTCGGTTCAAAGAATCATAGAAATAAAAATATGGAACGGATAGGCTTGCTGTAGCACTCTTAAGATATTTTTCTGCTTCAACTGCATTGATACACGCTTCATAATATTGCTCAAACAAATAACAAAGAATCATTTTATTGAGATAAACATAACAGAGTGCTGTTTTTGTCTCTGATTGTAATAGAAATGGAAGTTCAGTTTGATCATTATAAATATCACCAATTAAACAATATGGAGTTTCAGTTTGAGCTAATAAATTAACTACAGCTTGATGATAAGGCTGATGAAGCCGAAGTGATTGTTCTTGATTAAGTTGAGTCATAACTTCACTATATGTTGCCATTTGAGTCGCTAGTGCTGATAATTCCTGTCCACTGAGATAGGCACTCAAAGAATATACGTGAAGCGCATAAGTTGCATACTCTAAATCTCCTGTTTCTAATCCACTTTTATAAGCTTCTAACAGAGGTTCTAAAATAGAATGAGCTGATGTTTTCCAATGATTGATAAAACTGTTTGCTATAAAAATGGCTTTAATTTTAAAAGATTTTGCATTCAGCTTATCAAATAGTTTTAATGCTAATTGTCCAAATTTATAACCTGATTTAATATCTCCTGTAACACCACACAAAATCAACCCATAAACACCATAAGCATAAATCGATTCAGGACAGTTTCCATATCTAACTGATAATGCGACTTGCTTAAATGCAATGAGTGGAAATAGACTAGACGCACCAATATAAGCGGCTGAACCAATTTTTGATAAAATTTGTAAAGCCGCCAATTTGTAAGGATCGCTCATCCGAGGTAAATTAACTAAGTCTTCAATTTTTTTCCCAAATAATACTAATTTTATTTCCAATAAGCCGATCGTTAAATTTATTAAGTTAGCTTGATATGGAACTCTAATATTTAATTTTCTTAAAAAACTTATTCCTGTCGAAATAGCTTGATCGAGTTGACTTTGAGCAATTAATGCTAAAATTTTAATTTCAATTATTTTAGCTCTATCTAGATCAGTTTTAGCTTGATGCTGCACTACAGTAATCATCTTTTCCATCTGCTCAAATTTACCTTGAAGGTAAGCTGTTTCTGCGGCTTCTATATAGAGAGATAAGATCAATTTATACTGACGATTCCAATCATTTGTACTCAATAACTCTTGTCCAGCCTGTAAGTAATTAAATGCTGAGTTATAGGCAGCGGATGCTTTTGCTTTTTTACCCGCTTCAAGGTTGAGGCGAACTAATTGATCTTTTTCTGATTGATTTGAAATCAGCGATCGCCCTAAATTTAATTGATTAACAATATCAAATATTTTTTCTGGCTGTTGATCAAAAGCTGTATTTTTTAAGATAATTTTACCAATATTTTGATGAATTAATGGCCGATCTCTTTGAGGAATTAAAGAATAAGCAGCTTGCTGCACTCGATCATGAATAAACTTATATTCAGGGAGGTTTTTTTCTTCTAATTCACCTTCTATTAAAGCTAGTTTTGCCCAATTTTCATTATTAATCGGTATAATTAAACCTGTAGTTATTGCTCCCCATAAGTTTCTAGCTGCGTCCTGAATGGATTGCTCGCAACTTTGGGCTAAAATCTTTAAATCAAACTGATTCCCGATACAAGCTGCAAATTTTAAGATAGTTTGGGTATCTGCTGTTAACTTTTTGATTTTAATTGACATTAACTCAATAATATTATCAGTAAAATTTTGTTTTTTTATATCAGATAAATTCCATTCCCATTTTAATTTTTTTAAATTAAATGATATTAATTTTTCTGTATAAAGAGACTGAAAAAATTCTTTGAGAAAAAATGGATTTCCTCCGGTTTTAAACAGTAGCAGTTCGGCTAAAGATTCTCCGGCTTCAGTAGTACAATGAAGAGTATCTATGACAATTTGCGTAATTGCATTTAAATTTAAAGGTGATAGACAAATTTGACTGATGATAGCTCCATTTTTTGTCATTTCATCCAGGGTAAGCATAAAAGGATGACCCGAATAAACTTCATGATCTCGGTAAGAACAAATCAATAAAATTCCGGGTGACTTTGTACTCATTAAGACTTTAATTAAATTCAGAGAAGCACCATCTGCCCACTGCAAATCATCTAAAAAAATAACTAAGGGTTGTACAGGGTTGGTAAAAACTTTAATAAAATTTTGAAAGACTAAATTAAATCGATTTAAGCTTTCAGTTGCTTCTAATTCAGGAATAAGAGGTTGTTCTCCAATAATTAATTCAATTTCAGGAATAACATTAATAATAACTTGTCCATTAATTCCTAAAGCGGATAATATATTCTCTTTATGGACTTGTAGCTCTGTTTCTGTTTCCATCAAGAGTTGCTTGACTAATTCTCTAAAGGCGTTCACAATTGCACTATAGGGAATTTCTCGCTGATATTGATCAAATTTCCCAGAGATAAAATAGCTGCGTTTTTGGGTAATCGGTTTGTATAACTCTTGAACGAGTACTGATTTCCCAATCCCAGAATATCCAGCAATTAATATCATTTCTCGTTGCCCCCCAACTCGATTAAATGCACTAACTAATTGTTGAATTTCTGCTTCTCGCCCATACAGCTTTTGCGGAATTTTAAACCGATCATTAATATCAGAATGAGCTAACGGAAAACTGTGAATGCTTTGATTCTGATTCAGTTGAGTTAAACAATATTCTAAATCTGCTTTTACCCCCACAGCACTTTGATAGCGTTCTTCAGCAGTTTTTGCCATCAGTTTCATTACAATATTAGAGACCCCGTGAGGAATGGCAGAATTAACTTTTGTGGGGGATAAAGGAAGTTTGGCAATATGACAATGTACTAACTCTAATGGATCGCTCGTTTGAAAGGGCAGTTGACCCGTTAATAACTCATATAAAGTCACACCTAAAGAATATAAATCTGTCCGATAATCTAAAAAACGGTTCATTCTTCCGGTTTGTTCTGGGGACATATAAGCTAATGTCCCTTCTAAAAAATTAGGATTTTTTAAGGTTGAGTTTTCTTGAGATAAAATCGTTGAAATTCCGAAATCAATCAGCTTTATTTCTCCTGAATTACGATTATATACAATATTAGAAGGATTGATATCTTTATGAATAATATTAGCACGATGAACTTTTGCTAGAGTTTCTGTAGTGGCTTGAGCAATTCTCAAGATTTCTGCCAAATTAAATAAATCGTGAGTCATCCAAATCTTAAGAGACTCTCCTCCGAAATCTTCAAATGTAATTAAAAAAGTATTGTGATATTTTTCTAAGCTGAATGATTGACAAATGCCCTCTAAGTTAGCTCGTTGAGTTATTTCATATTCCTGTTTGTATCGTAATATTTCTTCCCGACTGGGATAATCCTGTTTCAAGAGTTTTAAAATAACAGCTTGTCGATCTGAAGTTCGGATAGCTCGGTAAACAATAGAGCTATTGCTTTCATAAATCTGTTTTAAACGCTGATAGTTCGGCAGGACAATCATAAATAATATTGAAATGAATTAAACAGAATTTGCTGATTCCGAAATCGTTTCCACAGACATTAATCATTCATATTGCTTGTATGATTCAATATTTGTTGTTTTTTATACTTTTTAATGCTCAGTTAAGCGATATGGATGCTAGTCTTTGTCTAAAATAATAAATCTTTTAGTATATATAGTCTTTCATTATATTGAGTGTAGATCCGTTCGATTAACTAATAAAATTTGTAGCGAACTCTATACGTTTACTTGTGAGCACCCTCGAATAGCAACACATCCCTGATTGATTTGATCCAGAATCTGAGTATTGATGCCGCTACAGTATAGGAATATCATCCACTCTCAGGATTGATGCATTCAACTCGAGTCGACGATCTCAGATCATCTACCTCTGCACATTCATGCTCGACATGGATAATTGATTGACCTTGATAGTGAATGCCACAACTCGAGTTTAGGGATGATCCCGATGGACTTGCTTAAAATGATGACAATCTCGGCTTGCTGCACTCATAATCGCAATTCGGGTTTGTGAACCTTGTCTGTTCCTAAACCCATCCTCCATGCTCAGTTAATGCTAACTCTTCAGTCTTACCACATTTTTGCTGTGATCTACATCACAAAATATTAAAGTATTAATCACGAGTTAGTGTTGTGTCGATCACAACTTTTAATAATAATAATCACAAATAGGTTGATATTACTAATTTCACGAATATAAGAAAACTCTAATATTTTCTGAAAAACCTTAAATACCTATATATAGAGACTTTTGAGAAAAAATACTATTAATAAAGAAAGAGAAAAGCTAAATTTACAATCTCGAAATTAAACCTGCATAAGCTGAAATTGGTGAGAAATATGTCGCGGTACAGAGCACAGATGAGATACATCATCAACTCAAACAGTCTACCAAAGGAGCATTTACAAATGGCTATTTTATTCGGTGATGCAGGCAACGACAACTTACAAGGTGGTGCAGGGATTGATATCCTAGTCGGTTTTGAAGGAGACGATACCCTCAAAGGTGGAAATCAGGTTGATATTCTGATTGGTAACCAAGGGTCGGATGTTATGCAAGGCGATCTCGGCGATGACCTTCTATTCGCTGGCCGGGGTGATGACCGCATGATCTGGAACAACGGCGACGGCAGCGACTTGATGGAAGGGGGCAATGGCCGCGATACCGTTGAAGTCAATGGTGCCAATGCTGCCGGAGATGACTTCCGCCTGGAAGCTAACGGAGAACGGGCGCAGTTTGACCGTCTAAATTTAGGCTTGTTCACCCTTGATGTTGACGACGTTGAAAAGTTCGAGATCAATGGTGGCGGCGGCGACGATAACGTCGATATCAATGATTTAACCGGAACCGATGTTTTGAAAGTCGTTGTCAACGGTGGCGAAGGCAATGATACCGTTGATGCCAGTGACTCTGCCACGCCTCTGGAAGCCTACGGAGATGCCGGAGATGACTTACTCAAGGGGAGTTCTGATGTCGATACCCTTAACGGCGGTCATGGTAACGATACCTTAATCGGTAACAAAGGCGACGATCAGATGTTTGGTGAAGCAGGTGATGATCGCTTTATCTGGAACAACGGTGACGGCAGTGACTTAATGGAAGGGGGTGATGGCCTCGATACTGTTGAAGTCAATGGTGCTGTCGATCAGGGGGATGACTTCTTACTCGAAGCCAACGGACATCGGGTGAAGTTTGAACGCCTCAACCTGGGTAACTTCCAACTCGATATTAATGAAGTTGAACAGCTTGAGATCAACGGCGGCGGCGGTGACGACAAACTCGAGATCAATGACTTAAGCGGAACCGATGCTCATGGCGTAACCTTCAACGGCGGTGATGGCAATGATACCCTCGATGCCAGCCATGCCAATGTTCCCATTATTGCTGATGGGGGTGCGGGTGATGACCTGTTAATTGGCAGCACTCAAGATGACCAACTGTTCGGGGGTGATGGCAACGATACTCTGATAGGTAACGGCGGTAACGATCTGCTGTTTGGAGGTGCGGGTGATGATTTGTTAATTGCTGAACTCGATGGCGACTTCAGCACCTTTATCACTATTGAAGGCTTCGATAGTTCTGCCGATATGATTCAGTTAGAAGGCGGTGCCAGTGATTATGTCACCAACTCTAGCATGGAAGGCACAGGCATCTATCTCGATAGCAATGGTGATGGCTCTTACAACGATGGTGTTGATGAACTGGTTGCTCGGATTGCACCTTCCAGCTCGGCTCTCCCCACTAGCGGGTTTGACCTCAACGGCAGCTACGTTGATTACGTCTAGTCCTTAATCCCTGGGGGATAAAAATTATCCCCCGTTCCACTTCTGTGAGATTGCAGTTGCAGCTACTTTTCTCACGAAGTTGATCACTTACATCACGTCAACCTGATTCGGAGATTCACACAATGAAACTGGTTTATCGCGGTATTGCTTATACTCCTAATGCTAGTTTAGTTCCCGTTATCGAAACAGCAACATTCGCTACATATCGTGGGTTAAGTTACAGTTGTCGTCGCCCTGTTACACTTCCCACCGCACCCAAAGTTCCTTTAAAATATCGCGGTATTGCTTATAACATTAAACCCACTCCCGCGTCTCAATCCCAACCTCAACTCTCTCAAAAACCCACAATTGTTTTGAATTCTTAAAACTGTTGGTTAATTAAGCCCTCTTTCCCTTCCCCTCTTCTAATATTAGGAGAGGGCTTTACACTGATTGACACTCTCCGAGCTGAAGCTGCGGAGATTCTTCTTTCATCCAGCCAACTTATCTAAAAGGGTTTCCCCATTTAAACAGAGGTTATTCTGTTGAGAAGCGTTAATTCGGACGTGCCCCGCCCTATTTAATATGTCGATCGCAGCATTGTGGTCACGATCTAAAACCGTTCCACAACCACATACATGAGTTCTCATTGATAGTGATTTTTTCACCAACTCACCACAACTCGAACAATTTTGACTAGTAAAATGTGGTTTGATTGCAATTATTTCACGGCTAAAAACTTTACAGATATGCCCATCATTTAATCATCTTTAACCCGTTGACGAAGATTTTCTTCCCAATTCACCGTCCGGAAATCATCTCCATACCAATCACAGGGATAAACTGGGGGAATTCGCACATGAAGCGATCGCGCTAACAGCAGCCAACGTCCTTTTTCTGTGACATAGCCAATTTCAACAATATAATCGCGATCGCTCATTGGCACTTCAATATACCATTCTCGCGTCATCTCTTCACAATCATATTGGCGCACACTGTGGGGTTTTTGTTGATCCATGTCAATCCCCGTAACATCATAAAACCGCAGCGCCAGTTGTTCGCCTCCTTGTTTTCGCAGTTTTTCCTTATCTTCGTTGGGAATATCCCAATACGCATAAGCAGAGTTAGGTTCACGAGGCATCAGGACTATTTTTGTTTTGCCGTAGCCATCAGGTAATTCTGCCAGTCCCTCATCGACTGAAGCCAGTTGGGGTTCTACGGGTTTCGTTTGTCCTAAATTAAATTTAGCTGCCTCAATATCTAAAGGAGTGGGTTCACCCTTTGTGGAGGATAAGCTTGCTTGTAGCATTGCGTAAGCATTATCGCTTAGCTGTGTTTCATTTGATGGAGTTAGATCTGATGTCCGATTTGATTCAGTTGCAGGTTCGGCTGAAGCCTCATTTTCAGGGGGAGTAGCAGTCTGGGCGGTTGAATCTTCTAGAGTCCCTGTTTGAGGGGTTTCGGGGCTGGGATTTTCAGGCAATTCAGAGGAGGCTGTCGGAGGTATATCTGCTGGTTTGTCATCTGCCGAAGGAGGTATTGAGGTCAAATCTTGAGTCATTTCTTCGGATTGATGATTAGATGATTCTGTAACCGCGATTGATGTTTCACTTGTTTCTGCGGCAGTGACTTGTTTGTTAAGACTTTCTGTCTGGGAGAATTCTCCATCAGTTTGTCTTGTATTCTCAACAGTTTCTGCTGGCACTGCGGTTGAGGAGGTTTCAGTATTTTTCTGTGAAGCTATCGTTTGAGGCGCTGTCACCTCATCAGACAATTTTTGTCCTGTATTGCGCGGTGTTAAATTGCGATCGCGATCATCAGTGTTAGACTGAGGGCTGTTTTCTGTGCTGCCTGTTTGAGACGGACGAGACTTATACCATCCCCACACTAATCCCAATATTGCTAAAATTGGCAACAATCCCCATAATCCATTCCCTGATTGACTTTGAGCATTTTCGGGGAGAGTAGGATTCACCTGAGACAGGGTAATATTCCTGGAGTGGGTCACAAATGATGTGACGGAAATATCCCCAGAGGCACGATCAAACGGTTGAAAGAGAATGGGGTTTTTTCTTTGCAACTGATGAGCACGAACTACCGGAAGGGGAAGGTTTCTGGGGGCTGGAGTCAGGGTCGAACCCACAGACAAGGGTGCTCCTGCGATCGCAGGAGGAACTGCAACGAGAGAAAAAACGAGTGCCAGAGTAGCAACAGAGGTATTTTTTTTTGGCAACATAGACCAAAACGGTGATCTGGGAATCTTGGACTGCGGATCTTGCTTTTTGGATGCGGCATTATTATACACTGCCAAGAGCGCATCAAGCGACTGATGTAGCTTGCTTGCCGCCATTACACTTCACTCAGCATACTATCAGACGAAGTGTTGATATTTTCAGTCTGTAGCGTTTAGATTTTCTTAACTTTTTGAGGCCAGGTTGACCGATTTATCAAAGAACCTGGGCATTTGGAGTGAAGTCACCGTAAAAAAAAGCTAAGATTAAAGTAGTTAACAATTGACTGATTCAATGTTCCGGATTAATGGAGCACAATTTAGAAGAGTTTAGTTGGGGTAAGCCGACCTGTTGGATGTAATCACTCAAGACAGCATATATCACTGAGTTCAAGTCTATTTTGTCATACTAAAGTCGAGAAAAAACGAAATTTAATTGAACTTTTGGGAATTGTATCCGGTCTTTATATATAGTTGCATTCAAAAACGGTGCCACCCCGGTGATTCGCAATTACCGAGGGTATGCCCACGCCTGAGAGTGGCTGAACTTTCTTGTATTCGTTAATCCGAGGCAGACAACGTCAACTTTCTTGTCGTTTGTCTTGCTTGGGAGTTAGCTAACCCTAGTTGTCTCAAGTGATTCAGCTCATTGTTTAGGGACACATTCCATCCATACTCAGAGATATTGGGGGACTCACACACCATGCTTCAGGACGCTCAAACTATTCGCCACTATCAAAAGCTGACCGATGCCCTAGTTGCCATGTGGAATCGAGGTTATCGTTATGATGACCTCAGGTTATACATCGATGGCTATTTAGCGGCGCTTAGGCATTCAAACGCGATTGAACCCTTTTTAATTCATCGTCTGGAGGAAGAAACATTCCGTTATCTGTATGATGCCTCTAACTTTGAAATGCCGTTGCCCCAGCCAGAAGTCGATTACTACTAAAGGTTAAAAACACAATTTTTTAAACGTTTATAATACTTAATCCCAACTCAGTAGAGACGTTCCATGGAATGTCTCTACTCTAAAATTAGGCTTAGAGATCAGCGATGAATTAGGACGCTAAAGCAATTTCTAGCATTTGTTTAAGCTCACCATTTTGATACATTTCAATCATCACATCTGATCCCCCAACAAATTCGCCATCAATATAAACTTGAGGAATAGTTGGCCAGCTAGAATATTCTTTGATGCCCTGACGAATTTCAGGATCTTCCAACACATCAAAGGTTTCAAAAGGAACACCATAGGTATTTAAAATCTGTACCACATTATTGGAGAAGCCACACTGTGGCATCAATTTATTACCCTTCATGAATACAAAGACTTTATTTTGCTTGACTAAGTTATCGATTTTCTCTTTAACTTCTGGTGCGATTGTCATGGTGAGTTCTCCAATGATTCAAGTTACAATAAACGATTAAAGTTGACAAACGGGGGTGGGTTGTCAATATTAATATTTTCCTAGATTAAGCAGCCGGATTGGCTTTTTCCCAAGCTTGAGGCGTATAGGTTTTCAGCGCTAAGGCATGAATCGCCTCTGTTGCCATTTCTGCTTGAACGGCTTTATAAACCATTTGGTGTTGCTTAACCAAGGTTTTGTTTTCAAACAGAGATGATACCACAATCGCCTCAAGATGATCGCCGCCCTTCAAATCGTTAACTTGGACAATTGCGTCGGGCAGTTCAGCTTTTATCTTTGCCTCGACTTGTTCTAAACTAATCATCGAATCTGTATTTCAGTCACTGCAACTTTTATTCTAGCCTGCTCACGCAGGAATCCTGATAAAGGGAGTTCTAATAAATCAGGGTAGCAAATCAAAGCGATCGCTACCCTAAGTTTAAGAGTTATTTTTTAGTGGAGCATATGGGAATCGAACCCATGTCCAGAATGAGTATTAACTTTTCGCTCATTCACAGGCTTAGCTCTTCTAATCCTCAGAGCGGGAACCGTCCCTTATCCCGGACGATGGGATTCTCTGGTAAAGTTCTCGCTAATTAGGCAACCAGAGATACCGAATTAGCCAATCCGTTGGGGGTTAAATCTATAGCCCTTAACGGAGTCAGACTATAGATGCTCGAAACCTGTATGAGGTTTTAGTTTAGGCTACTGCAGCCTGAACCCGAGCAAAAGGCTTAATGTTGTTAGCACTTATTATTTTTGAATCTGGGATTTACGAGAGAAGACTCACTCTCGGCCTGAATCACAAGGTCGCTTTTCTCACCCTGTCGAAACCAGGAATGCCCCTTGCATACTTCATATCATAAAGAATAAATTGCTAATTGTCAACTATCGCCTCAATCACAGCATTGGCTTGATCGATTCCTTGTTTGACGGCTGCCGAGCAATCAGCTAAAGCGGTTTGTTCTTCATCGGTTAACTGCAACTCTAAAATCCGTTCTACCCCCCGACAACCTAACCAACAGGGAACACCGAGAAAAATATCCTTGAAGCCGTATTCTCCTTGCAGATAGGCAGAAATCGGCAGTAAACGTAAGCGGTTGAGTAAGATCGACTCAATCATAGCTCGCACAGAGGCCGCAGGAGCCTGGTAAGCCCCCCCTTTCTTCAAAAGTCCGACAATTTCTGCTCCCCCATTGCGAGTCCGTTGAACCAGTCTATCAATGGCGCTCACCTCCATCAATTCTGTAATGGGAATCCCATTCACTGTAGAGTAACGGGGTAGGGGCACCATTGAGTCTCCGTGACTACCAAGAACAGTAGCCTGGATCTCCATCACTGAGACTCCCAATTCCATGGCAATAAACGCTTTAAACCGGGCCGAATCCAACACCCCAGCCATCCCCATCATCCGAGAAACATCTAACTGACTGACTCTCCAAGCCACATAAGTCATAATATCGAGGGGATTAGTCACCACAATTAAAGTCGCATCAGGAGAATATGCGATCGCGGATTTCGTTGCTTCAGCGACAATTTTAGCATTGGTGGCAATTAAATCGGAACGATCCATGCCCGGTTTACGAGGTAAGCCTGCGGTAATCACCACAATATCAGACCCCGCCGTATCGCGGTAGTCGTTGGTGCCGATCACTTTGCGATCGTGTCCTTCTATTGCCCCAGCATGGGTTAAATCTAGGGCAATACCTTGAGGCAAACCTTCAACCACATCTAGCAGAACAACATTAGCAATGTTACTTTCGATCACTCTTTGGGCAATGGTACTACCGACTTTACCTGCACCGATAATCGAAACCTGTGCTCTATAACAATTGGCGATCGCGGAGACATTTGAAGTCATAGTGTTAAATGCAATAGGAGGAATACTAGCTTTATGCATTTTAGGCATGAACTGCTGCTTGTTCAAACCCTCGATCGTCTCACTGTCTATACCATTCCTGTTTCAGCCAGATGGGAATTTGTCTGATGAGATAAACTGGTCTGTATATCTAGTTCAGGTTCAAAACCGCGCTTAAATTCTCGTCGTCTAACCCGCTTAGCCTCCAAGGCCACCTCTAAAAACTCTATAGCCGTTTGGGGATCTCCACTCCCACAAAAAAACAGATCTGCTGCAAAATAGCCATATTCAGGCCATGTGTGAATTGCAATATGAGATTCTGCTAAGGTTGCTGTAGCTGTAACCCCCTGAGGACTAAACTGATGAACACAAAAATCAATCAGTGTTGCCCCTCCGGCATTCACTGCTCCCAGGATAGCACTGCGAATTCGTTCTGGGTCGTTGAGCAGATCGCTAGGGCACTGCCAAGCATCAACAACTAAATGGGTTCCCAACTGTTTCATTCTACGCGGTTTCACCTCCAACCAATAAAGTTTTAAACAATATTAACCCTATTAGTTTAGCACAGCTAATACAGAGGGTGATTGGTTTAAAAGACTGTGCGTAACTGCTTTACAACTTGATTTAACCCTACAGAATGGGAGGCTTTAAACAGCAAGCGATCGCCTGGCTTGATAAATTCTATTAATTGTTGAGTCAGGGTTTGATGGGCGTTATCGGAGGCTATATCTTCAATTTTAATTAAGGGTAAGCCGGCTGCCCCAGTTGCCATCGCAGTAGCTTCAGGAATTTCAGCTAATATAAATAGAGCATCTAATTTTAATTGATGAATTTGTTGACCTATTTGATGATGAAACTCAACTGATTTTTCCCCTAATTCTTTCATGGTTCCCAGCACAGCAATACGACGTTTTCCTGGAGTTTCAGCCAGTAATTTTAGAGCCGCTTTCATCGATTCTAAGCCAGCATTATAGGTTTCATCTAAAATCACAATATCATTGTCTAAGTTATAACGTTTTGCCCGTCCTTCTGGTAAAACCACGTTTAAACCCGTTTTGAGGGGTTGATAAAGCCGGGGAGGGGGTGTATTTTCTCCGCGAATGATTTTCCAAACAGCTAAAGCGGCGAGGAAGTTGAGGGCGTTATGAGATCCGGGTAAGGGTAACTTGAGATCGATGCCTTCAACTCGTAAAGTCTGAGAATCGATCAATTTTCCTGTCAACTCGCCCCCCATGAGTCCATAAGTTAAGGTTTTTCCGGACCACAGGGATGCAGCCGTATCGATTAAGCGAGAATTATCATGGTTGAGGATGGCGACTGCATCGTTGGGCATTTCAGCCAGTAGTTCACATTTAGCCTGGGCAATGGCCTCTTCTGAACCCAGCCGACCAATATGGGCTGTCCCCACATTTGTAATCACACCCACAGTAGGGGCAGCCATTTGGCTTAACAGGGCAATTTCACCCCGTCCTCGCATCGCCATTTCTATCACTGCATAGTCATGGTTAGAGGAGAGTTGTAGCAAGGTTTTGGGAACCCCAATTTCATTATTATAGTTGGCTTGCGTTTTGAGAACGTTACCTTGAGTCGATAACAGGGCTGCAATCAGTTCTTTGGTTGTGGTTTTCCCAACCGATCCAGTCACACCAATAATAGGAATTGTAAATTGTTGTCGCCACCAATGGGCGATTGTGTGATAAGCAGCTAAAGTATCATTGACCCCGAGCAATGGCCATTGAGGATGGGCGGCAGCAAACTTAGAATCTACAATGGCACAGACTGCCCCAGTCGCGATCGCTGGTTCGACAAATTGATGGCCATCAAATCGTTCTCCAGATAAGGCAAGAAAGATTTCTCCCGGTTTGAGATGACGACTATCAGTGGTAATCCCCTTGACGGGTATTTCCCCCTGCTTTTCACACCCATGCCATAATGGAGTTGTGAGAATTTGAGAAAGACGAGCGGGAGTGATCACATTCGACATTCTAGCTAGTTTTAAAGTTTGAATGGAACAAACGAATAATTGAACGTTTTACTATTATTCCAGAGTTTGGGTGTCTTGCATCTTTGCCGATCCTCAATTGAGCGGAGTCGAACCGTCAATTCAATTCCTTTTTATGGTACTGTTATGAGTTTGCTCAAGGTTTAGTCAAATTATTTCATGAGCGATCTCAAACTTAACCGGATTAGCCCAAGAGCCGAAAGTAAATTACATAGAATCCGAAGTGTAGCGCACCAATTTAGAGAGTTATCAATAAATTTTACAACGAGAACGAGTCGATCAGATGTATAGATTTAGTCGTTAAATTAGTCTATAATATTTCTGGATTGAACGGAAACTACCCACACAAAGCTGATCTAAATCTATCAAAAACTTTATCAATTATCAGAAGTCGTATAGGTAATGTTATATGGGCAGTAATTCATTTAGTTATTCCTCTCGTTCACACCATTTAGAAGAACAGAAAATTTACGACCACTTCCTTGAGCGAGTTCAAGTAGAGGATGCGGATCGGCTCATTGAACGATTTCGGCTTTTATTTATGGCAGGCTCAGGATACCCAGAGCCTGAAATTGTTCAAGCTTTAGAGAAGATTATAGCCACTAAAATAACAGAAGAAGACTTTAATTTTATTATCAATCGCTGTTGCTATATTTTAATTAATCGGTGGCAGAGTATGCCGAATCGAAGACGAGCGATTTCTAAATTCAATCATCTGTTTGAAAGAGCTGCTGTCAATTATCCATCACATTATCTGTATTCTCGTCGCAGCCACACCTTATCTAGACTCATTCAAAACTTTATTCATAGCGATCACTATGCTGTTCTGAAGCGTTTTACTGAGGTGGTTTGTCAACCCTTAGAGCGGTCCGATCAAAAATTACAGAATCAGCCCCTTAGAACATTAATTCCTCGTTATCCTTATTTATATCATCATTGTTTGATTAGTGATGATAGTTCCTACGAACATCAACAGATGATTCGGCAAATTAAGCTCCAAAAACAACAAAAATTTGAGCTAGATTTGTCTCAATATGTTACTCATCAGTGGCGACGATCACAAGTGGCTAAAATCTCCCTTGAAACAGCAAAGAAAATGAAAGTTTCAGTGCATAATCCCACATTATTGAATAACCGAGAGCTTTTTTTTGCGATTCAGCAATTTGTGGGGAAGATTGAAGGAAATAACACTTATCGAGATTTAGCCTATCGTTTTATTAATCAAACACAAAATCCCCAATCTTTTCGGAGTTTCAAAAAAGATTTTTATGAGTACTTAACTCTCTCTCCGTTTGAATCATCCTATGCCAAGCGTCAATTTAACGAAAAGCTTTATCAACAACTACAACAGATTATTCCGCAGAGTAACGAAGAAGACTTTAGTGACTTTCTTTTACTCAGGACTTGCAGCCAAATTTTGAACTTCTTAATTGTAGAAAGTCCCCAAAAAGCCAATCACTTTGTTTTCCTTGACCTGATTTCTAATATTGGCCCCACCTTCACCACAGGCTTATTTTTGAAGATTATCTTAATTTGTCGCCGAGTCCGACCTTATTTAGAAAAACGGTTTGCAATTTTATTCAATCATTATGAATCTTCAACTCAAGAAGGTGTGCAGTGGTTAGTTAAAGTATTAGAGAATCTTAACATTGCATTAACCACTAACTTTGGAGGGGTTGATCTGTCGTTTGTTTGTTAAGCCAAAGCGATACTGAGTAGGCTGAAATTAACTGAACCGAAATTCAGTATCCTATGTTAAAATCAGGATGAAGATTCAGATTGAATTTGGTAGACATTTTTCTTCGCTACAGGAATTCCATGATTTTGCGTTAAGTTCTGTATCGCGTCTGTCTGTCTCCAAAGGCTGATTCTAAATTTTGAGTGTAATGTTGGAGTCATTCCATGTCGATCTACGTTGGTAACCTATCCTATGACGTTACTGAGGAGGACTTAAGTCAAGTCTTTGCTGATTACGGTACCGTAAAGCGAGCATCGATCCCGACCGACCGAGAATCAGGTCGTTCTCGCGGATTTGGATTCGTTGAAATGGCACAAGAGGAGGAAGAAACTGCTGCAATTGAAGCCCTAGATGGAGCCGAATGGATGGGACGGCAATTGCGAGTCAATAAAGCTAAGCCGAAAGAGGATAATCGCAACAGAGGACGAGGTGGCGGCGGAGGTTATAACCGAAGCAATTATTAACGAATGATTGGAATAAACCTTGTTTTAATATTATTTCCACCTATATATAAGGTTAAATTCCATCATGTCACGTAACACTAACTCCTAGAAGATAGAAAAAAGGGTCAAGATAACAATAACCTTCGTTGACAGCTTGTACTTGATCCTTTCTCATCAGTTCTGAATATATTATTTGCTCTCCTGACTTGGATGATGGCTCAGATCAATCTAGACGATGAACTGAATAATACCTTACTGAGCTTTTCTGACATTCAAGCAGAATTAAACCTACGCCATGCTCGTGATGCCATGCAAGAGGTGGTTGAACATCTTGATTTAACTCCAGAAGAACGCAGCGGACTTGAAGCTGACCTGGGGGGGTTAGATCAAATGATCGACAAACTCGAGCAAACCCGAGTTCAAATTGCTGTATTCGGCATGGTAGGACGGGGAAAGTCTTCTATTCTCAATGCTTTGCTCGGACAAACCATCTTTGAAACAGGTCCGGTTCATGGGGTGACTCGTCAGACGCAAGCTCAACCCTGGCAGACGAACTCAGTCAACTCAGACAAACAAACATCACTGAATTCTCCCACTCCCGTATCTTACCGTATTTCTCAAATTGAGTTAATTGATACACCGGGCATCGATGAAGTCGATGGTCAGCAGCGAGAACAAATCGCTCTTCAGGTTGCCCAACAAGTAGACTTGCTACTATTTGTAATTGCAGGAGATATTACCCAAGTCGAATATGAAGCTTTATCTGCTCTACGGGAAGCCGGAAAACCAATTATTCTAGTGTTTAATAAAATTGACCAATATCCAGAAGCTGACCGAAATGCCATTTATCAAACCATTCGCGACCAACGGGTCAAAGAATTAGTCTCCCCCAATGAAATTGTGATGGCAGCCGCTTCTCCTTTAGTCGCAACAGCGGTTCGTCGTGCCGATGGTAGTCTTAAAGCAGAATTGACTCGAGGAACACCTCAAGTTGAAGAGTTGAGATTAAAAATTCTCGAAATTTTAGATCGTGAAGGCAAGTCTTTAGTTGCTCTCAACACCATGTTATACGCGGGTAATCTGAATGAACAGGTGGTGAAGCGAAAAATGCAGATCCGAGACACCAGCGCCAACAAAGTGATTTGGAATGGGGTAATGACTAAAGCCGTTGCTATTGCCCTTAACCCGTTGACAGTTGTCGATCTCCTCAGTGGAGCGATGATTGATGTGATGATGATTTTGACCTTATCCAAACTCTACGGCATTTCCATGACCCAACAAGGGGCATTAGATTTGTTGCAAAAAATAGCCCTGGGAATGGGAGGAATTGGGGCGAGTGAGTTGGTTGCTAATTTAGGGCTGAGTTCATTGAAAGGGTTACTGGGAGCCAGTGCCCCCCTGACGGGAGGAGCAAGCTTAGTTCCGTATCTGTCCGTTGCCATCACTCAAGCGGGAGTTGCGGGAGTCTCTTCTTACGGTATCGGGCAAGTGACGAAAACCTACTTAGCCAATGGCGCATCTTGGGGAAGTGAGGGGCCGAAGGCAGTAGTACAGCGGATTTTAGCCTCTTTAGATGAGACTTCTATTTTAAACCGAATTAAGGCAGAATTGCAAGCCAAATTAGAGTTAAAACCCTCTCCAAGCAAGAATCATCCCTCAGAAGGTTAGGTAAAATCATAATTGATTCATTTTCAGCAAACAAGGGCGTTCGCGTGTGCGTGGGCTTACCCGTATCGCGCTTGTCTTGCTGTGCTGCTTCTGATGACATAAAATTGTTAATGATCTATTGTAAAAACGACCTATTTATGCTGTTTCTTTAAAATTCTTGTCTCAGATAGAGTTGAGAGATTTCTCAGGGAAAATTAAGCTTGAAACGTTTTAATGAAAAACACAACATTTTAGTAATATGTTGCTAAAATATACGACTTCATTTTCAGAGTGAGTCGAATTGTGTTATACAAAAAAGTAAAGTAACTACTACTTAAAGAATTCATGACAAATCAGATGACACCAGACACAAAAGTAACTCAATACAACATCGAAACTGAAGTTCTAGATCGCTACAAAGCAGGTGCTCAAGTTGTGCAACCGACTTTATGCTGTCCGACAGAGTATGATACCAATTACTTAAAAATTATTCCTCAAGAAATTATTGACAAAGACTATGGTTGTGGTGACCCGACTCAATATATTAATCCCGGAGAAACCGTAGTTGATTTAGGCTCAGGAGGAGGAAAAAATTGTTATATTTTAGCTCAAAAATTAGGGGCAGAAGGTCGAGTAATTGGGGTAGATTTTAATGATGAAATGTTAAATCTTGCCCGCAAATATCAAGGAGAAATTGCCGATCAACTGGGTTATCATAACACTCAGTTTGTCAAGGGTAAAATTCAAGATTTGGCGTTAAACTTAGATCTCGCTCAACAATGGTTAAATCAACATCCTATTGCTTCATTTGAAGAAATAGCTGCTTTTGAAATAGAATGCGATCGCCTGCGGCAAGAGCAGCCATTAATTGCTGATAATAGTGTGGATGTGGTGATTTCTAACTGTGTTTTAAATTTAGTTCGTCCTCAAGACAAAAAACAACTGTTTCAAGAAATTTATCGTGTTTTAAAGAAAGGGGGACGAGCCGTTATTTCAGACATTGTTTGTGATGAATATCCCACCGAAAATATTCTTAACGATCCGGAATTGTGGAGTGGCTGTATTTCCGGTGCATTTCGAGAAGATGAGTTTCTTCAGATGTTTGAAAAAGCCGGATTTTATGGGATTAAAATTTTAGTTCGTCAAGCAGAACCTTGGCAGGTGGTTGATGGGATTGAATTTCGTTCTGTAACGGTTCAAGCATTTAAAGGAAAACAAGGAGAATGTTTAGATCGTAACCAAGGAGTCATTTATAAAGGTCCTTGGAAACAAGTACTAGATGATGATGGTCATACCCTTTATCGCGGTCAACGAATGGCTGTTTGTGATAAAACATTTAAGCTCTATACTGATATTAACGGCCCCTATCATCAAGACTTTATTCCCATTCCACCTCATCAAGAAATCCCAATTGAAGAAGCGGCAGAATTTGACTGTCGGCGTAATGTTATCCGTCATCCCCAGGAAACAAAAGGAACAGATTATCGTTTAACTTTTACAAATGATAGTTCTTGTTGTTAAGTCTGTAAAGAGTCTGTGTCAGCCATAAGCTGGCACTTTATTAATATCCATCAATATAGAAGTTATAAATTTGCCCGACTTGCGGCTAATTGAGCATATTCTAGGTTTTTTTGATATTGAATCACTCGGTCTTGAGCCACTTGATAGTTGGCATGAGTAGAAGGAATTTCTTTCATTAATTCTAAAGCTTTTTCCCAATGATTCGCAACTGTTTCCCATTCTAATTTAGATTGAGCTGATTGAGTTAATATTGCAGCAGTTGTGGCTTGATTTATAGCTTCTTGAAACGGATCAATTTTCTTAATTTCTGGTGCTTTTATCGCGGGTTGAGTTACAGTCGGGATAGTCTCAATCGGTTTAGTAGCTGTTGTTTGAGGAGGCATGAATGCAGTAAATGCGCCATAAATATAGTCCCAATATTTTAGAGTAAATTGAATATTAGTAATAGTGAAAACAGTAACTAAGCTAATGACAGTTAGTTTGAGAAACTTTTTAAAGGGAAAATGAATTCTTAATAAATACTCGATTTGATATAGGTACGAAATAGACAACAACCAGATTACAGTTGCATAAACTCCTAATTCATCAGAATAACGACTCAGGACACGACGGCAATAGGAGGATTGAGAAGCGCTTGATAATGTACACTCATTTAAAGGAACAAAAGGAAAACACAGAATGATCACAACAATAACTGAAATAACTAAAACAATAGGTGCATAAACTCCTTCCCATAATTTAACAGGACGAGGAAACCACCGAGGAGAATTGGAGGGCTTTTTAAAGTCAATCAGGTGATAAACGTAGGAGAGAACTAAGCACGATCCAAGTAAGCTTACTCCTAAAATTTGTAAGAATAAAATAGGATTATCTGAAATCAGAGATAAAACACCAGCAAAAAAAACGCCCCAAAATCCAAAAATCCTAACAATAATTCCTGTCCATAATAATAATATAATTGTTCGCAGCCAAGAGCTGGGATAAGGAAACCACATCGGCCAGTAAAAAAAGCTTGAAGTCTTTTTCTGTTGGGTTTGAGGAGTTTCAGCTTCAGGTAGAGCGTTTAATTGAATGCATTCTGTCCAAACTGGATTAGCTTGTCCTTTAATCTTTGCTTGTATAACTGCCGTACTAATATAAGGAGCATTGATTTTATTTAAAATTTTAATAATAGATACGGTAGAAAATTGCTGAGAAATAGACGGGTTGGCTATCTTGACGGGTTGGCTGTCTTGACGGGTTGGCTGTCGCCAAACATTTTCCGTCTCGCCAAACATTTCCCGTCTCGCCAAACATTTTCCGTCAGCGGCTTCAGACTCGAGTATAATGTGAAGATAATCAGTTTTTAAAGAAACTAGAGTTGTAATATTTTTGTCTTTTAGTAAATAGTTAATTACCGATTGGATCGCTTTTGGATCGCCATTCTTGGCGAGTTTGAGGGCATTATGAGGACTAGAGCTAGATTGAGCCATAGGAATTTTTATCACCCCAGAGGAATACTATAGTTAGTGCTACGACTATTAATAGTGTTCCCGCCTGCCAGGAAATACAAACACTCTTAGTCCTGAGATTCTGACCAGCCGATTATAGATGTATCACTGATATATCCTCCAAGCTGATACTTTCCTCAGCAGTTGTAAGTTCAGTATTGAATCATTGTGGTTATTGTTTGCGGATTTCGACTTTCTGGAGCTGAAGAAAACTGCATTAATGGGACAAGCTCAGAAATATGTCTAAAAAAAACAGGACAAATCATTCGGCTATAATTTTTGGGGGAAACACTATGATGCATGATGGCTTAGAATGTCCGAAGTGCGGGAAACACACGATTATCCAGCGCAATAATGATCTGTTTCAATGCCTCAACTGTGACTTTGTGCGAGATTTTTCATACGTCCCAGAACAGATTAGTGTACCGCAACCCGATTTTGAGGTAGAATATACACCCGTCGCGTCTAAACCCCAACCAGATGATGCTTGGGATGCGGTTGGTGCTGTTATTATTTTTGTGATTCTTGCCTTATTTTTAGGACTTTGACGACTTCCGCCGATAAATCGGGTGTCCTCTAGCAGATATTGATAGAACAAAAAATCAATCCTGAAAGGGAGTGGCAATTCTACGGTAATACGCTATATTTAGATTAGAGTACCAATTATTTAGCTGAAGACCACTATTGGTGGTGTAGACTGAGACTCATGAGCGCCCTTCCTATTCCCGATTTAGAACCCCATAGTCCTGAAGAACTCGCCCAATATATCAAATTAGCTCAGTCTTGGAAAGAAATTGAGGTACTCACTACTGCCTATCCGGAATGGAAGGTGGCTGCATGGGAACTGTTATCTGACAAAGATCAAGCCCGAGTCAAGCAACTCAAACAATGGAAAGACCATCCAGTAGCCCAAAAGTTTCCTCTTGGATGTGGAGTTGAGCGCATCACCAGTACTCAAAAACAGGTGGGAACCGTTGTTCGCTATTGGACTGCCTACGGAGTTGATTATATCACCTTTCAGGTCGGCTCAGATATTGATTGGTGTCGCGCTAGTTATTTAAAGCGAGCTAAGTAGCTGGCTTTTAAGGTGTGATATGTACTGTATAATTTAATAATTAAAATCCAATCCAATCCAATCAAATACAGCTTTATCTGACTCATGCCCCTCGGCTATTAATTAATAAAACTGATCTCGTAGAAGCCATAAAAACCCGCGTTTAAAGTTTTTTTTTTCAATATCAGTATCTAAGATAATTATTGAATATGTCAGAAAAAAGCGCAAATATACTGGCTAATTTTTTACAAAAAGCAGCGAGTACAGAGCAAGGAATAGTTTACATCCAACCGGATAAGTCTGAGAAATTTCAATCCTATCAAGACTTATTTGTTGAAGCACAACGGATTCTGTCTGGTTTAAGAAAACTCGGATTACAACCTCAAGATAAAGTCGTTCTTCAAATTGAATCTTATCAAGACTTTATCAGTGCTTTTTGGGGCTGCATCCTCGGCGGTTTTGTGCCTGTTCCGGTCACCCATATTGCCTATACACCCGAACAAGTCAACAAAACTGTTAGTAAACTTGCCTATACTTTGCAGATGCTGGAGCGACCCTTATTGTTGACAGATGCTAGCTTTGCTGCCCAGATTCCTAATCTGCTCGAACTTTTGCAGGTGGGAACGTTTCCAGTGCGGACAGTTGAGGAATTGCGCCACAATGAACCCGACTCCAACTGTTACGATAGTCAACCGGATGATGTTGCTGTAATGATGTTGACTTCCGGTAGTACAGGTCTGCCAAAAGGTGTTTTACTGAGCCACAAAAATCTATTGAGCCAAACGATAGGTTCGGTACAAATGAACGGTTTTATTGGAGAAGATGTAACCTTAAATTGGATTCCGATTGATCGTGTAGCGGGGCTAATCTATTTCCATATTCGGGATGTTTATTTAGGTAGCAAACAGATCCATTTGCCATTTCAATTATTTCTACAAGAACCCTTGATCTGGCTAGATTTGATTGATCGGTTTAAAGTTAACATCGCCTTCGCTCCGAATTTTGCCTATGGCTTGATTAATGACTGTGCTGAAGCGATTGCCCAACGGCAATGGGATTTATCGTCCATGAAATTCTTCTTAAACGAGGCAGAAGCCATTGTGGCAAAAACAGCACGGCGTTTTTTGCAACTACTTGCCCCTCACGGACTCGCCCCTACAACCCTATGCCCTTCTTGGGGGATGGCAGAAGTTTCTTCTGGTGTCACTTTCTCCCATAACTTTTCCCTCAATTCAACCACAGATGATGATTTGTTTGTGGAAGTAGGAACGCCTATTCCCGGAGTTGAGCTGCGGATTGTCGATAGCCAAAACCAGATTATTGCAGAAGCAGAGATTGGCGCATTACAGGTTAAGGGGTTAACCGTAACCTCTGGCTATTATCAGAATCGGGAAGCGAACCAACAGGCTTTCACTGAGGATGGATGGTTCAACACAGGAGATTTGGGGTTTCTCAAAGATGGGCGTTTAACCATTACCGGGCGGCAGAAAGATGTGATTATCATTTGTGGCAACAACTATTATAGTCATGATATTGAAGCTGCCGTCGAAGAATTTGAAGGGGTTGAAGTTTCTTATAGCGCTGCCTGTAACGTTAGAAAACCTGGGGACAATACAGATCGATTGGCAGTCTTTTTCAGTGCTATTGACACTCAGGATAATTCCTTAAAAACACTGATGCAGAAAATTAGCAATAACGTTATCAATAGGATTGGCTTGAGTCCAGATTACCTGATTCCAGTTCCTAAAGAAACAATTCCGAAAACAGCAATCGGCAAAATTAAGCGCCAGGAATTGAGAAAAAGATTTGAGGCGGGTGAATTCAATCGCACTTGTGTGGCGCTACGCGTTAGAAAACAGAGCCTGCCCCAGAGCGTCATTCCCGTGCAGAGGGTAACGGAGGGACGGGGAACAGTTTGCTTTGACACTCCCTCGCCGCTACTTCGGCGGGGATTCTTCCTTCTATGACCTAAGTTGCCGAATCAGGCTTAACACCTAAAACAGTAGCGCTCAAATCTCCAGAAGCGTTTGGATCGTTGATCCAGGTTCCTACGTGCCCCGTAGTACCCAAGGCAGAATTGAGAATATTAATGGCTGCGTTATGTTCGCGAAGCGTGGCCTCAGCCGTATCGCGGTCTAATTCACATCCACACTGACAAACATGAGTCCGAGTAGATAATGATTTTTTGACTACTGCACCACAATTTGAGCAGTTTTGAGAGGTATAAGCCGGATTGAGCGCTACAGTTATCTTTCCGAATTTAGTCCCAAAATACTCTAACCATTTCCTAAATTGATACCAACCAGCATCATTAATCGACTTGCGGAAAGTTGGCGGCTCTGGTTTGCCGTCCCGCCAAACTTTTCAAGACGGCGAGACAATGATTTCTAACTAAGTTTTTAATCCTCAAATCTATGCGCTCCAGGCGCAGGCTACGCCAACATAGGCGACCAGATCGTGTTTATTGGACTACGCAACGCGCTATTCTCTTAGCGTGTTCTATGCGCTTAGGCGCAGGCTTCGCCAACACGTTGCCTACTTATTTTAAGGTGTACTCGCCCTAGTTTATTAATGGCGCGCTTACGGTTGGCACTGCCAAAGTTTTTGCGAGAAACTTTACACTGATAAAACTTTATCCGTTTCTCACAAGAAACACACGGAAAGCGGGAAGCCCAAGGTCTTTAGACTTGGGAGGAAAGCGACACGGGCAGTTTTAACTGCCGTGGTCTTTCTAATTATCCGTGGTGCGGGTCTTCAATATACTTTTTAATTGATTCACTAC
>CAYNXM010000340.1:0-8893 GCA_964401105.1 uncultured Lyngbya sp. | reverse complement strand
CACCCCGACGAGATAGAATGTTTTCTAATGTTTTACCCACCCAAGGATGACGTTCTGGAATTAGTCGATCTCCTCGATGAAATAAATGTAATTCTAAGTGATGAAAAGGCTGTTTTGCTTGATGATAAATCCGGTGTAAATGAGACTGAATAGAGAGAGCTAATTCAACACCCCCCGCCCCACCCCCCACAATCGCTAAACGCTGTTTTTGTTGGGGAAATTGAACAACTGTTTGTTTCATTTGATCCCAATATTGCAGAAATTTTGAAATCGGTTTGACAGCAATTGCATATTCATCCGCCCCAGGCACCGTTAACATATTTGGTGTACTGCCAATATTAATTGAAAGAATATCAAAAGAAATAGGCGGACGATTAGCACACAGGACTTTATTGTTATTTAAATCTAATCCAATGACTTTATCCTGAATCATCCGTCCTTGGGCAAATTGGGTTAAGGGACGCAGATCGATATGACACTCGTCAAAATCATACAGTCCGGCAATATATCCGGGTAACATCCCCGAATAGGGTGTATGATAAACATCTGTGATTAAAGTGAGGCGAACACCCGCAATGGGGTTCATTCCAAATTGTTTGAGGACAATGGCATGGCTATGACCGCCGCCAATGAACACAACATCTTGAACAATATTAGGGTATGGCTTTGAACGCATTCTTGCACTTAATGCCTTAAGATTCACTTCTTTCAAGATAACGATCTCACCGAGCTGTGAAATGCCTTGAGATTCATCGTAATCTACCTAAAGTATGATATCTGTTTTGTGGCAAAAGACTGATAATCTATAGTTCTCAAGGGTATTTAAATTGCAAATATCAGCACACCAGAAAGTAACAAAACTTAATAAGGCGCTATAATGAGTCGTGTGATGATACGAGCAGAGGTATGGTACAGGCTTTGTTTGGAAGCACTCCTTTTCAAGCTCAAGGTGGCGATCGCCTAGTCAGTAAAGCAGTCGGAGCTGCAATAGCGGCTCTATTTAAGCGATCTGATAAAGTCGAGGCGAACGTCCGTGCTGAACCTGTAACGAAGCTGCTACAAGGCAGTATAGACGGGTTCGACTTCATTGGTAATGGGATGCTCATGTATAATGGCCTTCGCATTGCCGTGATGGAGTTATATTTACAAGCCGTCTCAATTGACTTCGGTGCAATTTTTACAGGTCAAGTGAAACTGAGGCAACCCACTCAGGCGACGATGCGAGTTGTATTGACTGAGGAGGATTTAACTGTTTCGTTTAACACACCCTTTGTCGTTGAGAAATTACAACGTCTTCAATATCAGGGTCAATCTCTCAAATTTAATCAGACTCAAATGACCATTGCTCCTGATAAAACCCTGCGGTTACAATCCCAGGTTAAAATTGGGGATGCAGATAAACCCACTCAGCTCAATTTTAAGACTCATGTTGAAGTGGTTGAACGGCGAAAAATTCAATTTGTCGATGTCACTTACGAAGGAGACGAAGAAGCCGTCAATTTAGGCAAGGCAATGATCGATCATGTCAACAACATCCTTGACCTCGATAAATTTGCCTTAGATGGGACACAATTACGGGTTGATCGAATGCGACTGCAAAATGAGTCTATTGTGTTTTATGGCACGGCTCAAATCAACCATTTCCCACAAATCAAACGCCGTTAATTGAGGTGATTTTCACTCCATTCTACCCGACTTAAATACTGGACATCTGTGTGGCGGCGTTCTATGGAACGTCCCTACAGGATAGTTCATCAGCAGGACTGCTAATTGAATCAATTAAGAATATAAGCTGAGATTTTAAGTTCTTTGATTTTCAAATATAGACTGAGGTTCTATAGTATTCTGAAAATCAATATTATATGATTTCTAAGATTGTTATAGCAATAAGAAAAACAAACAACAAATAACAAATTCAAAAACTAATTAGGTTTGATGCTGAATGCGACTCACCACGTAACCCTCATGGGTTTTGTTGCCAAATTGTCGCGGTTGGATTTCACGAGTGATTTTAAATCCCATTTTCTGCCAAAATTGTAATCCAGCAAGATTTGCTTTAATTACAAATAAAGATATTTTTGATCCACCTTGGGTGAAGACCCACTGTTCAAAAGCTTGATAAAATGCTGACCCAATTCCTTTTCTTCTCTGTTTAGGATTCAGCATCATTAACCCGATCCACCACGTTTTATTATCGGGATAATGTCGAACAGCTTCAATGACACCGACTAAAATATTATCTGGATTAAATAAACCCAAAATATACAAATCTTGTGTTGTTTTTCCTTGCGGCACATCCTCAAAGTCTTCACAAGCAACCGTAGATGAAGGTGGATGTCCGTAAGTTAATTGTATAAAATCTGTACATTGTTCATAAAGTTGTTGAAAAATCTCAATATTGTCTGTGGTAAGCTGCTGTACATAATAGTCAGAATATTCTAAAAAAAAACGGATTAATTGATCCATACCTAATTACGATAAAATATTTACAGCAGTGTATTGTCATAGGATTATCGCAGAATTGGAAAAAATTGGGAAAAAATGAGGAACCACACCAGGCACAATTTCAAGTTACTCGCCTCTCAGGAGAGGGGTTTGGGGTGAGTTTTCCCTATAATTACTCTTCTGAATTAGACACATTAACATTATTAAATGACCCTTGTAATTGTTGAGACAACTTTTGACTGACTATTTGATTTCCTGATACACTCAAATGAATATGATCTCGATATAACGTTTCCGGGTTAGGCGTTTGATTGAATAAAGGCAAAAAATCAATAAAAGTGATATTTTGTTCCTCAGTTAATGCAGTTAACCGTTGACGCGCCTTCACTTCATAATCCCGTGGACCCGATTCACCAATTTCTCGCAATAACGGAGTCATAGCCAACAAAAACTGAGCATTTTTTGAAAGAACTCGATCTTGAATTTTAGCAATTTTATCTAAATTAAACCCAACGGGATCTTGAATGTATTCCGGCGGTTGAGGGGGTTCAGGGACTGGAGAAGCCGAACCCAGGTAACGGGTAAAAATTTCCCAAAGCGCTAATGGGGGCCGTTTATCAGGATAATTGCGATCGCCTCCCACAATTAAAGGGTTGGGAACTTTAGAAAATAAATCATCGGTGTTAATCACCAAAACAACGATTTCTGCATTAAAAGAGCCATATTTTTGCAAATAGGCCAGTTGATTAGGTGGCCCCCAAGAATTAGCCGACATATTCAGCACTTCTACAGCGCTATTGTCTGTGGTGAGTTGCTGCTGAATTTGTACCGAGAGAATATCAGCCTGATCTGTCCACCATCCACCACTAACGATCGAATCTCCCAATAACAGGATGCGTAACGTAGACTTCAAAGGTTCTAGGGTAATGTCTGAATTTCGCATCGAATAGCGGTTAATCTCGATCCAGTTACCAAACCGTCGCGTTTTCTGGGAGGGGGCGAGTAAGTAACCAATCTCTGGGTCAGAGATATAAATTAAAGGATGACCAAACCCTGCAATTCGTCGCAATGCCAGCTCAAGAATCGCAATCCCAGCTATAATTCCTGCCAATATAATCATCGCCACTTTCACAACTTTTCCCTTACCCCATTGAAATAGAATTACAAACTTGCCAACTTTATTGATAGACTGAGTGATGGCTGCTTTGATGCTCCTTGCCTATTCTAAGGTTAGGCGTGTCAAATCCGATAGACTTTTGAATGCATAACGTCTCAAATTCAGTAGAGTTTGAGAAAGATAGCTCTGATCTCGTGGTGGTTGTAGGTAAATCTGTGGACTTGTATCAAATCTTTAAAACACACAATCCGATTATCGGTGTTGTACATCTATTACCCTTACCCACCTCTGCGCGCTGGGGAGGAGATCTCAAAGCTATTATCGATCGCGCCGAACAGGAAGCGACAGCCTTAGCTTCGGGTGGTGTCAATGGGATTATTATCGAAAACTTCTTTGATGCACCCTTTGCCAAAGATCGGGTCGATCCTGCGGTGATTAGCGCCATGACTTTGATTGTGCATCGGTTAATGAATTTAGTCACTTTACCGATTGGGATTAATGTCCTGCGAAATGATGCCCAGGCGGCGTTGGCGATCGCAACTTGTGTCGGGGCACAATTTATTCGAGTTAACGTCCTCAACGGCGTAATGGCAACCGATCAGGGAATGATAGAAGGCAATGCTCACCAGCTTTTGCGCTATCGCCGAGAACTGGGCAGTGATGTTAAAATTTTAGCCGATGTGTTAGTCAAACACGCCCACCCGATTGGTCCAATTGACTTAAGTAATGCGATTGAAGATACAATTAAGCGGGCCTTAGCAGATGCGGTGATTTTATCGGGTTGGACAACAGGTAAACCGCCCAGTTTGCAGGATTTGGAGTTAGCTAAAATCGCTGCCGGAAGCACACCCGTTTTTGTCGGTAGCGGAGCCAATTATGATAATATTCACAAAATGATGTCGATGGCTGATGGGGTAATCGTTTCGAGTTCCCTCAAACGACATGGCAAAATCGATCAGCCCATCGATCCCAGCCGAGTGAGTCAGTTTGTAGAAGCCACTCATCGCAGTTTATCCAAACAGACTCAGTTGGGTTCTATAAGAAGTAAGTAGAGACGTTGCATGCAACGTCTCTGCACGCCCGTAAGGAGTAAGGAGTATAAACCTTTGAACATAATCAGATACTGGGATTTCGGCAAACAATTCCGAAACCTCAACTCAATGACGAGTTACTCAATGACGAGTTACTTAATTCTTTGTTACGTTATCGGTCGATAAAATGCGCCCAGATATTGCCTTCTGGCCCTGCGACTTGATCTAGATAACTGTAAGAATATAAAAGCCGTTTGCCTTCAGTATTAGAGTAATTGGTATAAGCATCACCCCAAGGATCGTGAACAATATAGCCCTGTTCGTTGTAACCAATGAGGGTAATAATATGACCGGATGGGGTGAAATCTCCGGCTAAAACAACCGGACGACGATTCATTAATTCTTCTTTCACTTCTAACCAGTTTCTTGTCGTACTAAAACTGGTTTTAAAGCCATAAGCCTGAATTAATGCCGACAAAACACTATGATCGGTTTGTGAGTCTGCCCCAGCATAATCAAAGCACCATTGTAACAATTCATCCTCTAATTGTCCGCCAGAGCGAGAACGAGTTCCATGATAAAACATCGCCATGGCAATGGATGTAACATTACAAGTAGACCAGGAATAACGAGGATTATCTCGTTGAGAAAAATAGGGAATATTTAACTCTAAGTGAGGCGGAACAGGATTAAATGGTTTGCCCCCTTGTTGAAAATTAACCGCATTAGGAAATACATAACCAGTATTACCAAAATCAGGCAATTCTTCGGTTAAAGCCACTTTCACATAACCCTGATTCACACTATAGCTATTAATGCCATAAACTCGTCCTACAGACAGGGTTTCTTTTTCCGAATCATTCAACTGATTATTATCTTTGGGTGCTTTTTTAATCACAGCTTCCTGTTGAACTGTCATTGTAATGGCATCAGGATTATAAGGAATTTCTTTTCCATCTCGAACTAAACGAACGTGTTGCCAATACACATATCCAACATTACCAAACCCAGAGATAGAGTCGGCTAAAGTAACGCGAAAATGTCCTTGAATAGAGGCATATCCATGCACAATAAAAGTTTGTCCAAGTAAAACCTGAGTAAATTGATCGGGTTCTAAAGTAGAACTATCAGCCGTTTGTTTCTTAATTAATGTTGTTTGAGTTACCCACAACTTAGCATTAATATCGGTATCAGGAATCCGATCAATCTCAAAATGAAGGACTTCTTCTCCTTTTCGGAATGTGATATCTCGCTCATCAATATAACCAAAAGAACCAATAACCGGAATACTCTCTTCCAGTAAAACCTTTAAATGACCATCGACTAATCCATATTTGATCGCAGTCAACGTTTGACCCGCTTTTAAAACTGTTTTTTGTTCTGTACTAAGTGCTGTTGAATCAACAGGAAGACTTTTGAATAAGGTATCTGTGGTGATTTCTACCTGAAAGTTTTTTGTCGCTAATGTTGAAATATTACTCATTGTCAGAATGGATGAATACGCAATTATTTAACTATTGTGATTGATTATTTATAGATGCTCAAAAAATTAATTCAGATCACTTTAGCCGCTCTTAAAAATTAGATTAAGTTTCAGCTAAACGGTTGAAAGGTACAAGAAATAGAGCCGAATATTCAGCAATGACCATTACTTTTGTTGTTGTGAAATCAAGTAATAGCTTATTGCCGGGGATGATGTATCAGTGACAAGATAACCGGTTGATTGATCGGACTCTGTTGCAGGCAAAGATAATCTAGCATGGCTCTACATCCGAGGGTGAATAGGGATAGTACATTCAAACAGTAATATCCTATCTGATACTAGATAATATCGCCCATGGAGTCAGACACCCTACACCTGACTGCCTGTAATACTCTCTCCCACACAAAGGAGTAAGGTTTCATTCATTGACTATTTTCGGTTCATCTGACGGTAAACTAACCACCACCGCCGCAGCCACCACCACCGCCACCACCGCCAACGCCACAAACACCGCCGCAGTAACCACCAGATGTAGAACTAATAACAGGAATGATTTCTTCGTATTCGTGATGATAGTTACAATTTTTATAATTATCTATAACCTTTTTTATTCCTGTATAGTTTCTATTTGCCTAGCTTAAAATAATTTAATTTTTTTTTTACTTAATATTCTGCATTCAGGACAATATTGCCTTTTCATTGATACTTTTACAATGACTAATCATCTCGTGAAAATAAATAAAATAAAATATATAATTACAGGTAAAAATTTTAACTATTTTTCCGAATAATTACTAACTACAGGTGAAGTGTATGACTGTTTTTTCAAAAAATTACTAGATGCAGGTGAAATGTCTGGCTGTTTTCCCAAAGAATTACTAGGTACAGGTAAAATTTATGACTGTTTTTCCAAAGGATCGGATTGTTGCGGATGGAGATTGGAAAGAGCTCTTGTATTAGAACGATTAGATTGTTGCCAACGAGGCTTAGAAATATTTAGGATATCAGTCGGAAAGGTAACTTTAACTTCTAATTCTTGTCCGGGTTTAAGCGCTTGATTTGCCACAAAATCAAACGTTTTTGCATCTAATAGACGTGCTTTACCTAAGCCGAAAGCCTTGTAGTCTAGCACTTTGTCTGATAAAATTTCTGGCAATTGTACTCAAAATTTTGCAGCTTGAATGGGTGATGGACGCTTAGCAAAAATTGCCTTCCAATAAACCTGAGTCTGTTTACTGTTTACGTGTAACCCACCAACGACACGATATTTTAAGATCAATGTATGAGCTTCTGGTGGATTGAATTAATGTTGCCATCGAATCCAAAACTGATTATTTTCCTTACCGATTGATCTAGCGAAACATAACGATATAGTTGATTTTTATAAGCTGAATTAAACACATATTTTTGAGTCTCAGAGAAAAGCATATCTCCGTTTTCCTGAACCTCAATATTAACGTTGATGAAATCCCAGTAAAAAGGGAGTGTTGAGACATTCGCCTAAGCAATTGTAACTGAAAAGCCTAACACAAAAGTTAGGAAGAGAATTACAATTCGTTCAATCAGCCGATAGTGAGACATAAATTAAACCCGTTACTCAGCTATGGAGGAAAGTATCCATAACTACATATATTTAAGCAGAAATGTTGAATTGGAAGAGGGATATCTCTTAAATTAGACACACTACACCTATTATCAGCCAATTTTGTCAACAAAAAACCAGCTTAGGTAGCCCATGAATATCGCTAATATTTTCACACATAAAAATCGGTAAATAACGCAATTTATCTAATAACTTAACTTCCAACTCTTTGGCGATTGTGACCAATTGCAGAAGTACATAAGCCATCAAACAGGTATAAATATGAATAGCAATTCCATTGGTATTTTTAGTGATTAAACGCTCGAGTTTCAGATGCATCTTTAAGAACTGCCAGAACAACTCAATTTGCCAGCGTAACCGATAAAATTCTCCCACTTCTTCATTGCTAATCCCCTCTGCTCCTGTTTCAGGTAAGTTGGTAACGAAACGAAATTCCGTTTGACTTTCTAGCTCACAAAAATTGACGACTCGCCCTACCACTTGCTGACTGTCTGTTCCCACTAAAAATTGACCATTATCTAACATTTCTAGTCGAATATTGTTTTTAATTCTTAATAAAAAGTATCGATGAGTTTAACCCAATAACTGTCGAATTCTTAAAAGGCTTGAAAATCCTCTATCCATTATGCTAATTCCGTTTGCAGGAGTGGCATCAATTGTCGAGTTTCCATGTTTACTATCATGACCCTGACCGAAATGAATTAAGATTCCTCCCGGTTCTGCTGTTAATAAATTCAGACCCGCAAATAGTTTAACTTGATGAATGCCTTGAGACCATAACAGCTTGCTTGTTCAAGTCACAAGGGTTGAATCTAAGGGAAATAATGCGAGTTGCGATGTGGGGTGTTTATGAGAATTTTTCAGCTTTTTTCTCAGCTTTAAAAACCCATTGTAGAATTGAAGCGGGTCTCGAGTTTTACTCGCCTTGGAACAGGTGGAAATATCTACATTTATTCCTCGTATATTTAGATGTTTAAATAGACTCCTCATACTGACTTGACTTTGATCAAGAACAAAATTGAGCCAGGTTGAAACAAATAGGAATGAATTCAGGACTGGATAATCATCTTGAGGAAGCTCTCCTAAGAGATTTTTGACGAGGTGGGGAAAGTTTGATACCATACAGCTATTAGTTTTTTGAAATTCATAAGCCTCTAGTCTATCAGATTAGAGGCTCTTTTTTAAGTCTTTTTACTAACATTCAACAATTCTGA
>CAYNXM010000339.1:0-27200 GCA_964401105.1 uncultured Lyngbya sp. | reverse complement strand
GGTTAACCATTGTTCACCATCATGCAATGCCGCCAATGGAATATAACGTAACTGTCCATCAGCCGCATAGAGAATAATTTCACTATCTCCTAACTCCTCAATAATCGGTTGAATTAATATCTCATATAATCGTTGAGCATTAGGAATCGGATTACTGCTACGATCTGTAATATCTGAACGGTAGGCAACAATCGCTTCATTAAGTTCTACGCGGCTAATAGGAACGGTTTTACGAACTAAACCCGAGGTGGTTACTAACACCAATTCCAACCGATCTTCTAAAATCAGCGGATACAATAAAGCCGCATTTCCTACACTTTCTAAATTATCTTGTAACTGTACCAACTGTTCTGGATTGAGGTTTTGTCCTCGTGCCGTTCGTTGTAACTTCGTAACCTCTGCCGTCACTTCTGAACTATTAATAAAGTTATCAAAATCACCCTCCGGATTTTGTTGCAACCATTGATCAAACAATTCAAGCACCCGCTTTTCCGACGGCCAAAAATCCAAACCTTGCGCCGTTTTTTCATTTCCTCGCACATCTCGTAAGTAATCATCTAATTCTTGCAGTTTCAGTAAATCAATCACTTCTTGCGCTTCTAATACCCGATCTTGTTGCAGGAGAAGCATAGCCAAACGACGATATCGAGCAGAAATAGTTTCTGCATAAGACTGCCGTAGTTCTTCAGGTAAACCTTGAATGTTTTGACGAATTGATTCTGTTACATTGACAGATTTTTTGAGGAAGATAATTGCCAGTTCAGGTTGTTTTTGTTTTTCAAGAGAACGACCAATATTACTCAGAGAATTAGCTTCTCCAGAACGATCTCCAATTTCTTGTTTAATAGCTAAAGACTGCTGATAGTATTCTATCACTTTCTGATATTGCCCTAAATTGCCATAAGTATTGCCTAAGTTGTTGAGAGAACTAGCTTCTCCAATTCGATCGCCGATTTCTTTTGCAATAGCTAAAGACTGCTGATGGTATTCTATCGCTTTTTGATATTGCCCTAAATTACGGTAAGCAATGCCTAAATTGCCCAGAGAACTAGATTCCCACTGGCGATCACTAATTTTTTGTGCAATAACTAAAGCCTGCTGATAGTATTCTATTGCTTTTTGATACTGCCCTAAATAGCCATAAGTATTGCCTAAATTGCCCAGAGATTTAGCTTCTACCTGACGATAATCAATTTCTTGTGCAATAGCTAGAGACTGTTGGTAAAGTTCTATCGCTTTTTGATACTGCCCTAAATAGCCATAAGCATTGCCTAAATTGTTAAGAGAACCAGATTCCCACTTGTAATCGCCGATCTCTCGTGCAATAAATAAAGCCTGCTGATGGTATTCTATTGCTTTTTGATACTGCCCTAAATAGCCATAAGTATTGCCTAAATTGCCCAGAGATTTAGCTTCTAACTGACGATCACCAATTTCTTGTACAATAGTTAGAGACTGTTGATAAAGTTCTATCGCTTTCTGATATTGTCCTAAACGAAGGTAAGCATTGCCTAAATTGTTGATAGAAGCAGCTTCTCTACTGCGACTACCGATTTCTTTTGCAATGGCTAAAGACTGCTGATGATATTCTATCGCTTTCTGGTATTGTCCTAAAGAAAAGTAAGCTTCACCTACACTGTTGAGAGAACTAGCTTCTCCAATGAGGCTGCCGATTTCTTTTGCAATGGCTAAAGACTGCTGATGGTATTCTATCGCTTTCTGGTATTGTCCCAAAATATCATAAACAATGCCTAAATTGTTGATAGAAGCAGCTTCTCCACTGCGATCGCCTATTTCTTGATAAATCCCTGAAGACTGCTGATGGTATTCTATCGCTTTCTGGTATTGCCCTAAATTGCGGTAAGCAATGCCTAAATTGCCCAGAGAAGCAGCTTCTCCACTACGACTACCGATTTCTTTTGCAATGGCTAAAGACTGCTGGTGAAACTCTATCGCTTTCTGATATTGTCCCAAAATATCATAAATAATGCCTAAGTTACCAAGAGAATTAGCTTCTCCGTTGCGATCGCCTATTTCTCGGTAACTTTCCACAGCCTGTTGAAAAGCCTGTACTGCATCTCTATACTGGCTTGTTCTAAATTGCTGAATACCCTGTTCTAATAGTCGGTCTGCCTCAGCTTTCCGTTCTTCCTGAGTTTGCGCCAGGACATAAGACTCAGACAAAACATTTATGGGGACAATAGGACTCAACACACCCAGGATCACTGCAAGAGTTAAGGCTTTGGGATTCAACATAACAGTCTGTTTAGGGGTAGATGTTCATTCATAGTTAATATAGATTTTATGCTGTTGAACCTATGCAGTTTCACTGGCGGACGATTTAACGATTATTTTTTGAAGCTAATCTCAATTCAGTTACGCTTAGAATTGAAATTGCAATGAGTATTATCATCTTAAAAGTTATAGCAGGTGGCGCTGAGAAATATTAGATAATTTTTCTAAACAGGGGGTTTAATCGTGTGATCAAATTTCATGAAATAATAACTTTTAATTTTAAATTAAATAACTGGAGAGATTGACTTTTTTAAAAAAACGTGATACATGCAATAAAATTATTTGAAATTGAATCTAAACTCAGTTTAAAGAATTGTTGACAAGTTATACAAAAACTATAAGATTAAGTATGATTTGAAGTTAAGCTAAGCTCTAAAAGCTAGATTTGACTAAGGGGAGGGATTAAATTATATTTAATCTCTATAGAAGTTTCACGGTTTGGGATCTGAGAAAATATCCTTCTGTTATACAATAATTGATAACTTAGAATCATTCTCAAAAAAATTATGCCTAAAGTCATCTCAATTCACTCCTACCGAGGAGGAACCGGAAAATCAAACTTTACTGCCAATTTAGCCACCACAGTTGCACTGCAAGGCTACCGCGTTGGCATTGTCGATACTGATATTCAATCTCCTGGAATTCATACTTTATTTGGCTTAGAACCAGAGGATTTAACGATTACTATGAATAGCTATTTATGGGGACAAGCCCCTATAGAAGAAGCAATTTATGATGTCAGTTCTGGGGTGGGGTTAACAGGAGAAGGTCAAATTCACTTAATTCCTTCGAGTGTCAAAGCAGATGATATTTCGCGAATCTTGAGTGAAGGATATGATGTTAAATTACTCAATGATGGATTACGGAAATTTGTTAAAAATAAACAACTTGATTATCTGTTTATTGATACTCATCCAGGATTATCAAAAGAAACGTTTCTTTCTATCGCTATTTCTCATATTTTAATTCTGATTCTGCGTCCAGATAAACAAGATTATCAAGGTACTGCTGTTACCCTCGATGTGGCTCGGGCTTTAAATGTGCGGAAAATGCTGTTAACAATTAATAAAGCTTTAAGTAGTATGAGCTTCGAGGCACTCAAACAGAAAGCAGAAGAAACTTATAATGTTCCTGTTGCCGGGATTTTTCCCTTATCTGAAGATATTGTTCAGCTTGCCAGTGAAGGGGTTTTCTGTGCCAAATATCCAGAGCATATTGTCAGTCAAGAATTTAATAAAGTGGCTCAACAACTGATGGAGAATTAAACCGATCATTAATCATCGTAATCTGCCTAAGGAAAATGTTTGGCGCGCGCGCCAACTTTCCGAAATAGTCAAGCATTTTTATACAAAAAAACGTAGAATTACAATCATGAATGAGCATAACTTACAGTCTCTCGCTAGTTCAATTCAAGCTGTTACTTCTCCTTTTCGAACTTATTTGAATGAGTTATATGAAAAATATAAAACTGTGACAGATGGAGCCGTTGCTGACTATATTCCCGAACTGGCACTTGCCGATCCGAACTGGTTTGGGATCTGTGCAGTCACCACAGATGGTCAAGTTTTTGAAGTAGGAAATTGTGAGCAAACTTTTACGATTCAATCTATTTCTAAAGCCTTTGTCTATGGCTTAGCCCTTGAAGATCATGGCAGAGAATATGTTAATAGTAAAGTCAGTGTGGAACCCACGGGGGAAGCCTTTAACGCGATTGTTTTAGATGAAAAAACAAACCGTCCTTATAACCCGATGGTGAATGCCGGGGCGATCGCGACGACTGACTTAATTAAAGGTAATGGCTCAACTGAGCGGCTCAAACGAATATTAGGGATGTTTCAGCGTTATACTGGGCGAGAACATGATATTAATGTACCGATTTTTTTATCAGAAAAAGCCACTGGTTATCGCAACCGCGCCATGGCGTATTTAATGCTTAATTTTGGCATGGTAACGGACAAAATAGAAGAAACATTAGATTTATATTTTCAACAATGTTCAATCTTAGTCAATGGTAAAGATCTGGCAATGATTGCTGCCACTTTAGCCAATGGCGGTGTTAACCCTGTCACCGGAGAACGGGCTTTAGATCAACAATATGTTCAAGATGTGATCAGCGTGATGTTAACTTGCGGGATGTATGACTATTCCGGTGAGTGGGCTTATCGTGTCGGACTGCCAGCTAAAAGCGGAGTCGGCGGCGGTATTCTGGCTTTAGCCCCCGCAAAGCTGGGAATAGGAACCTTTTCACCCTTGCTTGATCAAAAAGGGAATAGCGTCCGAGGCATTAAAGTCTGTGAAGATATTTCCCATGACTTTGGGTTACACGTCTTCAATGCCGCTACACCCGAAAAAGACTTGAAAGAATGGATTTCGGGCAGCGATACGGTGAATGACTGGTGATTTAATTTACATTAAAGTCATATATGATTGAGTGAGAGAATCACCTCTTTTATATTCTCCCTTTTCTCTTTATTCTGGTGTAAATCTATTAGTTTACGAGGGACAACCTATCGGTTATGGGATACTTTTTTAAAAAAATTATTAACAACTCAAGAAACGATGTGGATCACAGGTTTTCAACGAAAATTTCCTAAAATATCTCGAAAAGTTTCCCTACAAACTATTTTGCTGGTTCCATTTTTTCTGCTAATTACGGGAACCGTTGGACTAGTCGGATACCTATCATTTCGGAATGGACAACAAGCCGTTCGCAATTTAGCGACTCAGCTTCGTAGTGAACTCACAGCCAGAATTAACCAAGAACTTCATAGCTATTTTGATATTCCCCATGAAATTAATCAACTGAATGCAACTGCTTTAGTTCAAGGCAAGTTAGATATTATTAATGCAACCGATGAAAACTTATTATGGCGACAAATGAAAATCGCCCCAAATTTGGCATTTGTTTACTGTGGAAGTCCCCAGAATGGGGAGTTTTTTGGCGTTCTTCGGGTTCTGGAAAATCAATCATTACAACTGTCTTATAGTAATCAAGAAACTGACTTTTATCGAGATTACTATGGTTTAGATGTCCGGGGAAGTCGCACCTTCAAACTGCGAACCAGCGATAAACAATTTGATTCTCGTTTACGTCCTTGGTACAGTGCCGCATTATCTGCTGGAGGCGCAACTTGGAGTGATATTTATATTTCTTTTACGACTAAACTCCCGAATATTACGGCTAGTTTACCTGTTTATAATGAAACCGGAAATCGATTAATTGGAGTCTGTGCCACTGATGTTGTTTTACCCGAACAATTTAGAGAGTTTTTAAAAGCGCTAAAGATTGGTAAATCCGGTCAAGCTTTTGTGATAGAACGCTCAGGAACTCTAGTTTCAAGTTCTTCAAAAGAGCCTCTTTTTAGAAAAAAAGGAGATAAAATAGAATTCGTTAAAGCCATCAACAGTCGTTCTCTGCTGACTCAAAAAACCACTGAATTTTTACTCAAGCGCTTTGGTGAATTAAGTCAAATCAAACAATCTCAACAACTTGAATATATGCTGAATGGTAAACGTCAGTTTGTTCAAGTTTCTGTATTTAAAGATAGTTATGGCTTAGATTGGCTGATTGTCTTAGTGGTTCCAGAAGCAGATTTTATGGAACAGATTAATATCAATAATCGGAGTACAATTATTTTATGTATTATTGCACTCTTAATTGCCGCAGCAGTGGGTTTATTAATTTCTCGTCAATTGGCTAAATCGATTACTACACTGAGCCAAGCCGCTGAAGAAATTGCAGCCGGAAACTTAAGTCAAAATGTCAAAGTTAAACAGGTTAAAGAACTTGAAAAATTAGCTAATTCATTTAATAGTATGGCAGCGCAACTCCAGGAATCCTTTGACTCTTTAGAAGCTAAAAATGAGCAGCTAGAAGCTGTTTTAGATGCTGTTCCTGGCTCTATTTCTTGGATGGATGCTGAGGGGAATTATCTCGGTGTTAATCATTATCTTGCTAATACTATCAACTTATCTCCAGAAGCCTTTTTAAATCAACCGGTTGGATTTTCTAAAACAAGCCGAGACTACGTCAATTTTATTTATGGTTTTCTCAATAGTTCAAGATCGGCTGAACTCAAAGAAGTTCCGATTACCATTAACGATCGACAACGCTATTATTTAATGGCAGCACAAAAGTATCAAAATGGTCAATCTATGGTTTCGGTTGGTATTGATATTACCGAACGCTATAAAGCAAAAGAAGCTCTCAGAATTGCTGAAGAAAATTATCGCAGTATCTTTGAAAATGCTTTAGAAGGAATCTTTCAGTCTACTCCACAAGGAAAATTTATCAAAGTAAATCCAGCTTTGGCAAGCCTTTATGGTTATGAATCTCCAGAGGAAATGATTGAGAGTATTCATGATATTAGATCTCAGATTTATGTCGATCCAAATGTATATAATCAATTTAAAGAGTCTATGGCGAAAAATGGAAAAGTTAAAAATTTAGAATATCAGGTTTATCGCAAAGATGGTGGAATAATTTGGGTTGAAGAGGATGCTAGAGCCGTTCGAGATACAACTGGTAATTTACTGTATTATGAAGGGATTATTCAAGAGATTACTCAAAGAAAACAAGAGAAAGAAAATCTAATGCGTCAGTTACAAGAACTACAAATAGAAATTGATCAACAAAAACGAGAACAAGATGTGGCAAAAATAACGCAAAGCGATTATTTCCAAGACTTGAAGTCAGAAGTCGATGAGATAGAACTGGATCAATTTTGGGAAAGTTAACCCGGTTGCAAAACTGTAACCGCGTAATTGTGAGGATCTAAATATTGTTGCGCCAATTGTTGTAATTCTCTGGCTTGAAAGGATTGAATTTGCTCAGGATAAGTAACAGAAAGTTCCGGTTGAGCTATGGTAAAATAGTAACCATATAATCCGGCAATTTGAGCTGGGGTTTCAGTAGAAAAGGAATAATCGTTACACAATAGCCGCTGAATTCGGCTTAATTCTTGAGTGGAAATGGGTTGAGTTTGCAATTCAAATAGGCGATCGCAAATCATCGCTTCGACTGTTTTCAGGTGTTGAGGCTCAAGCAAAGCACTGATGGTAAACAAACTCGATTCCCGCTGCAAGGAGAAACTACTATCAATACAATGAACCAGTTGTAACTCTTCCCGCAACGTCTGAATCAAGCGAGAGGTTCGTCCTTCAGCCAACAACACCGACAATAAATCTAAACCATAACCCACTCGTAACTGTTCTACCCCAGGCCCTGTCCATGCCATCGATAACCGGGCTTGTTCAAGTTGAGGCAGATAGCGATGAGTCCGGCGAATTCCAAAGCTGACGGGTTGAGGTGCGGTTGAAATTTGAGGACAATGATCCCCATGAGGAAATGCTGTGAATGCTTGGGAAACTAAATCAATCGCCCGTTGCTGTTCAACTCCTCCCACCACAACCACTGCCATATTTTCAGGTTGATAATGACAGCGATGGAAACAACGCATTTCATCGGGCACGCGCCCCATTAAAGCGGCTTTAGTGCCGAGTACAGAACGACCATAAGGATGATTTTCGTAGGTGGTTTCCATTAAAGTTTGAAATTCCACCCAGTCTATACTATCTTCAGCCTGATGAATTTCTTCAAATACCACATCCCGTTCCCGCAAAAACTCTGTTTCTGAAATAGCAGCGTTGAGCAGAATTTCAGCTAGAATCGGTAAGGTTTCGTCTAAATATTGGTTGGCTGTTTCAATATAGAAATGGGCGTAATCATGGCTCGTTGCCGCATTAGCTACACCACCGCGACTTTCAATCACTTGATCGAACACCCCAGGAGCAATTTGATCCGTTCCTTTAAAGATCATGTGCTCTAAAAAGTGAGCCATTCCTGACCAAGGCTCTGGCTCCTGAGTCGCACCGGCTTTAACCCAAACATCCACAACAACAACGGGGGTAGCTGAAATTTCTTGATGAATGAGGGTTAATCCATTATTCAGTGTTAGGACTTTAGCGGGAAACTGAGTAGGAGTTAGCAGTGTAGGCAAATCGAGTTAGTTTAAATGATTAGTTAACATATTAATAATATTTAATCAGACTATCCCTTAAATATTTGATAAATCTGAGTCGTTTGATACAAAATCATGATTAATTTCAAAAAAAATATTCTAGGAATTAGTCAATAAGACATTGAGTCTCTAACTGTTCCTAGAATAATGATCGATCAACTTTGTTATTTCTGAAGCGATCAACTCAAGGGGTTGTCTTAAGCTGACGTGTGCTTCAAAATCTTAAATGTCTAAAATGACTGTATCACTCAATTCCGGTGGGGTGGGGAAGTCAGGAACCGGTACAAAGCCACCGATAGTTACACTTACACCGAAATCCCGTAGAATATCAATACCATTTCCACCGACGTTAGAAACAACTGGAACGGGAGTGGTATAGAACGGCCCCTCAGCAGAGTCGAGAGAACCAGTTAAACCATCAGCGCGAACGATAAAGCTGCTAGCCTGTGGGAAGGTTTGAGTCAGCTCAAAGAAGCCGAATAAACCGTCTTCGTCAGTGGTTACAACTGGGTCACCTTCGGAGATTGCCTTATCGTTATCAAAGTCAATGTAAACATCCGCATTGGGAACACCAGGTTCTCCGGGTTCCGGCACACCATTACCATTAAAGTCGTTGAAGAAGAAACCTGTAATGGAATCTGCCACTGGAATTGCAGGGGCTAAAACAGGAGTTAGAATGGTTGCGTTTGCCAGTGCACTTCCACCTGGGACGACAAATACATCCGTTGCACCTTCTTTTTCGCCTAATATCGGAGAAGTAAAGGAAAAGGGAGAAGTGAATAAAATCTCATCATTAATTCCCAGAAGTTCCCCTGTCGGAGCAACAAATTCTACGGTGATGGTGCGACCAAATCCACTCGGATCATTTTCTGAGACAAACTGCTCAAAAGGATTTCGAGGATCATTAGCCCCTGGGACTTCAACATCTAACCCAGAGATTACATAAAATCCATCATCATCTGTAGTGGCACTTTCTCCATCGGCTCTGACTTCAATTCCAGCAACTCCAGGCTCACCAAAATCAATTAAGCCATTGCCGTTGAGGTCATTAACAACGAAACCGTAGATGCTATTGGGAATAACCACACCCCCAGGGGTATTAGCGACCAATAGTCCCGGTTCATCAGGGTCGAAGTCAAATCCAGTGATTAAACCTGGGGAAACTTCTATAATTGCGGGGTTATCTGTGGTTGCGGCAAAGTCACCCCCGGGAGAAAATCTCAGAACATATAATCCAGCCCCTAAACCGGAAAAGTCATAAAACCCGGCTTCGTTACTGGTAACCTGAGGTTCATTTCCTGACCGGATGCCGTCGTTATTGGTATCAATATAGATCTCTACTCCCGCCCGAGTAGGTTCTAGAAAAGGATCATATAACCCATCCCGATTGAGATCGATAAAGGTTGTCCCGGCAATACTTCCAGTTCCTGTGGGGACGACTGGAGGTGGGGGTGGGGGTTCGGGCGGAGCAACCACCTGAGTAGAAACATCAAAAATGACTGTTTCTCCATCCACCAAGGGTAAAAATGCTGGGGTATTTCCAGTCACCGCACCGGGTTGAACCAGAACAACATCCCCAGCGAGAATGTCTACAAAGCTATAGACACCATCAGCACCAGAGATTGTAGATTGCTCTATATCCGGTTCAAACGTACCATTTCCATTACGGTCTAGGAAAAGGTTAACATTGGCTAGTGGAGTATCTCCAGCGCCTACGTTAAAAATATTATCAAAATCAACGTCTTGAAAGACGGTTCCTGTAAGTGTAGCTACCATTTAACTCCTCCACCAAAAGTGATGTGCTATGGCAAGTCCAACTGGACAATACAAGGTGAATCACCTCGGTTGTATTGCGGGCAGATGTACTCTCCCCTGACTTAAGCCAAGTGGACTCAGCCCAACACCGACTTTACCTAATCGTACGCAACTATATCAGACTTTTTGGAGATCTGGCAACGTGCTCAGCCATAGGAGATTAAGGTCGGGTTGGACTAAAATATCTTGCTTTGCTGTCATTGTAGACGGAAAATGCGTTCCGGAGCGCTCGGCTTACCGCCGTATCGGCTTTGCCCAACCCGTCGTCTGAAATTTACGCCCGTCTGTTTGGCTCGTAGCCGCTGAGGCCGAACTTCACAAAGCTTTAGATCAATATCTAATTTCTCATTGGACCTGGGCGTGTGAATGTCTTAGCTCAGCCTCTGAGCGCTGAAATTGAACTGTAAGAGGGAGCACTATCAGAACGCTCAAGCCACCAGTTAGTCATTAGTATGCATCTTGTAACTCGTGAAAATCAGGAGAGATATAATCTTTTCGCAGTGGCCAGCCCACCCAATCCTCCGGCATCAAAATCCGTTTCAAATTGGGATGACCTTCATACACAATGCCGTACATATCGTAAGATTCCCGTTCTTGGAAATCAGCAGATTTCCAAATCCAATAAACGGAAGGAATGGTCGGATCTGTACGGGGGACAAATACTTTGACGCAAACTTCTTCGGGTTGTTCCACATCATCAGCCACTTTCGCCAAATGATAGACACTGACGAGATGTTCTCCTGGGCCTTCATCATAAGCCGACTGACACCGCAGATAATTGAACCCGTAGGCATATAAAGCTGTTGCCAGGGGGATCAAGTATTGACGGTCTACTTTAATGATTTCCACCCCAGAATGATCCGGACTGAGAAATTCATGGTCAAATCCATTTTGGCTTAACCACTGAGAAACAGGCCCTGCTTCAACAATTTGGGTTTCTTCCGTTTCAGCCACGTTGTTCCTCCTTCGTTTGTTCTGCTAGCAATGCTGGGGGGACAGGCATTCCAATCGCTTCTGTCAACTGTTTGGGGGGGGTTTGACGAGTTGCAGTGGAGAGATACTCTCCAGTTAAAATCGGCTCAACCGGTTTCATGTTGTGCGATCGCGTGTAGTAACGGTGGGTTTGTTGTAAGTTACCCCGTTCTTGGAAAGAATCATTAGAAATCTTTTTCCGCAGTTTAATGATCGCATCAATAATCGCTTCGGGGCGCGGCGGACAACCGGGGATATAAACATCCACCGGAATTAACTTGTCAACCCCACGCACAGCCGAGGTTGAGTCCATACTGAACATTCCACCAGTGATTGTACAGGCTCCCATGGCAATCACATATTTGGGTTCCGGCATTTGTTCATATAACCGTACCAAAACTGGAGCATACTTCATGGTAATTGTTCCAGCAGTGATGAGTAAATCCGCCTGTCGCGGGCTGGAACGAGGTACGAGACCAAATCGGTCAAAATCAAATCTCGAACCGATTAAACCGGCAAATTCAATAAAACAGCAAGCTGTTCCATAGAGTAATGGCCACAAACTTGAAAGTCTGGCCCAGTTATAGAGATCGTCAACAGTGGTCAGAATCACATTTTCTGATAGTTCTTGAGTGACTCCGGGGGGACGTTCAATCGGATTGAGAATTTTGCTATTTTCTGGAAATGTACTTGGGTTTTTCATACAATTTTAGTTAATTTACGACCATTCTAAAGCACCTTTTCGCCATGCATAGACCAGTGCAACGACAAGAATCGAAATGAAAACCAGTGCTTCAACAAACGCCAATAGCCCAAGTTTATGGAAGGCAACCGCCCAGGGATAAAGGAAAACGGTTTCCACGTCAAAAATGACGAATACCAGAGCGAACATATAGTAACGGATATTAAATTGAATCCATGCACCTCCAATCGGTTCGCAACCCGACTCATAGGTTGTTCGTGGAATACCTGGACGATTCTTGGCGCGTACAACTTTAGACGCAACCAGCGCCAAAATGGGAACCAGGCTACTAATGATTAAGAAGCCCAGAAAATATTCGTAGCCACTAAGGACAAACACAATAGGTACGAGTGATAGAGTTTTGTAACTTGTGGTTTACATTATAGAGTAAGCTTACCCCGGCTGTTAGCGTAGCCTGCCGTCAGGCATAGTATGGGGGCTTTCGCCGCCTCGACTTCAGTGCGTGGGTTTTTAGTAGCCCTAAGCTGATTTCAACGCGCCAACAATCGATTTGAATTGATTGCAAGGATTGAAGCTTGAACCTCCAGGTCGGCTTACTCCTGTTCCCTCTGTTGGCGTGCGCCTGCGTGCAGGGCAGATGGAACATCCCCAGGGCTTGCCAAGAGTGGAGACGGGGGTCGCACCGCTGTTCCCTATTCCCTCGCGAACCACTCATGAGAAATAACAAATGACAAAGTCATGAGATTCTGTAATATTATGTAATAGATATTTAAGACTTAATCATCTACTGCGGTGAAGCCATGAGTGACCCAGCCACTGAGACCCCAGAAACTCCAGAAAACCCAGAAACCCGAGAAACCCCAGAAAACCTAAAAAACCCAGCTTTAAATCAGTACGAGTGTAATGCCTGTGGCTACGTTTATGAACCGAGCAAGGGAAGTTCGTCTGGGAATATTCCACCGGGAACAGCTTTTGAAGAAATTCCACAGGGGTGGCGTTGTCCGGTTTGTAGCGCTCCCCGAAGTCAATTTCGAGATATCGGCGCTGAAGATGGAGCCTCCGGGTTCAAGGAAAACTTTGGATATGGTTTCGGTGTCAACCGGATGACCTCCCAACAAAAAAATCTACTTATTTTTGGCGGCTTGATTGTTGGCTTTATATTTTTCCTCAGTCTGTATGGTTTAAAGTGAAACAGTTTTAATTGAGCGATCACATGATGAATTTTGTAAATTTTTTGAGGCGGTTCGTCATCATTGGCGCTGTTGCGCTAGTTTGTACGAGCTGTCAATATCTTCCTGTCCTGGGCTATAATCCCTGGCAGCTGATTCCCGTTGAAGTCAGTGGAAATTTATTTGATATTGCCTTTACGGATAACCCAAATCATGGTTGGATTGTGGGTAGCGACGCAGCCTTACTGGAAACCACCAATGGTGGACAAAGCTGGGAACCTAAAGAATTAACCTTAGATCAAGAAAAAGTGCGACTGACTTCTGTCAGCTTTTCGGGTTCAGAAGGATGGATTGTCGGAGAGCCTTCTATTCTATTGCACACCACAGATGAAGGAAATACCTGGAACCAGATTACCCTCAGTGCTCAGTTACCGGGTTCTCCCTATAATATCGTCGCTCTTGGGTCAGAGTCAGCCGAAATGGTAACAGATCTGGGGGCAATTTATAGAACAGAGGACGGGGGACTCCACTGGAAAGCCCTGGTTGAAGAAGCAGTGGGTGTGGTTCGCAATGTCTCTCGTGCTCAAGATGGTCGCTACATGACCGTTTCAGCGAAAGGAAACTTTTACTCGACTTGGACTCCTGGGGAAAAAGCATGGGAACCCCATAACCGTTATAGTTCTAAACGTCTAGAAAATATGGGTTTTGGTAAAGATGGCCGCCTATGGATGTTGGGTCGAGGCGGTGAAATTCGCTTTACTAACCCAGAAGACTCTCAAGAATGGGGTGAAGCGCTCAATCCTGAATTTGCTACAAGTTGGGGATTTTTGGATTTAGCCTATCGGACTCCCAAGGAAATTTGGATTGGTGGCGGTAGTGGGAATTTATTATGTAGCTTTGATGGGGGAGAAAGTTGGTTCAAAGATGAGCAGGTTCAGAATGTCCCGGGTAATTTTAACCGGATTAAGTTTATCACTCCGGAGAAGGGATTTATTCTCGGTCAAAGAGGTACATTACTGAGGTATACTAAAGAGTCATCTCAAGCCGCTTAACAAAGCAGTAAGCCAATTCTGAAGTGAAAAAAGAGTTGGCTTGTGACTGATAACTGACTCTAGTATCATAGTATATTAATAAAGATTGAATCTGAGTTTAAAGGAGAACACAAGATGTCAGGCGTTACCGGAGAACGTCCCTTTGGGGATATTATTACCAGTGTACGGTACTGGGTGATTCATAGCATCACAATTCCAGCATTGTTTATTGCAGGATGGCTATTTGTGAGTACCGGACTTGCTTATGATGCGTTTGGCACACCCCGTCCCAATGAGTATTTTACTCAAGAGCGTCAAGAAGTTCCAGTGGTAACCGATCGTTTTGGTAGTAATAGTCAAATTAAAGATTACATCGGCGATCAGTAGTTTAAATTAGGAGTTTAAGAAAATGACATACGGAAGCAATCAAAACGAGCCAGTCAGTTATCCCATTTTTACAGTTCGTTGGCTCTCAGTTCATGCTTTAGCTGTTCCTACGGTTTTCTTCCTAGGGGCGATCGCAGCGATGCAATTTATTCAACGTTAGGAGACATAAACTCAAATGGATCGTAACCAAAATACCAATCGGCAACCGGTTGAGTTAAACCGAACTTCTCTCTATCTCGGTTTACTGTTGATCTTTGTTTTAGGTATTCTATTTTCCAGTTACTTCTTTAACTAACTGGGTTTTTATCTAGCAATTTTGTAGATCAAATTAAGTTCATTACTGTTTGAAATAACGAGGTAAAATTTGTGTCTGGACAAGCTCGAATTCCATTGTGGCTAGTTGCAACTGTTGCCGGAACCGGTGTTCTGGTAGTTTTAGGAATCTTTTTCTATGGATCTTATGTCGGTGTAGGTTCAGCGATGTAAGCTTTTTCTGTCTCTGTTTAAATTGAATCGAGATTACAAAAAAGCCCTGGAAACTCAAGGTAACTGGGGCTTTTAAAGATGGGTTGGCTAACGCGATATGGCGAGCGCAACGCGCTCCGGAACGTATTTTCCGTTAACGGTTAAAGATAAAGTAGATAAAAACAGGACAGTGACTCACTGTCCTTCATTAAGGTGTTATCATTTTTAATACCCCCAAGGGAATTCGAATCCCTGTCGCCTCCGTGAAAGGGAGGTGTCCTAGGCCTCTAGACGATGGGGGCTAACTGTGTTTGCGTTAGCATCATGCTTTGCTTCACACCTTTATTAGATTAGCGAAAATTTTGAATGCTGTCAACCTTTTTGACAAATTATTTTCTGGCTCTGATTTTGGGGGGGTACAGCCTGACTGCACCCCAATAGTTTAGTTAGGAGTTAACTTTTTTCTTCTGAATTTGATTCACCCCTTGGAGGAACATCGGGACAAACTTCTCCATAAACAACTGAGGATCGCGACTCCAAGCCCGAGTAGCGGCTTCTATACGGGTAAACTGAAGATCTGGAGCAACTAAGGTTTCTGGCAAACGCTCCATCAGATATTGAGGACGCTCCCACACGGGTAGAGTATTAGCAATATCCAGTAATTTACTCACCCGACGTAACTCTGCTCCCAACGTGATATCCATTCCAGACTCATAAGCAGCTTGTTCAATAGCAGAATACTTTTGGCGAGCTTGTTCAACTTTCTGCCGATGTTGGGGACTTTTACGAGCGATTTGAGCCAACCAGCGATTCCCCCAACGGACGTGGCCAGCTTCTTCAGGGAAAATCCGTTCAATAGTTTCCCGAATTTTAATATTCTCTTCCGTTTGAGGCGCTTGTTTGAGGGCATGAATATGAGCGGAAAAATACTCACATCCCCGCTTCTCCGTGACGTTAATCGCGGCTATTGCGGCAATAATAACGTCTTCAAGATTTTGTTTAGCCTCGTATTGCTCTTTATCAATTAATCGGTCAAATTCACCAATATAAGAAGTACCCGGTGGCTTCCCAATATCTGCGCCTAACTCATACAATAAATCCGTTAGCCAGACGGCGTGACGAGCTTCATCTGAGACATGGCGAGATAAATCCCGTACCAATTCTCGGGGCTGACCATCAATTTGCTCAATCACATCCGTCAAATCTTTGCAACTATGTTGCTCATTGTAACGATAGCGATTCAGGGTAATTAAGTGAATTTCCCGTTCTTGTACCACTTGCGCCATAATATCGCGGGCGCTGAGGGCATTACTGAGTTTGCGAGGATATACAACTGTCATAAGCGTGAGAATGATTGCTGAATTGTTTCATAAAAATTCATCTCAAATTGTAACGTAGCCTTCTCATTTAGGGCATCGGTCAATATGAAGATTAAGGTCAAGAAAACAGTAACAATCAATACTCTTTTCAGACAGTCATAGAAGTGTCATTCTCTGGGTGAACAATGGCTGGGAGAACCGATACCTTAGAGTCATATTTGTTATACGACAGACATCTCAACCGCTAAAGATCAAGAATGCTCGACTCTACTTCCCCTTTCTTAACCTCAACCTCCTCTGATTATCCGCTTTCTACAGCTTCTCAAGTATGTCCTTGGTTAATGAGTTTGACCTACACTCTAGGTCATCATTTTGTTTTACCGACTTATTTCAGTCAAATTCAAGTCACAGGTCTTGATCATATTCCCAACCAAGGACCCGTCATCATTGCCCCAACTCATCGTTCTCGCTGGGATGCTTTGATTGTACCCTATGCAACCGGACGATTCGCAACCGGCCGAGATCTAAGATATATGGTAACAGCCGATGAAATGCTCGGCTTACAAGGATGGTTTATCCGCAAAATGGGTGGATTTGCCATCAACACAAAGCAACCGACCATTGCGGCATTTCGTCATGGTGTTAGCTTATTGTCTCAAGGAGAGATGCTGGTTATTTTTCCTGAAGGTAATATTTTTCGAGACAATCAAGTTCACTGTCTCAAATCAGGTTTAGCCCGTTTAGCGATTCAGGCTCAATCTCATTCAACCAATTTACCTGTAAAAATTGTACCTGTTTCCTTAAATTATCATCCCACTGTTCCCCGTTTGGGATGTCAGGTTAGTGTTAAGATCGGTTCTGCGTTATCTGTAACAAAGTATCAAAGCTGTTCTGCGAAGAAGCAGGCTTACTCCTTAACCCAAGATTTACAATTGGCGCTACAACAGCTTGATCAATCCTAACAAGATTGCTCACAATGAAGGGAGTGTTGTTTGTTGAGCTATTAATTGTTGATGAATTTTATTCCTGACTTGCAACCGGGCCAAATTGTGGGATTAGATTGCCAAAACACCTGTCTGTATGCCGAAGTGATTCAGGTGGTGACTCAACGTCAAATGTGTTGGGTGCGTCCTTTGATGTTAGTTGAGAGTGACCATCAGGGTGAAGATCTTGAGCCATCCCAAATATTGTCTGATTTACGTCAAGGTTCGGATTTGATTTTGCCGTCGAGTCTATTTCGAGTCGCTTTAGATACTGAAGTTATTCCGTTACTGATGCAGCTAGAGGCGAATCAAGTTAAAGCCACAATTGCTACCTCGGCTCATCAACATATGCAAGCCTTTATTCGTCGCGTTTGGCAGGCTACTCCTCAAGTATTCAAAACTGTCAGAAGCCAGACAAACGAAATTCAATCATGATGAGTGAGTGGTGGAGTTTTAAACTGAGTCAAATCACTGAACATCTAACCATCCCTGTTGAGTTGTGGAATGGATCTGAATTCTTGAGAGGTACAACCCTAGATTTGAAATGAAATGAGTTTATATCTACAGACAATTCCCCTGATGCTTGATATAATAGGGGACAGGAGCAGATCCCTGACTAGATTAAGGCCGTGAGTCATCAATTTAGTGAATGCATGAAGTCTGAAAACCATTTGCTGCCATACCATTACTTTAAGAGCTAGCAACCAATTGAACTCTTCCTGCATCCATTTCATCCATTAGTAGTTCCAAAGCTTCATAATCGATATCAGAAATATAGCCCAGTCGCGTTAATTCTGTATTAATTTCATTTTCGATTTCAGGGGTTAAGCGCTTAACATAGATCGCTTTCGAGACAAGTTTCCGAATTATATTAGTTGTTTCCATAGTTTTGTTGCTGTTAATTCTGTATACTTTCATTCTCTAATGAATACCTTTTCAAGATTGTGATCCTAGGTCGTTCAATAAAGTGATCTCTATCACCTTAATGGGCAGAAAGTTTATATGAAGATTGAGGCATCACTCAATTTTTGGTCAGATTCAGATTATCCTCTTGATTAGCTAAATTTATGAATCAGAGGATTTTTTTCAATTCTGGTAGTGATCAGATTATAACCGCTATTGATCCTTCGCCAAATCATGCTTAAGAAGAAATATAACTTTCTCATGATGGAAGATGACACTAAGTTAATCCGAGATTAATTTAGATCAGTAATTATTCTTAGAATTACCAAAAATAGTTTATTATAGTTAAAGAATAACTCAGTACTATTACGGAATAATCAATTACATATTCTCCTTAACTTAGCTGAAGCTCAGAAAAAGCTCTGATTTATTAATCTTGTGATTAATATCCATTTTGTCAATGATATCGATCAATGATTGACGTTATCTAAATCACAGTTTATATATGATTTTTATATGAGGATTAAAATATAAGTTTAATCGAGAAATGATATTATGAGACTGAGTTACAGAAGCCATCCTTATATAGCCCAGATGACCTCTACACTGATGCAAAAAACTTGGATCGTCGGCCAATTTAGAGGAATCGTTTATCGGCTCAGTCGTCCTGTTATTGTTCAAAAAAAATCCTCAAAAGTATTAAAATACCGTGGAGTTCCCTATCACTCTATTCAGTCCACTACAATTAGAATAGAATCTGAACAAAATTTAACTCACTCATCTGTTTTTGTCAATAAACAACCGTCTAAGTATTCTTCGGGAGCAACTGATTCTTAAAGTTGACCCAATATATGAAATTTTTGACTAGGGTGTTTTGCTTCGTCTATTATCCATCACTTAGATTTAAAACGACTTTTAAATCTAGTTTAGTTCAGCACAAAACCTATTGATCATCATAACAACAGAGGATTCCTTGGCTAAAATTATCTAAATATTATATTTTTTGTTATTCTTAATGCTATAGTATTATCAATATTTTGAGTATATCTAGATTATTAATGATTAAATAAAAAGAAGATTGCTATTATCATCTCTCTAATAATTTTAGGTTAAAAATATAGCTCAATATAACTGACCTCGGAACCCGGTAAACGCTACACTGGACTTTAAGTCTGGTGTAGCGTTTACTTGATCTAATATCATCTTCGGTAAATTAATCATCATGTAAAAATTGATCTGTCAATTGCTACAGTTGATTTAGCGGAGATCATCTAACTTATTGATAATAAAGCCGCCTCAACAGTAGATTGAGACGGTATTTTAGGGATAAGCTTCTGATCCTGTGATTTAATATACCTATCGATTCTGAGAAATCCCTGAGGCTTCCGTCAATCTTTGCTGAATTTTTCAAGTGTCAAAACACTCAGTATAACTCTTGCTTATATGTGTGATAGAGATCAATAGAATTGGGTTTATTGATCACATTAATACATTAGTATGATCACAAATAAATAAGCAGATATATCACGGATACTTTAGAAAAATTCAGTCATGATGGAGATATCGAATTTTATTGCTAACAATGATTCAACATCCTACTCTTCTTCCCGGTGCAATTTCTGAAATGATTGCTGCTGTTGCAGATACTCACACCATCACCAAAGCAGATCGCTATGGACTAATGGCTGCTATTTTAGATGACTCTCTTCCCGAAGAAGATAGACGCAGCATTGATCGGCTCTTGCGATCGCTTCGGCGAGGATATGTTAAAGTTGTTGATGAGATTTCTATCTTGATATAAAGTTAGTATAATTAATGTTACATAGTTCTTTAAATCTAAATCATATTATTTGACCGAGTTTGCCGATCTCAATTTTTACTCTTTCATAACGATAAAAATTGGACGATCATCGAACTAGGATCCTCGTCTATTATATTTATATAATGTCTGTTAAATCCATTTCCATCACAGACCGGATAATCCGTCTAGAGAGATGCCATGGAATGTTTCAACAAAATGATCGATTAATATTATTCCTCCTGTTAAAACATCCCCGATCATCTGTGACCCAACTCAACAGGACGAGTGAATTAATATTCTCCCTCTGTATAATTTATGACGGAGAGAGAATATCAAAACAATTAGACCTCTCGAGTTGAACGCATAGTGGGAAACATGATCACATCTCGAATACTAGCGGTATTTGTCATCAACATCACCAAGCGATCTACACCAATTCCTAAGCCGCCACAGTTTGGCATTCCCAGCGATAAAGCTTGAATGTAGTCTTCATCCATGGGATGAGCTTCTTCATCTCCAGCGGATTTTTGTTGTAATTGTTCCTCAAACCGTTGGCGTTGATCTTGAGGATCATTCAATTCAGAAAAGCCGTTAGCGTATTCTGTACCATGAATAAATAACTCAAACCGTTCCACAAAACCCGGTTTAGAACGATGACGTTTTGCCAAGGGACTGACTTCAACGGGAAAATCAATAATGAACGTGGGTTCAATTAAAGTAGATTCGACTTTTTGATCGAAAACAGCATACAACAAATAGCCTAAGCTTTGGGTTTCTAATTTAGATAAATTTAAACCCAGTTGTTCGGCTTTTTCAATGGCTTCTGTTAACGCTAATTGCTCAAAATCTAATCCTGTTTTTTCCCGAACAGCTTCTACCATGGTTTGTACTTTCCAGTGTTTGCCTGTGAAAGTCGGATATTGCTCACTGTAATCGTAGCTCCGTTCAAGTGAGATTGTATCCTCAAGATATTCTAAGGTTTGAATTTCTCCGAATTGATCCTGAATTACCGCACAAACCAGGTTTTCTGTCAAGGTAATAATGTCAAAATAATCCGCGTATGCTTGATAAACCTCAATCGATGTAAATTCCGGATTATGAGTGCTATCAATTCCTTCATTTCTGAAGACGCGACCGACTTCAAATACCCGTTCAAATCCCCCACAGACCGATCGCTTGAGAAATAATTCTGTTGCAATTCTCAGGTATAAATCAAGATCAAGGGTATTGTGATGAGTGATAAACGGTCGTGCCGCAGCGCCGCCATAAATGGCTTGTAAAACGGGAGTTTCAATTTCATCAAATCCCATTTCCCACAGATAAATTCTAATACTTTTAAGGATTTTGCTGCGAACTTTAAAATTCTCAAAAGATTTTGGATCGCTGACTAATCCTAACTCTCGATGACGACGGCAGAGTTCTGGATCATTAATACCGTAATAAGAATCAGGAAAGGGAATAGTGGCTTTAGAGAGTAAATATAATTGTTCAACTTGTACGGATAATTCTCCCCGATTGGTGCGGCAACCGACGCCAGAAACTCCAACGAAATCCCCTGTATCGAGATATTTTTTAATTTGATTAAATGACAAACCGGGCTCACCTGGAACCCGTTTTTTTTCAATTTTTAATTGAATCGTTCCTGAAATATCTGTTAATCCAATAAAACCAATATTGCCACTATCGCGTTTAAATGTAATGCGACCACAAACCTTTAGGGGTCGTTCCTGTGGATCGGCTTCACCATTACTCAGTTCATTTTCAGCTTGGGAAAATAGAGCCTTAATATCCTGGGCAGTGTGCGATCGCTCAAATGATGTACTCGGATAGGGATCAATGCCTAGCGATCGCAAATCTGAAACTTTCTGAGATCGAACCTCTGCTTCGTTACGAGTCTCTTTCTGAGCCATATCTGGTGATGTCCTGTTCCTATATACAATTTAGTTCAAATTACTATCATAGCGGTTGGTTTGGAAAATATTTATATTGAACCGATTCTATAGACGGGTTGGCGATCGCCAAACATTTTACGACGGGTTGGGCTATCGACGGGTTGGGCTATCGACGGGTTGGCGCGCGCGCCAAACATTTTACGACGGGTTGGGCTGGCGCCCAAACATTTTCCGTCTCCGTCACGCCCAAACATTTCCCGTCACGCCCAAACATTTTACGACGGGTTGGCTGTCGCCAAACATTTTCCGTCTCCGTCTCCGTCAGGGATTGACAGTTCTGTCTCCGATTTTGTAAGATGTAAGCATAGAGTAAAATTTGCAAATAGCTCTGTCTAAAACATAAAATAATAGTAAGTATTCTCTTCAAACCCTGATTATATTGAAAAAGCTGTCATCATAATATTGATTTGAAGTGACTTCACAACCATAGAGATTGAACTTATAGAACATATTTGATATATTTGTGAGAGAGTATAATAGTTTAGGACAGTATTAAACAGCGATAGAATTCCTTCAGCAGCAATTAATAATTATACAAAAAATTGGTATGTTAACGATGTGATAAACTAAGCGTTAATGAATAAATTTTATCATAGTATTCAACAAAAAGAAGCCATGAGTCAAGCGTTACAAAAAGCTCAAATCACTTTAATTACAAACGATTTTTCAGCCGTTAGCAGTGAACGGGGAGGAGATGGAGACTTTATTCAACGAGATGTTAAAACGGGATTGTCAATTAATAATATCAGTAATAATCTTAGCCATCCCTATTATTGGGCAGCTTTTATTTTAATTGGAAATGGTTTATAAATTGTGAAACAAAACTATTCATCGATATCAGAAATAGGTGGTAATATGACTTGCAATTTTCCTTGTAAATCCGGCATATTTATGGTGATAATTTGCCAGATTTCTGCTTGATTAATTCGGTCATATTGATGAGCGACAATATTTCGTAAACCAATCACCCCGCGCCAATCAATCTCAGGATGAGTATTACGAAATTCTTCAGTTGTTCTGCGTGCTGCTTCCCCTAGAATTTCTAGATTGCGTTCAACTGCTCGTCGAATTAATAAATTTTCTAAATACGCTTCATAATCTACTGTCTCAATAAAAGCTTGAATTTCTTGAATGACTTGCAGCATATCCCAAATTGCAGCAGAATTACGAACGTTATCTTGCATGGTTTTATTAGAAATTTTAAGAGTAATTAATTGAGCTTTTTCGGGTGGATGAATAATGCGATGTTGTTGTAAAATTTCCCGGCGGCTAAACGGATTCACTAAACCGTGTTTGCGAGTGATATCAACCTCTCGATTAAATAGCGCTTCAAGTTCAGTTTGAGCCTGAATTTTATCCTCGAAAGTCTGTTTAAAATCAGGTTGATAAACAACAAGAATATCTATATCACTATCCGGACGAAAATCATCTCGCAAAACTGAACCAAACAAAGCAAATTCAATAATATGCCATCGTTGACAAAAATCGGCAATTTTTGATAGAGAAGTCTGTAATCGTTCTTGCATAATCCATTCTAAATCGGTGGTTTGTTGAAGTTGCGACATGAATTTTACCTCTATTGATAGCGCTGTGAATAAGAAGATAAACTGTTTCTCGTTTCCTATTCCCTTTAATAATAAATACTTGTCAACAGCTTGATTCCCGCCTGCGCGGGAATGACAGAGAATGACAGAGAATGACAAAGAATGATAGGAAATGATAGGGGAAGCAACAACGTTCGTGTAGTGTGTACGATAGCACGTAAGAACTATTTTAAACTATTGCATAAGTTAGACTTTCCGCAAACTAGGTTATAAGGGATAATATTTTTACTATTTTTTCTATAAAATCTATAATCATGTCTCTCCTTAAACGCCGTCACTTTCTACAATTTGCTGGGTCAACTTTAGCAGCAATGAGTTTAAGCCAACTTGATTTTTTCCAGCAAGCAGAACAGTATGGTCGAGTATTGGCACAGAGTACACCCCGTAAATTAGCCCTATTAGTCGGTATTAACAATTATGATGCAGCTACCCCATTAAGTGGCTGTCTTACCGATGTAGAGTTGCAGCAACACCTGTTGATTCATCGTTTTGGCTTCAATCCTGACGATATTATGATTGTCGCGGATAATGCTAACTTTAAACCCACCCGTGAGAATATTATCCAAGCATTTGAAAACCATTTAATCGAACAAGCTAAGCCTGGGGATGTTGTAGTCTTTCACTATTCTGGACATGGCAGCCTCGTTAAAGATTCATCTCCTTTGAATTTAGAAGAATGTCGGCAGGAAAATAGCACAAATAATAGCTGCCAATATAACGGTACAATTGTTCCTCAAAACGTTGCACCCATCAATTCAGATAACCCAGAAATTCCTGTATCTCATCTGATGGGAAAAACCCTATTTTTATTAACAAGTCGAGTGAAGACAGATAAATTTACTATGATTTTAGATAGCTGTCATTCCGGTGGAGGAACCCGAGGAAATATTGTAGTTCGGGCAGCGCGACTCACCAGAAATGGTCAAACTTTGATACCCAGTGAAACAGAACTTGAATTCCAACAACAACAACTTTCTAAATTGGGTTGGTCTGAAGATGAATTGATTAAACGACGACAAACTGGTATTGCGAAAGGAGTAGCGTTAGGTTCTGCTGGACGAACTCAGGAAGCTATTGATGCTAATTTTGGTACGTTTTATGCAGGCGCTTTTACTTATTTATTAACTCGTTATCTCTGGCAATTGACCTCTACACAAACTGCTGAATCAGTTTATATTAATCTCAGACGGAGTACCAATAGTTTAGCCCGGTCAAAAAATCACACAACTGCCCAAATTCCAACATTTGAATATCAACCGGGAAGTGATTTTAATCAACAACCGTTATTTTTTCTAGAGTTGCAAACGCCATCTGCTGAGGCTGTAATTATAAAAGTTAGGGGAGAAACCATTGAGTTTTGGTTAGGGGGTGTAGCATCTCAAAATCTTAAAAGTTCGGGGAAAGGTGTTGTTTACTCAGTCCTGGATGAGTCGGGACAGGTGGTAGCAGAAATTGAACAAACATCGCGAGTAGAAGGTTTAGTTGGTAGTGGCAAACAAGTTTCTGGAGATACTTCAGCTATTAAAGAAGGTCGGCTATTGCGAGAAAAAATAGTAGGAATTCCCGCTAATCCCAAACTGCAACTGGCTTTAGATGAATCCTTAGGGGCTGATTTAACCACAGCAAATACTGAATTACAATCGAATCAATCGAATCAAAGGATTGAGTTAGTCTCTAAAAATCAACTCTCCGAGAGTGGATATTTTTTAGGACGATTCACCGAAGAATATCAACAGCAACAAGCCGAAATTAATCCTGATATGGAACTTCCCCCCGTCAGTAGTATTGGACTGTTTCAAGCCGATTTAACGCCCGATACGGCTTCTTTTGGACGGTTAGAAGAACCGATTCTCAAAGCCATCTATCGATTACAGCCTAGATTACGACGATTATTAGCCAATCAAATTTTAGGACAATTATTGAATGCGGGTCAGGGTTCGCCCCTGGAAGTGAAAGCCGAAGTGTCTGGCGGTGGACAGGTATTAGAGGTCGCCAGTCGAGGACTTGATGAAACTAAAGCCGCAAGCGTTCCCGTTCAATTCCGTTCAGGAACTCAAATCACGGTTGCAGTCACCAACAAAAGTAGTCAACCCCTTCACCTTGCTATTTTACTCATTAGTGCTCAAGGCGGGATGGAACCATTTTATCCCACAGACTGGATTGCACCCGAAACAGAAGCTTTTAACCCCGGAGAAAGCTTAGAATTGCCGCGTCCAGGAGAATCAACCCTTGAGGTAACCGGAACATCAGGCTTTCCAGAAATTATGATTTTAGCCAGTCAAGAACCCTTACGAAATACCCTCAAAGCCTTACAACAAATTGCAGCCAGTCGAGGACAATCTAAGGGTCGGTTAGGAGGTCTTAGAACAGGGGAATCTTTAGGCGTAATTGATAGTTTACTTATAGATGTTGCTAACAGTACAAGAAGTGGAGATGATGGCAGAATTTCACAAGGAATTTCTGGTGATTCTGTTCCCTATGCCACTTCTACAATGGCAGTGCTTTCGGCAGTACTTGAAGTAGTCGCTTAATATTAATCAATTATACTAGAAAGTATTAAATAGGAGGAGACAATGACGATTGCTAAAGATTTAGAAAATCTTCAATCTGAAACCGATCGAAGCAGAACAGGAACGAAATCAACGATTAGCGGCTAAATTACGGGAGTTAAATATTGATCCAGAGACACTGTAATTTTATGTTCTTTTTGTTTAATTTGTCGGCGCATAATTGCTATCCCTATAGCTGTCACTTTCCGAAACGATGACGAAATTCCGTTATTACAGCCAACGACACCTAACTAGACAATCAGGGTTTGACCCCCATTTCTCCGAGTTTGACAGCTATAGGGATAATCCATCAAAAATGCCTGACTCATGGGGCTTAAATAATTCTATATTATTAAATTTACATTTATAATTTATAATTTATATCAATGCCTCGAATTTAGATAAATTTAGACTGAGAATTATTCTCGATAAGTAACGAGATTGCGTTAAGGAAAATGTTTGGCGAGACGGGAAATGTTTGGGCGTGACGGGAAATGTTTGGCGTGACGGGAAATGTTTGGCGCGCGCGCCAACCCGTCAAGATAGCCAACCCGTCGATAGCCCAACCCGTCAAAATAGCCAACTTTCCGAGTCTCAGGCTTTATGATATTCTAATAATCCAAGGGGGTGTATGGCTACATCAAATTCTATAGTCCTCAAACCTAGAAAAATCGTAACGGAAAATGTTTGGCGTTAGGAAAATGTTTGGCGTGACGGGAAATGTTTGGCGCTAGCCAACCCGTCGATAGCCAACTTTCCGTGCGTAGCCAACTTTCCGAGAATCTTCTGAAAATTTCACCTCTATCTCATCGTTGCAAATGAATGAATTTTATCCGATCCTCAATCAAGCTTTGTGGGACTGACTTGACAAATAGTTTATTCTATGCATTTTCAGGAGATTTCAGATAGGAAAATGCGCGCGCGTTAGCCAACCCGTCAAGACAGCCCAATAAACATTTGATATCAAATCCGGATAATTAATCATCATAAAAATCTGATGAAGTATCATAGCGATTTTTTGACCGCCTTCCGCGCTCCCCACTCCCCACTCCTGTAGAGACGTTCCATGGAACGTCTCTACTCTCAGCATATATAGAACCCATTTGAGATCTTTCGGAGAGAGTATAATGAATCAAAAATGCCAACGAGAGTAGTTTGACAGATGGGGAATGGGAAATTATTAAACCTCTGTTACCTCAAAAGAAAAGAACCACACCCCCAAAATGGAGTCA
>CAYNXM010000338.1:0-3576 GCA_964401105.1 uncultured Lyngbya sp. | reverse complement strand
GCAAGGGTTGATGGCTTTCATTGGTATCGTTGCCCATGCCTTCTTACACGGGGACATGAAACATCTAGTGGGCAACACAATAGGCTATATCCCCAGTGCTATTCTCGTCATCACCGCCTGTCCTGGACGTTTCGGCTGGATATTCTGGGGCATTTGTCTAATTGCAGGGGGTGGCATCTGGCTTGTGGGTGCGCCGAATTCCGTTCATGTTGGCGCATCCGGCTTAGTGTTCGGCTTAATTGGCTTTGCCATCTTTTGCTGTATCTGGATGCCAACCATATTCTACGGCATCATCACCGGACTCACAATCGCCCTGTTCACAGGTATTCTACCGGGAATGCTCCCCACTGTTGAACGAGGTGTGAGCTGGGAGGGCCATGCCTTTGGCTTCCTGGGTGGGGCTATTATGTCATTCCTAATCATTGCTAACAAAAAAAGATAATGTACCCACCTCTTCCCAATGGAATGCCGCCCGAACAACCTACACATCAAGGTTCCACCGTTCGCCTGATTATCAATTGGATAGGCGGACTGATTGCCCTGGTTTTAATCCTACTTCTAGGGCGTTATGCTTCGGAGGCGTATTTTACCCCACAACACGCCTTAGAGATTCTACTCAATTCCGGTGCTTTCACACAATACGAACGCTGTCTACAAAATAACGGTGGAGATGGTTGCAAAGACATCTTTTCTGACTATCTTTCACCCTAACTTATGCCTTTTTTTATTCTCATCGCTCACCAGCCGCAGCCCACCCTCGCCATTGCCAGCCTCCGTTCACCTCCGGATTACGACTTAGTTAAATTAGTTATTAGTTATTAGTTGTTAGTTGTTAGTTGAAGAGTTATTAGTTCTTAGTTGTTAACTATTAGTTTTTAGTCGTTAGTTGTCAAGCTGTTGTCTAAATACTAAAAACTAAATACTAAAAACTAAATACTAAAAATCATGCGTCTTGTGTACCTTACAATGGAGAATCACGATATGAATCAATTTCAAAAACTCACATCCGCACTCGTTAAAATGACTGGCGGTAGCGCTGTTCATGCCAACTCCAGTGGGTGTGGTGGCAACGTCAACCGTGCCTTACAGCGTACTACGACAGATGCAATTACACCTTACAACCGCCCCGGTTACAGCTATAACGCCTCTATACCGCATCTACAGTATGCCCGTGCATTCACCCCAGTTGAAGCAGCCGCTCTCAAACACGTTGAAGAGACGGAAACAGCAAACTGGGAAGCCACCCAAAAAGCCTATAAAAGTTACGAGAATATCCAAGAGATTGGTACAAAACGCCATCAACTTTTCCAGAAAGTTGCACAGCATGATAGCGATCGCGAAATGCAACGGGTGAAAGCCAATGAAACCACTGAAACCTATCTCAATCAACAAGCCGTTGAGTATCACAAGCTACGACAATCCCATTCACAGAATATTCAAGGCTGCAATGGAGCGATCGCTCAAATTATGACTCTAGAACGCAATGTAACCGCTAACTTCTAGCAACATTCCCTAATTGCCAATGCCCCTCAAACTGAATTTGAACCCTTTTGCCCAATTTCTCGTTTACAGCAGCGCCACCCTAAACCTGGTACTATCCGCCGCCTTGTTTGAGGGGTTGCGCGGCTTTGCAATTGTGCTGGGTATTATTATAAGCCTTCTAGCACTCTACTATGAACTGTTTCGGGAAATCCCGGAGCAGCTTTCTGCCAGTCAAACTAACAAACACTTGCGCGAACGTCTTGCCAAAATCGGTGGTGCTGTTTTCAGCTTGTTCTTTGGGCTGTGGCTGATTGAGCGCTATATCTACGTCAAAATCCTGGCGACTACCATTGCCCTTATCGCCGACCTAATCTTCCTGTTTTTGTTCAATTCCTCGCCAACTAAAGGGAATAGCTCACCGCCGTGAATAGTCGGTAATTCTAGTTGTTAGTTGTTAGTTGTTAGTTGTTAGTAGAAGAGTTATTAGTTGTTAGTCGTTAGTTATTAGTAGCTAGTAATTAGTTATAGCGCTACGCAAAGCGCGCGATTGACATCTCCATTGTTATGAAACCCTTTCACTATCTACTGTTGCCTGTAGCAGGAGTGCCTGTTCTAAGAGAGCGTAGCGCTATATTAGTCAAGAAATCTTTAAACCAAAAACTAAAAACTAATTACTAATAACCAATCACTAATGACCAATCACTAATGACTAATTACTAATAACCAATCACTAATTACTAATGACTAATCACTAATTACTAACCACTAATTACTAAAAACTAATTACTAATTACTAAAAACTAATTACTAAAAACTCAACTGGAGGTAAAAATGGTTGAGGTTGATAATCTCTATAACCTGCTACCCCGGCGGGTTAAATGTGCCAATATTGTTGTTCTTAAAACCATCTCTATCGGGGCGCTACTTGGAGGCTTTACGTGTATTGTTGCGATCGCCGTTATTGGCAATCCGGTGGGAAACCGCAATAAATCCATTGCAACTCTCTCGCTTTCCGGACTCAGTCTGCTTAGCGGGTTCGTAGCGCTGGCAAGTTCAATTGCTTGTGATGAAGCTGACCGCTATCATGATTACCTCGAACAACAGGAGCAACGGTCTATTCTGCGGCGTTTTGGAGCCTCAGAACATCTTGATAGAGCGACTATTGCGGCTTATCTCTCACATGAACAAGCCCGAATTGAAGTACCGTACCCGTCACATCAAGCCCCTAACAATCCTCCCAAACCCTCTAAGTCAGACTCTCCTCCGCTTGTCGGACAGCCTATATCTCAAACGGCTCCCTTACCCTCACCCTCAACGCCTCCCCTACCTTCTTCCTCAATGCCTGCCCAAGTCCTGGAGTCACAACTAGAACCATCAACTGATTCTCCCCAAGCTTTAGCCAAGATGCCTGGGATTCATCCTACGACTAACGTCACGCCCCGCGAAAGATTGGCTGATGTGCTGTCAGGGCAACTTGAGAAAATTCCAACGACAGCACACGACAGCACACGACAGCACGAAAAGCCGACTCTATCAGAGGATGAGATTATTACCAAAGCTATAGAGCGTAATGGTTTCAGTACTGTTGAAGAGCTAATTGCCTTGCTGGACTCCCCACGCTATTATTGGCTGCGGATTGTTTGCCTCTCCCGCCTGCTTATGATCATCGGCGACCAGGGTTCAGGAAAAACCTCATTCAGCAAATTCGTCTGTGGGATTCGTCAGCTTTTATGGCAGCATAACGTCGCCATTCATGACCCCCATGCTGAGAAAAACGGCTGGCCGGAAAGCTGGACAGTTAAAGGGCATCACAAAAACTATGGAGACATTGACCAGGGTATTGATGATTACTTTGATGCTGTCGATAATACGAACGGGTCAGGACAAAGACTGACATTTTTATTTGATGAAGTTACCCAATACAAAGACTCGTTACCCGACAGCGATAAATCACAGAAATTCGTTAAAAGCTGGTGTTCGGATGTACGGAAAAGTGATGTGTGTTTGATTGCTTTAACCCACTCAGATACTAATGAAGGACTAGCAGGAACCAAGGGGATGAAAGCTTCAATTGAATCTTCCTTTTTAAGGCTA
>CAYNXM010000337.1:0-8823 GCA_964401105.1 uncultured Lyngbya sp. | reverse complement strand
TTGCGTTGGGCGCGAAATACTAGGGATTTTAAACCTTCATGAATGTTTTCGAGAATATTATAGCCGTCAATTTGAAGTGTGGAAAAGGTCATGATATTAAACTCCGGAGGGCAAGGGAGAAATGCAGTGGTTTTTTGAGTTGGAATTTTAGAGAGAGATTGTGAAAGAGTGATAGTAGCCCAACGTTAAGATGCTTACAGTTAATTGATTAACTCACTTCTTAAACCGTCATCTGGTTTTGAAGCAGTTTCTGGGGCTAAGCTAAGTTTAGTTTTCCCAAAATTTGAGGTTTTGCTAAAGGGTAAAACTTGATTCTATAAAAATAGGTTAAGAGAGATAATATATGAAGAGATTTATTAACTCTTAGTAACCCAAAGCTAGGACAGAGTGGTTTGGTGATAGCAACCCTAATTATATACTCTATTCTTGCAGCCCAGTGCTCTATAAGGATATCTCAAAAGGAGACTTGGAAGGTTTCTCCAAAGTTGCGACTACGTTACGCTGTATTTCGGAGAAATTAGAGGGCACAATTACTATTGTATTTAAACCTAAAATTGGTATGAGTTTAACTGTTATTGTCGTTGGAGGTGGGGCAGCCGGATTTTTTGGGGCGATCGCTTGTGCCGCCGCCCATCCTCACACCCGTGTCATTCTCCTGGAAGCCGGACGAGACCCTTTAACTAAAGTTAGGATTTCGGGGGGAGGACGCTGTAATGTTACCCACGCCTGTTTTGACTCCCTACAACTAACCCGTTATTATCCTCGCGGTGGTAAAGCTTTGCGGGGGGCATTTACTCGGTTTCAAGCCAAAGATACGGTAGATTGGTTTACTCGTCGAGGGGTCAACCTCAAAACAGAAGCTGATGGCCGAATGTTTCCCACAACAGATAATTCAGCCACTATTGTTAACTGTTTAATGCAGGCAGCAGAAAGAGGCAAGGTTCAACTTAAAACAGAAGCAAAAGTGAGTGATATTCAGTTTATCGGCGCTGAGGAAAAACCTCAATTTCAAGTGATATTAAAATCTGGAGAACAGTTAACAGGCGATCGCTTACTTCTTGCCACCGGTAGTCAACCTATTGGGTATCAATTGGCTAAAAAATTGGGACACAAAATTATTCCTCCTGTCCCTTCATTATTTACTTTTAAAATTAAAGATAAACGACTACAAGATTTAGCGGGAGTGGCGGTAACAACAGCACAAGTTCAACTGCCTTTAGGTAAACTAGAACAAACCGGGCCTGTATTAATCACTCACTGGGGTTTGAGTGGGCCTGCGGTGTTAAAATTATCGGCTTGGGGTGCTCGATTTTTACAGGAATGTAGTTATCAAACGCCGTTAAAAATTAACTGGTTGCCCCAAATGAATTCTGAAGAATTAAGACAGCTTTTACTCAATACAAAATCCCAATATCCTAAAAAAACGATCGCGACTTATTGCCCCGTAGAAATTCCTCGGCGTTTCTGGCAAAAATTAGTAGAATCTATTGGAATTCAATCTCAACAAAAATGGGCAGAACTCTCAAAAAAACAACTGCATCAATTTATTCAAGAACTGACGCAAGGTCAATATAAAATTCTGGGAAAAGGTATCTTCAAAGAAGAATTTGTTACCTGTGGTGGCGTGAGTTTAAAACAAGTTAATTTTAAGACGATGGAGAGTCGCTGTTGTCGAGGACTATATTTTGCGGGAGAAATCCTTGATATTGATGGAATTACTGGAGGATTTAACTTTCAAAACGCTTGGACGACTGGATGGTTAGCGGGCCAAGGAATGGGTCAATTATAAAAAGAGTCTGGGATGAAATGTGATTGAGTCACTGTTTTAATTTAAGTCAGTGAGAATACTTCTAAAAATGCCAATTTTATTCTGAAATCCTCATCATATCTCCTCGTCATCTATTACTGTTATATTAAGAAACTTGATATTCTTTGAGGACTCTTTCCTCACAATGTGCACGAGTCAAATTTTTAAGTTGTTCTAAAGTCATGACTGAGCCACAGTGAATAATCGGCGTAAATTCTTGTAAGTTGGTCACCATCACTTCAATGGATTTAGTCTCAGTATTTAAGTGAATGATTGCAGCAGTTGTATCGTTGAGGTTAGCAACCCAATATTCAATCCCATTTAGAAGTTCAATTTGATTTTGTGACTCTAATTCAATTAACGCATATTCTTTAGGAGTGGCACAGTTTGAATCAATCATTGTTCTCGCCCGATCAATAATATGTTCTATGGGTTCAGCTTGCCAATTTTGCTCTTGTGCCAATTGACAAATCTCTCTTAACTGTATTTGTCCAAATTTTGTAGATAAAGGCAAAACTTGTAAAGAACCATCCGATTTCAAAAATATTTTAGTCGGTTGTAAAGTGGCAAACATCGCTTTTCTCCAAGTCGTTAATAGTGTTAATCGTTAACTGTCAAGTTGTGTTTTAAGTCTCTATTTTAATCATGCCAGTTTGTCAGAGAATATGCAGTGACGATCAACAGGTTCAACGGTGATATCCTCAAGCAATATCAGTGAGTTTATACCTCTATTGAGGATGATCCAGATCGGATCATTGTGTGATCTCGATCAGAATGATCCGATCAACTATAGCAGTATGTCCTACGGTTAGGACACTTTATCCCTTGCCACCGTGGCTGATGGTGAGGGGATCTCATTCTAACTCTATCTGTTGAGACAGGCAATATCAAAGCGTGACAGCCTATGACCTTCCTGCTGTAGGAAGCTTGTGATCCGTGTCTGAAATCAATCGAAATCAAACTTGATATTAAGTAATCTGAAAATTTATTGTCACCTGTTATAATTGTTTTTTATAATTAATTTATTAATAAAACCCTAAATATAAAAGATTAGTGAATCATCGATGTAATTTGAAAAAACGATTTAGTTTCCTTCAAGTATTCTCTCAATTTCCCAGAAAATTGTTGCGTTTATGGGGATTAATGCTTGTCAGTACGATCAGTGTCATCCTATTGATGAGTTGGGCTGCATTCAGTCAACAACCTGTTACGGTTCGATATTTAGTTCAAGCAGCCGAAGCCCGTGATTTCCAACCTTATGTAGAAGCGTTTAACCAAAAACACCCTAAAATTAATTTAGAAATTGTTACAGGTCCAGTCAATACAAATTTAGTGGAAGACTTATATACTTCTGCTTTTTTACTGGGCGATTCTCCCTACGATTTAGTGTATATGGATATCGTCTGGGTGCAAAAATTTGCCGCTGCTGGATGGTTAAGGGATTTATCGACCTGGGTGAATTCTGACCAGCTTAAACCTTATCTTGAAAGTGTGATTCAAGGGGGAAGCTATAACGGAAAACTCTATCGGATGCCCTTTAATACGGATGGGGGGATGCTGTATTATCGTACTGATTTATTAAACAAAATTGGGGCAAATCCACCAGAAACCTTTCAAGATTTAATCCAAATTTCTAAAACTTTACAACAGCAAGATTTAATCCCATGGGGTTATGTTTGGCAAGGAAAACAATATGAAGGTTTATCTGCCATGTTTGTTGAAATATTAGAAGGGTATGGCGGATTTTGGATTAACCCAGATACTCAAGCGGTTGGACTCGATAAACCTGAGGCTATTCAAGCAGTTGAATTTTTGCGTCAAACCATTACAGAAGGGATTTCTCCTGAAGATGTTACCACTTATTCAGAAGAAGAAACCCGCTTACTATTTCAAAGTGGTCAGGTTGCTTTTTTACGAAACTGGCCTTATGTTTATGCCTTAGCCAGTGACAGTGAGTCACAAATTGCCGGTCAGTTTGCCATTAAACCCATGCTACATATCCCCAGTTTAAATAGTGGTGCTTGTTTAGGGGGATGGGGTTTTGGTATCTCGAAAAGTTCTCCTCATCCGGAGGCTGCTTGGGAAGTAATTCAATACTTTAATCAGGTTGATGTTCAACGTCAATTCTTCTTAAAAACAGGCTATATTCCAGCAAGAGAAGCCCTATTTACTGATGCGGAATTAGTCGCTAAATATCCTCATTTTCCCAGTTTATTCAATGTAATTGAAAATGCTGTTCTTCGTCCTCCCATTCCTCAATATGCTCAAGCCTCTGATATTCTTCAACGTTATCTCAGTGCTGCCTTAACCGGAAAGAAAACACCCCAAACTGCGATGAAAGCCGCTGCCCAGGAAACTCGAACCTTGCTCGAAATTCAGTCTTGAACATGATGAAAACAAAAACTATTGCTCAACGAGAACAATTTACGGGTTGGTTATTAATTGCCCCCGCTTTTATTTTACTAATATTAGTGTTTGTTTATCCGATTCTTCGGGCGTTTTTACTGAGTTTATATACAGAAAACTTAGGCACTCAATTACAACCCGTTTTTTCAGGATTTAATAATTATCAACGACTTCTGGGAGATGGTCGATTTTGGCAGAGTTTATGGAATACTTCTGTCTTTACCCTGATTGCTATTACAATAGAATTAGCGATTGGGATGAGTATTGCTTTAGTCCTGAATCAAAGCTTTCGCGGACGGGGGTTTGTGCGGACAGCAGCACTCATTCCATGGGCATTACCCACGGCGGTGATGGGGTTAGGTTGGGCATGGATTTTTAACGGTCAATATGGGGTGGTGAATGACTTAATTCAACGCCTTGGGTTTATGGGAGAAAATATCACTTGGTTAGGGGATCCCACTCGTGCAATGTTCGCCTTAATTGTTGCCGATGTTTGGAAAACAACCCCGTTTTTTGCCATAATTTTATTAGCAGGATTACAATCAATTTCCCAGGATTTATACGAAGCCCATAGTATTGATGGGGCTACCCCATTACAAAGTTTTCGCCAGATTACAATTCCCCTATTAATGCCTCAAATTATTATTGCTTTACTGTTTCGATTTGCCCAAGCATTTGGCATTTTTGACCTAGTACAAGTGATGACAGGTGGGGGGCCGGCTGGGTCAACAGAAATGGTTTCTATCTATATCTACGCCACGGTGAGGCGTTATCTAGATTTTGGCTATGGGGCAGCTTTAGTTGTAGTAACATTTTTGCTATTAATTTTAGCAGTGGCGATCGCAGCCTTTGTATTATCAAAAAGTCGAGTTAATGTAGTTGGAGGAAAATAGAATGGCTGGTACTTCCCCAGGTAGAAAACCCACACCAATCATACTCTGGATCGGGGTAATTTTAACAATTATATTTTGTTTAGCGCCTGTTTTGTGGCAGTTACTCACTTCTTTTAAAACCAATAATGCAATTCAAGCAATTCCTACGATTTATTTCCCCAGTTTCAATCAACTCACCCTTAATCATTATGCTCAATTAGGTCTAACTTTTCTAAGGTATGTATTGAATAGCGCCTTTGTTTCCTTCACTTCAACAGCACTTTGTTTAGCCATTGGTGCACCCGCTGCCTATACTTTGGCTCGGTTAAAACTGCCCGGAGAAAACATTATTTTGTCTTTTGTTTTAATCGTCAGTTTATTTCCTTACGTTTTACTATTTCTCGGGTTATTAGAAGTTGTAAAATCCTTAAATTTAGGAAACAACTACATCGCCTTAATTGTTCCTTATACAGCCATCAATTTACCTTTAACGTTATTAATTTTGAGAAGCTTCTTTCAACAACTCCCGAAAGACTTAGAAGATTCTGCCAAAATTGACGGCTATACAACTTTATCGATGCTGTGGTACATTGTTTTACCAATGACGGTTCCCGCCTTAGTAACCACTGGGATTCTTACCTTTATTTTTGCTTGGAATGAATTTATTTTTGCCCTAACCTTTATTACTCGTGAATCCCTTTATACCATTCCGGTAGCAGTAGCGCAAATAGGGGGAAGTTCAGTCTATGAAATCCCCTACGGCCCCATTGCAGCCGCTACCGTGGCAGGGACTTTACCCTTAGTCATTTTAGTTCTTTTATTCCAACGACGAATTGTTCAAGGAATTACTGCCGGGGCAGTAAAAGGTTAATTAAATTAATAGCAATTATCATAATAATATCATGGCTAAACTGGAATTAAACAATATCCGTAAACAATTTGGACATCAAATTGTCCCCGTTAAAGATATGACTCTGGAGGTAGAAGATGGGGAATTTCTCACCCTCCTCGGCCCCTCTGGCTGCGGTAAATCGACTTTATTACGACTCATAGCCGGACTCGAACAACCGACTAAGGGAACGGTTAAAATTGGGGGACAAAATGTGACTTCAATTCCCCCTGGAAAACGTAATATTGCCATGGTGTTTCAAAGCTACGCCCTTTATCCTCACATGACAGTTTTTGATAATATTTCTGCGGCTTTGAAATTGCGAAAAATTCCTCAAGAAGAGATTCAACAACGGGTGAATCAAGTGGCTTATAAATTAGGCTTAGAAAACTTATTGAGTCGCAAACCCGGTCAACTTTCAGGCGGACAACGACAACGGGTAGCTTTAGCCCGTTCGTTAGTCAGAGAACCGGATGTTTTTCTATTAGATGAACCCTTAAGTAATTTAGATGCATTATTAAGAGAACAGGTGCGGGCGGATTTAAAACAACTATTTAATACCCAACAAAAGCCGGTGGTTTATGTCACCCATGACCAAACAGAAGCCATGACCCTTTCTAGTAAAATCGCTATTTTATATGATGGATATTTACAACAATTGGCTTCACCCCATGAAATTTATATGACTCCTGCCAATCAATTTGTTGCTGGGTTTGTAGGCAGTCCACAGATGAATTTACTACCACTAAAAATAGAAAATCAGAGTGCTGTTTTAGGTAATTATAGAATTCCTTTACCCCAATCTCCCCAGTTAAGAGAAAGCCTGAAAAAAGGAACGATTACTTTAGGAATTAGACCCGAAGATATTAAATTAGCAACTATAGAGGATGAGAATACAGTTGAAGGAAAAATTTTCTTAATTGAAGATTTAGGCAAAGAAAAGCTATTGAGTGTGAGAGTGAATGACTCAGAACAAACCCTAAGGCTAATGGTCCCTGCTGACCAAACCTGGGAAGGAGAAGTAATCAAATTAGTATTATCACCTCAACAAATGCATTGGTTTGAGATTGAAACAGGAAATAGAATTAAAGAATAACTGAAAATTCTGCAATTTAATACTTGCATCCTCTACTGGATATCATGAGTTTTTAAGTACTATAAAAACAGACAAAAGTCAGAAAAAAGGATAACACAATGGTTGTAACCACAGCCTCAAAAGTAAGTCAGCAATCTGGTGAAAAGCGTGTAACTCTGCATGGTTTGACATGGGAAGCTTATCAACAGATTCTCCATGCCTTACCACAGAGTCGCGCAGCCCGATTAACTTATGATCGTGGAATCTTAGAAATTACAATACCTCTAGAATATCATGAATTTGCCTGCGAATTAATCGGACTTTTCATCCGAATTTTAGTTGGAGAAATGGGTCTAAAACTTAAATCGATGGGTTCTACCACTCTAGATCGAGAAGATTTAAATCGAGGGGCTGAACCTGATAATGCTTATTATATTCAACATCAATCCCTCGTTGCAAGTCGCAAGATTAACTTAGCAAAAGACCCACCTCCGGATTTAGTTGTTGAAGTTGATATTACACACACTGATATTAGTAAAAATCAGCTTTATGCAGCCATCGGTGTTCCCGAGTTTTGGCGATATAATGGGCAAGAATGGTTGATTTATCAATTGCAAGTGCCGGAAAATACTTATCAGGAGTGCGATTGTAGCCCGACATTTTCTTGGGTTAAAAAAGAGGATTTATATCGCTTTCTTCAGCAGGCGCAACAGGATGAAATTGAAGCTGAGAACGCTTTTCGAGAATTGGTTCGGGACAAAGTAAAGTCTATTAAGGGAGATCAAAATACCTAATTCTCAGAATTCCGAAATGTCAAAATCCCAAGCTGTAGATCCTCAACAGAAGGTTAGAGGTATGGTTTTATGGCTTGGCTTTTCTCTATTTTAATCGTCTGTGTTGCCCTTGCCTCTATTATTGGGGGTGGCAATAAACCTGGAAAATCTAACATTCGTCGAGGTAAAAAATCAAGTTCAACGGGTTACAATAGTCACAATTCCACTAACATATTTTGGAGTTATGACTCCACCCCGAATAATGATGGTGGGTCGAGTAATAATAGCTATTCCGGCGAGAGTTGTTCAAGCAGTAGCAGTGACTTCAGTAGTAGTAGTGGCGGTGATTCTGGAAGTTGTGATGCTGGCTTTTAAGGATGTGTATTCAGTAAAAAAACGATGATTTAACCCAATCAATTGAGGACTTTAGTCAATGGGAAGATATAAGAGATCACGCAAAAATAAGAATTTAGTTTTACTATTAATTTCAGGAGGGTTCTTATCTACTCTATTCATTAGTACAATCGCAGTCTCAATCATTTTTCCACACCTGATTGGTTATGGGGAAATATCCGTTACAGAAGGTGAAATTAAGGTCGTTCAGGACTTTCGAGAAAAAGGGATTTCACGGTATCGTTTGTTTGTTTCCCATCCCATCACGGGTGACCCCATTCAAGAATATGAAATCCGAGATTCTCGTTGGCGAGGGATTTGGAATAGTGGGACAACACTGAATAAAGCAATGGCAAATGAAGGCAAAGTCTGTCAAGTCAATGGGGTGGGTCGCCGAGTCCAACGGATGTCTTGGTATCCTGTACCCATTGCCATCACTTGTATAGCGCTACGGGAATAAGTTAGGACATTTTTTTCTTGAAAAGTTTGGCGGGAGGTCAGCCGACACCTGTCATCCTCGCTCCGGCGGGGACAACTTTCCGCTTCTCTGAAGTCTGTTACATATAGCCAATATAGCCTCTCACTCCATCAGATTATATTGCCCGCAC